>JABAQM010000001.1:3003234-3304852 GCA_019187105.1 Fimbriimonadaceae bacterium | reverse complement strand
GGCGGGTGGCTTCGGTTTCTCCCCTATCTCATCGTGGGTGGCCCGGGTTCGCGCAGCTAACCCGGGTGCCGAAGGCACTCCATGACACAATGGGAGTTAGCTCCAATCCGAGTAAAGGGTGACCAGCCCCAAGGGATCGTAGCCCTCTGCATACGCCTTGGCGCTTGAGAACGGCCAATCGGTGGAGTGCTCGCAGAGTCCTCTTCGCACCGGGTTGACGTGGATGTAGTCGATGGCTGCCCACATCGCTTTCGTGCCGTAGAGATTGCGATCGTATCCCCCACCGGCTTGCCAAAATCGGTGAACGAGCTTGCCCTGTGGCGAGACCTCGCGGAGCGCCATTAACTTGCGTGAATCGCTTGTTTTCCACTTCCCGATCAGCACTTTGGCAAAGGGCTGCTTCAGGGCATGCAGCATCGAGGCGACGGTGTAGATTTCCTGCCTTGGTTTGACGAGGGTGTGAACATGGTTGGGCATCACGACATAGGCTCTGACTTCAAAGTCGAGCTTGGCCGCGGCCTTGGCCATGTGCTCTATGAACAGCTCGGCCACTGTAGGAGACTGCAGGAGCGGCAAGCGGCGGTAGCAACAGAACGTGAGTTCATGGGCGTGTCCGGGATGGTTGCCGGGACGTCGTTTGGACACATCCTATTGTATGATGGAAGCCGGAATGCCTGCGGCACCCGGGTTAGCTGCGCGAACCCGGGCCACCGTTGGTAATTCTTCTCGAATCCAGATCACCGGAATTCACAGCAGAATGGGCATCGGTATAGACTTCAAGAATATGGCGGATCCCATAATAAAGCTCTATCGTAACGGAGAACATATTGCGGAAGGGGCGGTTCCTTGGCAGCAGATCTTCTCCGGACTGCTTTAGTGGAAGCACGGAGTTATGGATTCCTATTCACCTATTGCGAAAATCCTTCTTAGTCACGGATGGGAGGGCTTTCCGGTACCTTTGTCCGACTCTGAGGTGACGCACGCCTTTGTGGTGATTCGCTGTAGTGGGGAGCAGGATGGTATTGTAGGTCCAACCTCTGTTTGGGGTTCCATCTGCCTTCGGCGTATCTGGTCTGCCATTCTCGCTGGCTTGCTTGGAGAGAGTGGTACTCTTTTGCATATATTTGATCTTGTGGGCAAACCGTTGGGCATGGAGCTACCAGAGGGGCCAACGGTCATGGTTCAAACTATCGGTTCTGCTTCGGAGACTGAAAGGTATATAGGAACCGTGACCCAAGAGGTCACCAAAGGCTTCGTGCTTCCCGATGGCAAGAGTTGGCCAGTGAGTTATCGGTACCTCACGGTTGCCTTCGACCAATTGGACGTGAGCGGGCTGCCTCAATTGTTGGATCCAGATGTTGACGAACAGTTGTTTGAAACTATTCATTCGCCGGAAGACCTTGTCACGATACTTGGTCTCCCAGCGGCAACCTCTAGTCGATGGACAATGTCCATAAGCCGAAATGTACTAGCTCTGGGTACCGGTGATCCGGTCGTCTCGATCAAAACGGACATGTACCCCTCTCTTATCGCAACCATAAGCTCACTTGACCTAGGTGGCGCGTTCCTTTTAGATGAGGGGATTTTGGGAGATCAGAGCTTTCAGGACGTTATCTCCATTCTCCATTCGAGATCGCCCAACATAACGGCTTCGGGGACTACCTGACGACGGTGGAATACGACGGTTCCACGACGAATACCTGGACCTACGACGCGGCCGGGAACCGCGCGAACTCGGGGTATTCGTATGATAACTTGAACCGGATACTGACCTCGCCCAATGGCGGGGGCACTTTCGGCGGGTGGCTTCGGTTTCTCCCCTATCTCATCGTGGGTGGCCCGGGTTCGCGCAGCTAACCCGGGTGCCGAAGGCACTCCATGACACAATGGGAGTTAGCTCCAATCCGAGTAAAGGGTGACCAGCCCCAAGGGATCGTAGCCCTCTGCATACGCCTTGGCGCTTGAGAACGGCCAATCGGTGGAGTGCTCGCAGAGTCCTCTTCGCACCGGGTTGACGTGGATGTAGTCGATGGCTGCCCACATCGCTTTCGTGCCGTAGAGATTGCGATCGTATCCCCCACCGGCTTGCCAAAATCGGTGAACGAGCTTGCCCTGTGGCGAGACCTCGCGGAGCGCCATTAACTTGCGTGAATCGCTTGTTTTCCACTTCCCGATCAGCACTTTGGCAAAGGGCTGCTTCAGGGCATGCAGCATCGAGGCGACGGTGTAGATTTCCTGCCTTGGTTTGACGAGGGTGTGAACATGGTTGGGCATCACGACATAGGCTCTGACTTCAAAGTCGAGCTTGGCCGCGGCCTTGGCCATGTGCTCTATGAACAGCTCGGCCACTGTAGGAGACTGCAGGAGCGGCAAGCGGCGGTAGCAACAGAACGTGAGTTCATGGGCGTGTCCGGGATGGTTGCCGGGACGTCGTTTGGACACATCCTATTGTATGATGGAAGCCGGAATGCCTGCGGCACCCGGGTTAGCTGCGCGAACCCGGGCCACCCAGATCAAAAGGGGAGCACTAGATAAGAGAGTTACGATGGTCACGGCAGTCACCCAAACTCGCGCCACCCGCCCCGAAACTGTCGAAGTTTGGGTCCCAACTGAGGAGGTCTTCCAAAACCCTTGGGGTGCCTTAGTCCATCCAGGTCCCATCTTTCTTCCATGAAGAAGGGCTTACCTTTAATTTTCAGGCACATAAGTACCTATTACAAGCTCTATATGGCGCTTGCCTTTATGGTGACGTCGCTAGCCATTGCTGTCCTGGCCCATCAGTACTTGGAATCTGCCTCAACAGCAATGTTCCTATCGATCCTTGGGGTGCCTGTGGCGTTATTCGTAGCTGCAACTGCTGTTGGTGTCGCGCGCTCAAACGACAGGATATCGCAGGCCGACTTCGTGCGTTGGAGATTGAAGGAAGCACTCGACGCAGTAGGAGGTGGACGAAAGCGCCCTCAGCTTGTAGTCGCTGGGTTGCTAGCTACAAGGCACCCCCAGGCAGAGGAGTTGGCGAGGTATTTAGAGGAAGGTATGTCTAGCGATGGTAGTCATTGGGATACGCTTGACAAGAAGCTTGCGACTGAGCGCATCCGCAGCTTGCTTGAGGAGTTCTCTAATACGTAATTTCAACGACTCCTTGGTGGATGAATGAGCACTAATTGGTTCGACAGTCTTGTTGCCATCTTCATCAGTTGGTGTTTGCCAGCTAACCTTCAAGTTATCTCCATTCGTATCCAGAAGGAGTTGAGACCGAGTTTTCTTACAACCTCGCCGACCAACCCCTGACGACCACTCTGCCCTAGGCGAGCGTCAGCGCGGGCGGGTGGCCGCCATCGTCGGGTCGGATGGCATGCATAGGGGCCAGGTCTGCCAACACTAGATTGACCAACTCCCGTTGCATGTTCCCCTGCTCTAACTTCCCTTTGGTCTACAGTAGGCTGACTCCATCAAACGCCGAGTTTGAAGGGCCTGCGAAGGCCCTCACGTTAAAGTTGCCTACGCCGACTGCCCCTAGATCCATGCCACGAATAGCGGCCCGGCACAGCCCAGCCTCCAGGACCAGAATCAGGGAATTCGGGCGGGCCTCCCGAATTCCAGCCATTCCTCCGGCACCCTTGCCCCCGTGTGAAGCAGCGCTTCGGCGATTGCGTTAAGCAGCTCATCCCAGCTTCTGTGCATTTCCCGCTCCTCCGTAGACGGCGCCTGCCGTCCCGGGTCGCAGGTGTTTTTGTGCACAATCATCAGCTCTTGCCCCAGCACCCGTTCCCGCGCGCATCGTTCTCTCGACTCCCTCTCATCGCAATCCATCGAGGCGAGGACGTCCTTGTGGACGACGATCGCTTCGCGCAGATCGGTGATCGGACAATGACACACGTCGCAAAGGAAAACCGTCGTTCGTTGCCCCTGTTTGTCATTCATGAACGCCAGCATCGAAAAGCATCATACCGACGGTTCTCATATGTCGCCGCCCGGTTCATGCAGGTTCTAACTTAAATCTGGGAAGAAGCGCCGAAGTTAGCCCCAGCTCCGCGCAAGTTCCATCTACGGGCCAACAGTCATGCGTCGAAGGCGTCATCGGCCATCGCAATTGCGATTTCCTTGGCGACCCGAGCCCGGCGTAAACCAGCCGCTTCATGATGCAGGACTGGTTTCTCGACGCCAAGCTGGGAATCTTCATCCATTGGGGCATTTATGCGGTGGACGGCACCACCGAATCCTGGGCGTTTTTCAACGGCGATGTCGACTACGACACGTACATGAATCAGCGCCACGGCTTCACCGCTGCAAAATACGATCCGGAATCGTGGGCCAATCTGTTTCGACGCGCAGGAGCACGGTATGCCGTCCTGACGACCAAGCACCACGACGGAATTGCGCTCTGGGATACCCAGGCCAATGACCTGAGCGTCGTCAAACAGACACCTGCGGGCCGCGATTTGATCGCTCCTTACGCCGAGAGCATTCGCAACGCAGGGCTCAAGCTCGGCTTCTACTTCAGCCACCTCGACTGGTCTCACCCCGACTATGCTTCAATTGCCAGCGACGATCCGAACGCCAGCCGTTTCGCCCATTGCATGCCCCCCAGCGATCTCGCCAAATGGGAGAGGTTCCTGGCGTTCCATCGCGCCCAGCTGCACGAGCTTTGCACCCAGTTCGGAGACGTCGATCTCCTGTGGTTCGACGGCGACTGGGAACGGGATGCCCAAACCTGGCGCATGAAGGAACTCCGCAATCAACTGGAAGAGTGGCAGCCCAACGCCGTGCTGAACTCTCGCCTCGTCGGCTACGGCGACTATGCCACACCTGAGCAGGGCCTTCCGATCAACCCGCCCGATGGCCCCTGGGAGTTCTGCATGACCATCAATGACAATTGGGGCTGGCGGCCATCCGATACGAACTACAAGTCCGGGCGGATGCTGCTTCGGCTGTTCGCGGAGACGATCGGCCTGGGGGGCAACCTCCTCCTTGACATCACCCCGATGGCCGACGGCGTCATCCCCGAGATTCAGATTGGGCTGCTCGAGCGACTGGGGGCGTGGATCCATCGCAACGCTGCGGCCATCTACGGCACCCGGCGCGGCATCCCCCACGGTCACTTCCACGGGCCCACAACGCTGTCGAAAGACGGCCGCACGCTGTTCCTATTCTGCCTCGACGGGATTCGTGAGCAGACTTGCGTCCGTGGGCTACGAACGGAGGTGAACCGAGCCTCCCTGGTGTCCACTGGACAGGAGGTTCACACGTACCGAAACGGCGGCGCAGGATGGTCGGAAGTGCCCGGCGTGCTGTGGATCGACGTCCCAGTTGAAGGTCAAGACCCCGACATCACGGTCATCCGTCTGGATCTCGCGGAGCCGATCGACCTATACGAGGGCGCAGGTCGGACCTAACCGCGGCGGCACCAGACGTTGACGCTCAATCCCATCTCCGGCGTCGGCGGAAAGTCCCGCACCGGATCGGTCTCGTGAAGCACAAAGTAGCGGTAAGAACCCCACTGGTCCAGCTTGGCGGTGATGTCCTCCGCCTTCCATCCCAGCTTTGGCGCTATCTCCCAGTGGTATTCGAAAAACAACTCTGGATGGTGGCGGAGCACCGTCTGCTCTGCCCCGGCAATCGCCTGCGGTTCATACCCCTCAACGTCGATCTTAAGAAAGCTGACTTTCTCAAGCCCGCACTGCTCGACTAAGCTGTCGATCGTGACCAGAGGCACTCTGACTTCCTTCAGGACCGGGCTGTCGACGGTCTTGCCGCTCAGGGATGCCGCGTCGCTGCTGCCAGGGGCGGTAAAGAAGACGGCCTCGCCAACGTGATCGCCAATCGCGGCATTGACAACGGTCACGTTCCGGAGTCCATTGAGCGCTACCGCGCATGCTGCCCGCCGCGCCGTTTCGGGGTCAGGCTCGACGGAAATCACTCGCTCCTTGGTGCGGCTGGCCAAGAGGGTCATGAGGACGCCCATGTTTGCCCCGACATCCAGAACGGCGCCAGGTACCGCAGCAACACTCTCCAAGATCGAAGCCACCGACGCCTCTTCGTAATCCGGCTCGACCGCGATGCCACGGGCATACCGGTCGCGCCGGTCACCCAAGACCTTCAAGCCGGACACTTCGAAGACGAACAGCGGCTTTGCCGGGTTGAACACCCGCTTGATGAGGCTTTCGGTCCGCTTCTGCGCTCGGCGTCCCTTTCCCAGGCTCCATCGCGAGAGGTTGATCGCCCAATCGTGGCGGCCGATTCGGGGTCGCATCTCCTCAAGGATTCGCGCGCAGTCCTCGAATTCCCAAATCATCCGGCAGAAAGTACCTCGCGATAAACGTTCTCCACCGCTTCTGCTACCGACCCCCACGTGAATCTGGCCGCAAACTCGGCGGCTTCCTCAGTGCTGCGGCGAGGTAGAGCCATGGCGGCCATAATGGCCTGCTTGAGCGCTGCCGAGTTCGGATCAACAAAAAATGCGCTGGAGCCAAAATGCTCTTCCCCACCCCAGGTATTGCTCAGAACCACATGCGCACCACATGCCGCCGCCTCAAGGGCTGCCAAGCTTAAGACTTCGGACCTGGATGGGAGGCAGAAGACGTGGCAAGCCAAGTAGGCCGAGCCCAGCAATGGATCATCATGAGCGATGGACCCGACAATCCTATCGACCGGTTTGGCAAAGCGCCTGCAAGCGTCCACATAATCGCCATCGTGAGGCCCAACCAGAACGACCGGGACCGTACTTCCCGCCATGGCCTCCAGAATGACCGCCTGGTTTTTGCGTTTGCACACTCTCCCAACGCACAGCACGAAGGGGCTTTCTATCTGAAACTCCTGGCGAAATCGATCAGGATCCGCATCCGGCCACGCAAGTTCAACGCCATTGGGGATGGTCGTGGCGGACGGCAGCTTCCCAAAGTAATCCGTCAGGTTCTGTTGCTCCTTGGCCGTGAGGACAATCAGGCGCCTGGCTCGCTGAAATAGTCGGCGATTGCCCCGATATGAGGTCTGGTCGGTCCATCGCTTACGCTGTGCCTTTAACTTAAGGGCTATGCCGGCTTCATCGGGCAGGAAAACCGGAGAACACACGTAAGGCACGCGCCGACGAAGGCACTCTTTGGCAACCTCCCACGTGCCTTCATAGGTTCCGAAGAAGTGGACGATGTCGCCCAAACTTCGCGTGACGGGCGTGAGAAACTCCACGTCCCATCCTCGGCGGCTCAAGGCATCTGCTGTCCGAAAAGCCTGTTCCTCCAGCCCGGCCCAAACCAAGCCACCATGCAAGCTCGTTACAAAGGTGACCCGCGGCACGGGCAGACTGTACCTCGTCCCATTTTTCAGAGATTTTTGCCAGAACTCTTATTCCGGGATGTAAACGCGATGTAAAGTTCAGGTGTATGAGGGATCAACGCTTTCAAGCATTGGCAGCCGCGCCAAAGATCGTGGAACGACTTGTCCGAGTCCTGCCGAATGACCGACTTGACGACCGACTTCATTCCGAATCCTTCACCCCGCGAGAGGTGATCGCCCTCCTAGCCGATACCGAGCAAGTCGTCCTCGATCGATTGCGCATGGCCGTCAACAAACCCGGGTCAGAGATCCCTTGGTACGACCCGACTGAACGAGCCCGCGACCACCATTACGGCGACAAGAATGTTTTTCACGAGGCAGAGGTCTACGAGTCCCGCCGGAGCACGACCATGGAGTTCCTCGAGGAGCTTAAAGAGGAGGACTTCAAGAAGTCGTTCACGTTGTCCGGCCGCGGCAACCTGTCCGTCGAGGACTATCTTGTCCTCGTCATGGCGCACGATCTTGAGCGAATCGGGCAAGTAACGGAAATTCTCGCCACTGAAGTCGCTTCAATCGCCTAGCCGGGACCATACACAAAATGCCCCTCACCCGTGGCAAAAGCGGGTGAGGGAGAAGTCATAACGCGACATTTCTTGCATAGTCCGGAACACCTCTGGTTCCTGCCCTATCCTAAGGGCATGTCTGTCGCAAAAGTGATCGAAGTAACCTCAGAATCCGCCACCAGCTTCCAAGACGCCGTCGAGCAAGGCATCCTGAGAGTGACGGAGACCGTTGACCATGTGGAAGGCGCATGGATCAAGGACCAAAAGGTCTTGATCTCGGAAGGCAAAACCACGGGCTATCGCGTGATGATGAAAGTGACCTTCGTCCTGACCGACACGCTACAGGCTTAGAATCGACAAATTCGAAGCGCGGTTTCCGTAATCTGCTCCACGGACGGAAGTACGTGGAGCTCAAGGCTCTTGGCCCAGGGAACCGGCGTGTCCATTCGTGTGACTCGCATCGCCGGTGCATCCAGGTGCTCGAACGCGAGTTCGCTGATTCGAGCGACGAGCTCTCCTGCATATCCGCAGGTCTTCGGCGCTTCGTTGACGACGAGAACCCGATTCGTCTTCTTCACCGAGGCAACGACCGCCTCCTCATCCACCGGTACCAGTGATCTCAGGTCGATAACTTCTGCCGAGAAGCCCTCATTGGCGAGGTTGTCAGCGGCGGCAAGACAGTGATAGACGTTCTGGCCGTAGGTGATCAGGGAGATGTCGCTGCCCTCTCTCGCCGTTCGCGCCCTGCCGATCTCGACAATATAGTCCTCCGTCGGTAACTCTTGTTCGAGGTCGCGTCGCCGATAAAGCTGTTTCACTTCGAAGAACAGGACAGGATTGGGATCGCGCAGCGCCGCCTTCATGAGGCCCTTCGCGTCGTAAGGCGTGCTCGGACAGACGACCTTGAGCCCGGGCGAATGGCAGAACCACGCCTCGTTCATTTGGCTGTGGTAGAGCGCACCGCCGCCGTAAGCGCCCGCCGGTCCGCGAATCACGACCGGCATCGAAACTTCACCGGCGGTCCGGTAGTGGTAGGTCGCCATGTTGTTGACGATCTGGTCGAATCCGCACGAAATGAAGTCGATGAACTGCATTTCCGCCATGACGGTCTTGCCGTTCAGGGCGAGACCGACAGAAACGCCCACGATTGCCGATTCGCTGATCGGGGCGTCGTAGACCCGGTCCCTGCCGTATTTTTCGAGGAGCCCGTCCGTGACGCCGAAGGCTCCGCCCAGGAGGCCGATATCCTCGCCGATGCAGAGCATGTCGCGATTCCGAGCCATCTCCTCGTCGAGAGCTTCGCGGATAGCAGTCAAATAGTCCTTTTTGACCTTTGTCTCAGCGAGAGGAGCGCTCATGCCTCCTCCCGGAAGACCCACATCGCGCCTTCTTCCGCCGGTGGTGCGGCCGATTTGACAGCGAATTCCACGCCTTGCTTTAGGTACTCGACCACTTCAGGAGGAAAGTCCTCGTCGGTGAGCTGGCCGGCGCCCTTGCCTTCGGCCGGATACGCATCGGCTTCGGCCTTGGTGATGATGCCTTCTTCGAGAAGCCTCGCCTTCGCGACTGCGATCGGGTCGCGGCTTCGACCCTCGTCGACTTCCTGCTTCGGTCGGTATTTGACCGCTCGGTCGTCATCATGATCTCCATGCCCATAGGCGCGGAAGGTCTTGCATTCCACGATGCTCGGCCCGTTGCCGGCACGACCGTGAGAAATCGCCTGCATGACTTTGTCGTAAACGTCGAAAACGTCCTGTCCGTCGGCGATGAGGCCGGGGATGCCGTAACCGTCAGCTCGGCGAGCAAAATCGGTAAGCGAATATTCGAGCTCGGCCGGTGTGCCATAGGCCCATTGGTTGTTCTCGATGATGGTCACGACGGGAAGCTTGTGGACGGCGGCGAAGTTGATCGCCTCATGAAACACGCCTTGGGCGGTCGATCCTTCGCCGTTGTAAGTCAGAACGACGGTGTTGCTTCCGTTCAGGCGGTCGGCCAAAACCGCGCCGGCCGCAACCGGAATGGTTCCTGCCAGCATCGACGTCGAGTGAATGATACGCTTGGACTTGCTGCCCAGGTGGGACCAGTTGTCGCGAGCACGGCCCGGAGAATCGACCTTGCACCAGACCTGCGCACAGACCTCCTCGATCGACATACCCATGCGGTTTGGATTGCGCCAGCCGGCACGGAGGTCCTTCATAAAGAACGCAGGCATGTCGCGGTGGATGGGGCTAATCCAGTCGTTGGGCTCAAGTCCGAACAGCGAGCCGACGAGAACGGCTTCCTGGTTGTGGGACGAGTACAGGGTGCCGGTTAGGCGCCCCTTCTTCTTTTCCTTGATCAGCCGGACGTCAAAGTATCTCGCCAAGTAGAGTTGAAGGAGCATTTCCTTCTTTTGCTCGGCTGATAGCAAGGTTGAAGGAAATTGCACCTTCCCGTTCGTCGTATTGCTCTTCTTTCTCGCGGCAGGTCCGTCCTTGGTCACGATAGGCATGAAAATGGTCTCGCGGGAAGTCTGATTTTACCTCAGCAGGGGCACTCGGACCCCTTCGTTTGACTTCGCCAGGCGCTTCTATATTCGGTTTCTACGCCGAAAAAGCGCAGGCTTTGCCAGGGTGTCTCGATCCGCCCAGAGGTCTTGTGCCACCGGCTAGCGGGAGCTTTGGACGAGATAGTCGTGGTATGGCAGGCAGGAGGCAAGCTCTGGGTTTTCGAAGACCTCGAGCGCTTCAGCCAAGGCTTGGGCGGTTTCGATGTTCGTAACGCATGCCACGCCGCTCTCGATACACGCCCGCCTAATCCGCCGGGCATATTCGTTCTCCTCCCGTCGATCGGCGTTCGGCGTGTTGATCATCAGGGACACTTCCCCGCTCATGATCACGTCGAGAATGCTTGGGCTTCCTTCCTGAATCTTGTTTAGGCGCCACGACCGGATACCGGCAGCCTCCAAGGCATCGTGGGTGCCGCCCGTGCTCGCCAACGGATATCCGCGCTCGACGAGCCGCCGGGCGATCTCAACAGCTCCTGGCTTGTCTCCATCGGCCACGGTGATCACTACGTGGCCGTTCGGCTTGAATTGGATACCTGATGCGATCAGAGCCTTGTACAGAGCGGCCCTGTAGGTCCTGTCGATGCCGAGGATCTCCCCGGTGGACTTCATTTCGGGGCCGAGACTGGGCTCGACCTTGGTGAGCTTTTGAAAACTGAAGACGGGCGCTTTTACGGCGAAAAAGGCTGGCTCGACGCCATTGGCGAAGGCGCCACCCCGCCACAATCCGCTCTCATAGCCGAGATCAGCGAGCCTGCCACCCATCATCGTCCGGGTCGCCAGCGGCACCATCGGCACACCCGTCACCTTGCTCAGGTAAGGAACCGTCCGGCTGGCGCGCGGGTTCACTTCAAGGACATAGGCACGTTCACCGTCAACCACGAACTGGATATTCATGAGGCCCCGGACCTCCAGCTTGCGGGCGATCTTGCAAGCGTCCTCAACCATCTGGCTTTGCACGGCTTCGGGCAGGCTCACCGGTGGGTACACCGCCATAGAGTCGCCGCTGTGGACGCCGGCCCGCTCGATATGCTCCATGATCCCTGGCACCAGGGTCGCTTGACCATCGCTGATCACGTCGACCTCAGCTTCCTTGCCGAGGATGTACTTGTCGACGAGAACAGGCTGGCCAGGATTGACGGCTTCCGCTTCAAGATAGAATTCGTTTAGGTGGTCGCGGTCGTAGACGATCTCCATCGCTCGGCCGCCGAGGACGAAGCTCGGACGAACCAGAACGGGATAGCCGACCCGGTCGGCGACGGCAACGGCTTCGCTTAGGCCGCGAACGGCTTGCCCTGGCGGCTTCGAAATCCCGAGGTCAGACAAGAGCTGGTCGAACTGGTCGCGGTCTTCGGCCGCAGCAATCGCTCTAGGCTGCGTACCCAGGATCTTGACACCCCGTTTGCCGAGTCCCTCAGCCAGATTAATGGCGGTTTGACCGCCGAATTGGACGACAACACCGACCGGCTCCTCTCGCTGGACGATGCCGATGACATCTTCAAGGGTAACGGGTTCAAAGTAAAGCGCGTCGCCGGTATCGAAGTCCGTCGAAACGGTCTCAGGGTTGTTGTTGACGATGACTGCGCGGTAACCAAGCTCCTGAAGCGCCCAAACGCAATGGACGCAGGAGTAGTCAAACTCGATTCCTTGTCCAATGCGGATCGGGCCCGAACCGAGGACAAGCACGGTTTGTTTCATCTGACCATCCATTGTGAATCAAGCCGCGGCTACACTTGGTGGCTTGAGGGAGGAGTTTCTCGCGATTCAGGATTCTCTAGTGGCTGCCACGAGCAAGGATCGTATCGTTCTGCAGGTGGATGGATGCCAGATCATGCTGTCCCCAGACGATCCGCTCAGCTACCTGAATTACGCCGTGCCCGTCAGTCACGACGCAGCGGCCAACGTTTCGGCGGTTGTTGAGGTCTTTCAGTCGCACAACAGAACGCCGCGCTTCGAGTTCAACCAGGACCTCTGGCCAGGCGTTTCTGAACGCCTCATAGCCTCGGCTTCGTGGTCGAGTCGAAAATGCCGATCATGCTGATGGACCGCCAGAAATGGAAGGCCCCAGCAATACCGCCAGGAGTCGATGTCCGCATGTGCAAGGCGGAGGATTTCCGAGAATTGTCAGCCGTAACCGCTGCCGCATTTGCTGACGCGGACGAGCTCAAATTCGAGGAGCCCAAGGCAGACTATCGCGAAGCGATCCGTTCTGGCCGATGGATTGCGTGCCTCGGCTATGGTGACGGACAACTGGGGGGCGGTGGCGTCGGAGTCGGAGACGATTGCATTCGTGAGGCGGCCGGAATCGGCGTTATTCCGCGATTGCGTCGGCGAGGCTTAGGCAGTGCGATAACCTCAGCGATCGTCCAGAGCCACTTTGATCGAGGTGGCCGCATCGTCTGGCTGACACCCGGGGACGATCGTGCCTTCCGGGTTTACGCCGGCCTCGGTTTCGTGGAGGCGGCACAGCAAGTGTGCCTGATGGGCCCCACCCAACAATAAAGCCCGCAACCCCACGCTGATACTCAGAACGTAGGTTACGGGCCAAAGGCAAGACTAGTTTGCCGCTGCCGACTGTCCCTCGCTTCCCGCTGCGGCATTTGGATCGGCAGCGCCGGCAGCTTCACCCGAAGGCGTGCTGCCACCACTATCCAGACCCATGCCCGCAGGCGTATTGGGATTGTCTTCGAGGTCCTTGGGCTTGATCCCGGCAGTCTGTACCTCTTTGCCGCCCTCTTCTGTGCCCGCGGGGGCCAAGAAGTAGACCGCAGCGCCAACGACGACGATGGCAACCAGGGCGATGACGATCAGCTTGGGATCAAAGGATTGTTTCATTTACTGAGTGTCCGAAAGGCAGGTCCAAATGACCAGCCACTTCCAGTTTCCTGGATTGAGGTCCGCGACACAGTGACACCAGTCGCCTGCGCCGACGGAGCGACCATCGGGAACGAGTCGCTTGATGGTTTGGAACGCGGCATGGCCATCAGCGGCGCCAATATTGGAACCGTTGTTGTGGCGGTCGCTCAGACCAACGTCCTTGCCGTTGATCGTGATTGGAGCACCGCACGAGCCGGTCCACACGTACCAACCGATAGAAAGGTAACCGCGGTAGCCCTGGGTCTGATCACCCGGCATGGAGTCCGCAATGACAACGTTCTGGGCAGGCTTTTGCATGAAAGATTCTTTCACGCGCATGGGCACGTTCGATTGCACCCAAACCCCGAAGTTAGCGTTATAGCCGATGCTGAGCCAACCCCGGGTTCCCCAAGTTTCGGCGTACTTCTGAATCCCGTTGGAGGATGGACAAAGGTACATCGCACCCTTGTTCCTTACATAAGGTTGAATCCAGCCGCTCCAAATAAATTGGTCGTCTGCGGGAATTCCGTTGTTGTTTCGTTCGTAGTGGTGGACATAGCCCGGCCACGTATCATTGGAGTCGTCGACGTACATCTTGAATGCCAACAGTTCTTGTTTCATATTGGACAAACAAGCCGTCTTTTTAGCAGCGCTCTTCGCCTGTGCGAACACGGGGAACAGGATCGCCGCCAGGATCGCAATAATTGCGATCACAACGAGAAGCTCTATAAGAGTAAATGCCTTGCGCATATAATCACCACGATTTCGTGAGTATGTAGGACTGCTTCATGATATCGCATGTTCGGGCACAGTGCCTGAGCATGAGTTCATAATTCATCCCGCGTTATGGATTGGACGGTCCCCGACGAGTTCAGATACCTTTACGAGCCCAAGCACACGCCTGAGATCATCAAGCACCCTTCGGCTTTACTGCGAAAACCGGCCATTCCTATTGATAAGATTGGCAAAAGGCTGGAAAAGTTAATTGATTCCATGGTACGCACTATGAAACAGGCTCATGGAATCGGTCTCGCCGCCCCCCAGATCGGCGAATCCGACCGGATTATCGTTATTGCGCCCCAGGGCGAGAAGATTCTTGTCCTTCTAAATCCGGTCATTACCGAGGCGGCAGGAGAAGTGAGCGGCGAGGAGGGGTGCTTGAGCATCCCTGGGCTGTACGGCGATGTCGTCCGGGCGGCCAAGGTCAAAGTCGAGGCCTACGACCGAAAAGGCAAGCCCGTTGCCTACGAGATGGAAGGACTCCCAGCCCGGGTCGTACAGCATGAGGTTGACCACCTTGATGGAATCCTCTTCATCGATAAGGTCGATGTAGAGAGCCTGCATTGGGCTCATCCCATCGGCGGCGAGGAGTAGAAACGTAGGATGAAGCTGGCCTTCTTTGGCTCCAGCGAGTTCGCGATTCCCACGCTTCGGGCGCTTGCCGGATCCATCGATCTGGTGGTCACTCAACCTGACAAGCCCTTTGGCAGGAAGATGCAGCTGCAGTCGACACCCGTAAAGGAGACGGCGCTGGAACTTGGGTTGGAGGTGGTCGAGCCGGCAAGGGCCCGCGACCCGGAGTTTGTCGACTCGATCGCAGCCCGCCGGTTCGATGCGCTGGTTGTAGCCGCCTATGGCCAGATCCTTCCCCAGAGGCTGCTCGAGTCGGCAATGCGGGGCGGCATCAATCTCCATGGCAGCATCCTGCCAAGTTACCGGGGAGCGGCGCCCATTCAGCGGGCGATCATGAATGGAGATACAGAAACCGGTGTGACGCTGATGCAAATGGATCGCGGAATGGACACTGGCGACATCATTGCGATCCGGACCCTGGCAATTGGCGCCAACGACACGGCTTCGGCATTGCTGGACACCCTCGGATCTCTGGCGGCGGAAATGGCGATGGAGTGGATGCCACGGATTGTCGACGGCAACTATCCTCGGGCGCATCAAGATCATGACCGGGCGACCTATGCGCCCAAGATCGAGCGGTCGGACTGCATATTGGACTGGACCGCATCGTGCGAGGATAACTACAACCGGTTCCGAGGCGTGACCGAGCATCCTGGAGCACTACTGCCAACGAAGTTCGGCAACCTGAAGCTAAGAAGGGCTGCCCCCGGGGCCCCTGGTGGCGTTACCGGCTCGGTTTACTCGCTCAGGCCCTTCACCGTCGCCATGGCTGGCGGCGGGCTTGAGCTGCAGGTCGTCCAGCCTGAGGGCAAGGGTCCAATGTCCGGCTCGGATTGGGCCAACGGCATGCGGCTGAAGGTCGGCATGTCCGTCCTCCCGAGCTAATAGTCCTCCCGAGCTAAGCGCGCTGAGCTGATCGGCCCGAAAGCAGCCGCAGGCCATTCAGGATCACGAGCACGGTGCTTCCCTCGTGCCCCACGACAGCCAGTGGCAATGGCAGCTTGAAGAAGAGGGACCCAAACGCAAGAGCTACGATAACGCCGGCGGCAAAGACGAGATTGGCTTTAATGATGCGATTTGTACGCCTACCCAGGTCCATGAACTCGGGGATTCGCTCAATGCGGTCCTGAACGAGGACGACGTCAGCCGCTTGCATCGCGATATCGCTGCCCAAACCGCCCATCGCAATGCCGACATTTGCCTTGGCGAGGCTTGGGGCGTCGTTGATGCCGTCACCGACCATCATTACGCGCTTGCCCGCAGAAGTCCACTGTTCGATGAGGGCGGCCTTATCTTGTGGCATGAGGCCGGAATGGTAGTTGGCAATACCAAGCTCAGTCGCGACAGCGGCCGCAGTCTGTTCGGTATCGCCAGTAAGCATCACCACTTCCAGACCATTCTGGGCTTCAAGCTGGTTGATGATCGATGGCGCAGCTCGCCGTGGCTCGTCGCGCAGTCCGAATGCTGCGAACTCGTTGCCGTGTTCCATGATCGCCACGGTCATGCCTTTGGCCTGCATTCGTTCAAAGTGATGGACAAATGCCTGCGGCAGCCGTTCACCTTCGCGTTCGAAGAAAAACCGCTGGCCGATGCGGATGTCGCGACCGTCGATCTTTGCCCTGACACCAAGCCCGGCAACGGCCTGTGACGATGTGGCTTCAGGAATGTCGATGTCGAAAGACCGTGCTGCCTCCACGATGGCCGCGGCAATGGGATGAGTGCTGTATTGCTCCGCGGCCGCCGCGAATGAGAGCATCCTCCGGGCATCGGGCGACATCTCATCTCCACCGTGCCAACAAGCATCCGAGTCGGAACACTGGTGTTCGTGACCGGCCATGACGAGCTCTCGGCTGCACGAACAAACCTCGACGAGTCGCGGCTTTCCTTCCGTTAGAGTTCCGGTTTTGTCGAGTGCGATGACGTCGATCTGGCCCGCGGTTTCGATGAACTCTCCGCCACGTACCAAGATGCCTCTGCGAGCGGCGTAGGCCAACGCGCTGAGCGTCGAAGCGGGCGTGCTGATCACCAAGGCGCAGGGGCTGAGCGCCACGAGTAGGATGAGGGAGGCATAGAAGGCATCACCCATCGAACTGCCAATGACAAGGCGAGCGACCAGACTCAGGCCGGCAGCCAAAAGGACGAAGTAGGTGTAACGCTCCCCAAACCAGAGGCTGATTCGCTCTCCGCTTGCCTTATTCTCCTGAGCTTCCTCCACGAGCTTGACGATGCGCTCAAGAGCCGTCTCGGTTGATCGTGCCGAGACTCTGATCACCAGAGTGCCATCGAGGTTTTGGGTTCCAGCGAATACGGAACTGCCTTGGCTTTTGGCGACCGGAACCGATTCGCCGGACATTGCGTGCTCGTCGACTTCCCCGCCGCCCTCCTCGACGATCCCGTCAATGGGAATCTGCTGAAAGGACAGGACGCGAACCTTGTCCCCGACTTCGAGGTCCTGAATGGGCACCTCCACATCTTCTCCACCGGATAGGAGCAGGGCCGTTTTCGGTCGAAGTTGGATGAGGCCCTCGATGGCCGACTTTGTTTTTGCCATCGCCATCGTTTCCAGCCAGTTTGAGAGACTGAACAGAAACAGGAGCGCGGCGGCGTCTTCGGCATGCCCCACCGCGATCGCGCCGACAGCGGCAATAACCATGAGGAGATTGACATCGACCTGCCGACTGGAAATGGCTTGCCAGGCTGCACGAAGGGCAAAAACCGCACCGAAGCCAACTGAGGAATAGGCCAGAGCCGGGTGGATCGGGAAGAACGACAGAACTAGAGTTAGTCCACTTAACGTGGTGAGCCAAGGCTGGAGTCGTTCAAGAAGGGGCGTGGACTCGCTGCCAGAATCCGAACCTGCTCTTGGGCCACAGCATGATTGCGACACGGCTATAAGTGAGTATATCGGTCGTGCGATGTAGGTTCCATTAATGGAAGTAGCTGGCGCCGTTGATATCGATTACGACCCCACTTAAATATGACGCCGCATCGGATAGCAAAAAGGCGGCCGCCGCGGCGCAATCCTCCGGAGAGGCCATCCTCCTCAGCGGGATATCGCGAAGGATAGCGTCCAGTCTGGTTTCCATGCCTTCTCTGGCCATTGCCGTTTCAACCCAACCTGGAGCGATTCCAAAGACACCAATGTTATGAGGAGCGAGTTCAACGGCGAGCGCTCTGGTCATGTTGATGAGCGCGGCCTTTGATGCCGAGTATGTGCTCGCGCCCGACTCGCCGCGAAAGCCGACTCTACTGGCCACATTCAGGATCTTTCCGCCTCCGTTCACGGCGAAGTGCTTTGCAGCTAATCTTGATATCTCGAGCGGCGCATAGTAGTTGATCGCAAAGGTCCGGTGGAGATTGGCTGCGAAGGCGGCTTCACCCGCGTCGATTATTGAGATAGGCAGATACACCCCTGCGTTATTGACGACCGCGTCGAGACCGCCGGAGGCGATCGCTTCGGTCGCGAGGCGCTTCGCCTGACCGGCTTCTGCCAACTCAGCATGCATCACACCGGCGCATTGAGGGCCCAATGCCTTGGCAACGCTGTCGAGATCGGCCGACGGGGTCGAGCCGTGCAGAATGATCGACCAGCCCTGATCGGCGAGGGCGCGTGCGATGGCCCGGCCAATGCCGCGAGACGAACCGGTGACGAGAACCCGCTTTGCAGTCACGAGCTCATTTTGACGAACTAGGCTGCCACGAGCAAGCCGTGATGTACGATATCAAGCGTATGCGCAGTCGTTTTCTACTTGGTAGCGGAGCTGCGGTGATCTGTGCGTCCGCAGTCGCGATGCTTGGAAGCTCGCCGGCTAAGCCGGTCCCAGCCAAGCCGACCTTTGCACTTGATATTGCGCCGCTGCTCTACAGGCACTGTGCGGCGTGTCATCGACCTGGCGAAGCGGCGCCCTTTTCCCTTCTGTCTTACGAGGACGCCAAGAAGCGGGCCGACACCATCGCCTATATGGTCGAAAAGCGGATCATGCCGCCATGGAAGGCGGTCAAGGGTTACGGCAGCTTCCACGATGAAAACTACTTAACCGACGAGCAAATCAAAGCGATTGGCGAGTGGGCAAAGGCTGGCGCACCACGTGGTCCGATCGAGCGGGAGCCAAAGCCGCCAAAATTCGGGTCAGAGTGGGCACTTGGAGCGCCGGATCTGGTTCTCCAGCCAAAGCGGTCATTCAAGCTCCCTGCCGAAGGCGAGGATGTATACCGCCACTTTATTATCGATCCCGGCAACAAGGAATCGCTCTTCGTGACGGCGATGGATGTAAAGCCTGGCAATCGAAAGATCGTCCACCACGTTATCGCCTTTTTGGATTCCCGCGGCCAAGCCGAGAAGGTCCAGGCACGAAGGCAGGATGACCAAGAAGGCTACAACTCCTTTGGCAGCCCCGGCTTTATTCCGCAAGGCGCTTTGGGCGGTTGGGCGCCTGGATTGCAGGCGAGACACTTACCCGATGGAGCTGCATTTGAGGTCAAACCGGGCACGAAGGTCATTCTTCAGGTCCATTACCATCCTAGTGGCAAGGAGGAATCCGACCAGACTCGGGTCGGCCTGTACCTTTCGAAGAAGCCCGTAACCAAGGAGGTCCAGCTTGCCTGGATGGCAAACCCGATGTTTCGGCTTAAGGCAGGAGATGCGGATTCGAAGGTCAACCTCCAGTTTCCAGTACCCGTGGCCGTCACCCTATATGGTGTGATGCCCCACATGCACTTGCTCGGCAAAGAGATGAAGGCCTGGGCGGTGCTCCCCGATAAGAAGGAGATCCCCTTGGTCTGGGTGAGAGACTGGGATTTCAACTGGCAGTTCACCTATGCCTTCAAGGAGCCGATCAAACTCCCCGCAGGCAGCCGAATCCATATTTCTGGCACGTACGACAATTCCGACGGGAACCCTCGCAACCCCAATCGGCCTCCGAAGGACGTTCGTTGGGGAGAGCAGACGACAGACGAGATGTTCTTGCTCGTTGGCCTTTTCGCCCTTGGTAGCTGACCGACGGTAGAGGCTAGAAACAGAAAAGGGCCCCTGGCGAATGCCAGGGGCCCTGCTGCGTGGGATCGACTGACGCCTTACGGCATGAGCTCCCAGACGAGCTGGTCGGTTCGCGTTCGCCAGTTACCCGTGGCGGTTGGCGCCGTCGGGCGGATTCGGACGCGGAGTCGCATTTCGCGAGTTGCGCCGTCAATGTACTGGTTCGGGTTGGCGACGTTACCCGTCACTACCGAGTCGGCGTTGATGGAGCCGGCCGTGTTGATGATGTTGGTCCACGTGCTGGTGTTGAAGTTCCAGGCATCGACGCGCTGACCGAGGTTAGCGGTGCTGACCTGGTTCTCAAACCGGAGAACCATCGTTCCCAAGGCTGCGCTGGGTCCAGTCGCCTTTACTTCGTAGGTGATCGGAGACAGAGACGCATTGGGGATTGGGCCGTTGCGGATAATCAGGCGGTTATTGTCGCTGTTAGCCAGGCTCGCAGCGTTGCCACCTTCGAGGCCGCCGTAGGTGATCGAGTAGCTCGCGGGCGGAACAATCAAGCCAACCCGGGCTTGGACGTTACGCGTGACCGTTGCACCCAAATAGGTGTTGAGAATGAACGAGTCATTGTGCACACCAAAGTTGAGCGTATTGGTCGTCGCGTTGGTCGCCATCGTGATGTTGTCGGAAGCGCCACCGGTCAATCGACCACCTAGATAGGAAGCCGTGAGCCAACTAGGAACGCTCGTGATGAAGTAGTGAAGCGGCACGCCGCCCGTGTTGCTAGCCGTATAGAGCTGGCTAGGCGGTGAGAATGGT
The DNA here is from genome assembly GCA_019187105.1 of Fimbriimonadaceae bacterium. Taxonomy (NCBI): domain Bacteria; kingdom Bacillati; phylum Armatimonadota; class Fimbriimonadia; order Fimbriimonadales; family Fimbriimonadaceae; species Fimbriimonadaceae bacterium. Next base: position 3,284,409 of record JABAQM010000001.1, on the reverse strand, counting down.
CCGCCCTTGAAGCCTGATGTCACGTACGTGCCAGCAGGGCTCACCGAAAGGACTCCGGGGGTTCCGCAAGTGGTTGCGGCGACCCACGTTCCGTACGCGCTGTTGGTTGCCGCATACTCTGCGTAGAGCCATGTCTTGCTGTTGGCGTAGCCGACAGTGAAGGCATCCTCCCAGTCGAGGTCCATCTTGAAGTAGTCGCCCCAACGGCCACCGTTGTAATTGTTCGCCGGGCTCGCCTTTACCAGGGTCGACGTCGCCCAAGAGTCACCGTCCCAGTCAACGTATCGAATGTTAACATTTTCTGATGCACTCGATCGTGAGAAGGTCATGTAAGCGCAACCCGTGTTATCGGCTCCGGCAGCACCGAACCAATAGTCCGAGACACCGTCGTGAAACGCAAGATTACTAAGAACCGCGTTGGTGCTTGGGTCAATGACATTAAGCATTACGCAGACGCCGCCGCTGTAGTCGTCGTTGTTACTGAAGATCAGTTGGGGCCCAAATTCTCCACCGGCGAAGTCATTGGCGTACACAGCATTGTAGGTCCGGCAGTCGATCGTATCGAGGGTGTTGCCACCCGGCTGATTTGCGTTACCGGCCGGTGCATACGCTGCTACCGGAATGTTCACGCGAGTCAGCGAGTGTGCGCCCAGCGGATCGGTCATCGTCCACTTGGTGATGCCACTGCCACCTCCACTACGAGAGTTGACCATATAGCAGTCGAGGGTTCCCGACACGCCGGCCTGCATCTGGGCGATGCGGATCGAGTCGGCATTGGAGCCGTCGTTGTTCGTTAGGGCCGGACCATCGGTGAGCATCCCGGCTCCGGCGCCGGTAAACACTTCCGACTTGTTCCAAGTTCGGATGGTCGCACCGGCAAAGCCGCCGCTCCAGCGGAACTGGTTACCGCCGGCATACAGGGCCTGGTTGTCACCATAGTCGAAGTCGTAATAGTCGGCCCAGGCGGCGCTACCGCCCGACCCGGTTTCTGCGTTAAAGCGGTAGATCCAGTAGCTGCCAAATGCGCCTGCCTGCTGGCCAGTCAGAAGGATTAACTCGCTCTCTTGCGTGCCGGTGTCCCGGAAGTGGAACAGAATCGCATAGCGCTGTTGCCACGGATCCCAAATGACCTTGGGGTCGAAGTAGAAGCCGTTCGGATCGCCGATCCACGGCCCAACGCGAGTCTCAAATCCGATATTCCCAAATTTGTCGGAAATGCGAATGACGTCGTTCGTAGCCTGCCACATGTAGCCATCGCGACCGACACCAAGGGCCGGGTCTGGCGGGGTAAGGCTGGACTGGCCGATGCCATCGAATCCTTGCACAAGTGGAGTGTTTGCGGGACCTTCGCCATCGAGCCAGACCTTTGGCTCATTCTTTCCGTCCGGTTTGTATTGAACAGAGTACGGTCGCGCATGATCCACCCTCTGGCGATCAGGGCCAATCGTCGTATCTCGGTATCCAGGGATCGCCATTACGGTCGTCGGCGTAGCGTAGATCAACTTCGGCTTGAGGTGATCTGCCCAGTCCCGCTTGGGAAGCGGTTTGGAGTGATCAACCTTGAGCGGATCAATCACCGAATCATCGGCAAAACAGGCAGATGCCGCTAGCAACAGCCCTGCTCCTAAAAGCAATTTAATTGACATATAGTCCCTCCTTCGAGACATTCGGCTTTGACATTTGGGGGGCCTGCAAAGGACACCCCGTACTAGTATCATACAGCGAAATTGACGGCAGGGCCCGACTTTTTGCCAGATTTGATGACCTAGAGGCCGGTTCCAAGTGCAATAATTTCGCTCACCTTGGTTTGGGTCTCCACCAGGTTATAAAAGACCCCTTTCTTCTCCATCAATTCCGCGTGCGTCCCAATTTCCACAATTTCGCCTTGATCTAGGACGACTAAGCGCGAAGCGTTGCGGAGAGTTGACAAACGATGGGCAATGGCAAACGTTGTCCTTCCTGCGACCAAGCGCTGAATAGCCTCCTGAATCTTGCGCTCGGTTTCGACGTCAACACTGGAGGTCGCTTCGTCCAGAATCAGGATTCGGGGGTTATGGAGGATTGCCCGAGCGATAGATACCCTCTGGCGTTCACCGCCCGAGAGTTTGGCGCCACGCTCTCCCACCATAGTGTCGTAACCTTCCGGTTTCGCAAGGATGAAGTCGTGGGCATTGGCGGCTCGGGCTGCTTCGATCACCTCGTCGAGGGACGCGCCCGGCTTGCCGTAGGAGATATTCTCTGCGATCGTTCCGTTGAACAGGAACGGTTCCTGCAGCACGACGCCAATCTGGTTTCGAAGTGCTTGAAGGTCGAATTCCCGGTAATCCCGGCCATCGAACTGAATGGTGCCAGAGTCGGGTTCGTAGAATCGGCAGATCAGGTTGATTGTCGTCGACTTCCCTGCTCCCGACTTACCGACCAATCCAATCATCTCTCCAGGCATCACGTCAAGGTTCATCCCCTTAATAACGGGATTGGACTTGTCGTAACCGAAGCGGACATTCCGGAAGGTGACGCGGCCATCGATGTGATTGGTGTCGCCCGTCCCCACATAGGCTTCCTTCTCCATGTCGATGATCTCGAAGATCCGGTCTGTGCCGGCCATCGCCCGACTAAACCAGTTGTTGATCGCTGCAAACCACTGGAGCGGCCCGTACACCAGGCCGAGAAGGGCGAAGATGCGATAGAACTCGCCAAGCGTGAGTTCGTGGCGATACACCATGTATCCCCCGACTGCCCAGCAGATCACCGATCCGAGCGACGTGAAGAACATCATGCCGCCAAAAATCGTGAACCAGCGGGCATCGGCACGAACGCCAACGTCACGAAGCTCATGGTTTCGGCGCCGGAACTTGTCGAACTCGAGGTCTTCGGTGGCAAAAGCCTTCACGACCCGAATGCCGTTGAGGCTCTCGTTGAGATGGGTGTGGAACCGCGCCCACTTCTGGCCCACCTTGTAGAACATCTGGGCCATCGGGCGCCAGAACTTGATGCCGATGCCAACGATGATCGGTATCGGGGCGAGAATTGCGGCCGCCAGCGTCGCATTGGTCCAGAAAAGGAATCCGGCCACGCCAAACAGCATCAGCCCGTTCAGCATGAAATACGGCACCCCTTCGACGAGGAATCCCCAAACGCGGTCGGTATCGCTGGTTACCCGTGAAGCAATGGCGCCGACCTGCTTCTTATCGAAATAAGTCAATTGCAGGAATTCAATCGCGCGGTAAACGCTCGATCGGAGGTCTGCGGCGATATGCCCGCCCAGGTGTGCCACCAGGCGATCCCTTGTGATGTTGACTCCGGACGCCACGACGAGGACACCCACCCAAGCGCCCACAAGCTGCCACAGCAAGGGAATTTGGCGATGGACGGTAAGGATCTCATCGATGATCCGGCCCTGAATGAACGGCGGCAGGAGGTTGAGGGCGGTCGTCGCCATCGACAGTAGGGCGAGGTATGCAGCCTGCCGCTTGTAAGGCAGCATATAGCGGCTGATGCGGAGAAGGGTTCTGCCGCGGTTTACGCATGCCGGGCAAACACCATCCTTCTCGGGCAGGAGCCGCCCGCACTTCGGACAGCGAAGCAACTCCAGCTTAAGGTTGATGCTGAGCGGCTCGCCTTTTGCGAGCTGCTCGATACCGCGCGCGGCTTCAGAGAACTTGGCGGCAAGAGTCATCGAATACGACAACACCGGTACAACCGCACCGTGCTTGGTGGTGACTTCCAGTCGTCCGCCGCCCACGAGGGGCTCGTTGCGCGCCGAATCGATTTCCTCGATCGGCATGCGGAACGAGGTTGATCCGTCGGCATCCTCCACGCGGACGTCTTCGCCGGTGACGATTAAATGCCGGATTCCGTAGTTGCCCTCGAACGTCAGATCCGATTCAAGTCGAATCAGTTCCGCGTTGTCGGGCCCAATAGAGTCTGGTATCTCGACCAGAGCACGTTCAGATGTATCGAGTGATGCCACGTTGAACTCCAAATCATTCCCAGGGACAGGTCATCAGGCAGTCTCATGCCGACGAAAAACGAAAAGTGGGAGAACCGGGTAGGCATGCCGAAGCGGCCCTCCATCCGAAGGTCGCTCGCAAACAGAAATCCATTTTAGAGGATGGTGGGTTAATTTTTCAAGCCTGTTTTCCACAGGCTAGTACGGCTACCTGGATTACTTGATCGGCGCACGCCATGCTTTGCGAATTGCCCAGACCACGCAGACAAAACTCACAGCAACCCACATGAGCGCCCAAAAGACCGGGGGGATGCCGGTACGAGCGGCCATGATCCCGGCATCGCTCTGCCGTTCGCCAACCACGCTGATGTTTAACAGCACCAGGAGCGACTGCAAACCATTCATGGCCTGCTGGACTCCGAGAAACTGGCCCGCTACAATGGCTGCTTCGCCCCGCAGGTAGCGTGCTGCGAACGCGAGTGCGCCGACCCAAAAGACGCCGGACAGGATTCCCACCAGGTCTGCTCGGACCCACAGGACCAGCGACAGTCCAAGCACGATTGCCATCGTGCCCATCGCCCTCCTGGCCACGTCGGAGGTCCGGGAGAAGTAGATGAGCAAGCCTCCAAGAACGGCACTGCCAATGTATCCGGCACTGGCGACGAACAGGATGAAGCCACCGCGAACCGGAGTTTCCCCGCTTCCGTCGCCATAGACCGCAATCAGGTCGGCGCTCCCCCCGGTACCGACCGCGGTAAGCGCGTGAAAGAGCTCGTGAATATGCGTGTTCAGGTAGAGCAGTGGCAGGCCAATGGGCTTCAAATACGGCACCAGCCAGGTTGCAAGGGCCAGGGAGGCAGCACCGATCAGCAGTTTTCGGTCCCGACGCATTTGCATTGATTACGTTCAGGGGCGTCGCCGCGATCCACCCCGCACGTAGACTACAATTAAAGGTCGATGTTTTAGCGCGGTCTCACCGAGCTCCTTCCCTGCTCCCCCAAGATCACAATTGCCTCCCGAAGCTGTCAATAGTTGGCCGAAACCCGAGAGTTGGTCCCTCCTTCTTGGAACGATCGGCGAATCCGTCATCTTGCTTGCCGTCGCCTTCTTGGCGGTCAGCACCATCCTCAACATCGCTAACCGCCAAGTGCGGATCGCCCAATCGCTCTTCACGCTCGGTGGAGTCGCTCTGTGGCTGGCCGTGATTTGCCTTGGCGTCTTGTTCGTTCAAGACCAGTTCCAGTTTCGATACGTCTTCGACCACGCCGACCGGGCGACGCCTCTTGCGTACAAAATCGCCGGGATCTGGTCGGGCCAAGAAGGAAGCTTCCTGCTCTGGGCCTGCATGTCGGCCTTTATCGGCATTCTTGCCGCGCGTCGAACGCAGGAATATCGCCGCTGGTTTACCGCGGCATTCTCATTGTTCTTGGGCGCCCTCGCCGGCATACTGGCCTACGAGTCTCCATTCCGACTGCTGCCCATGGGAGCCGACCTCCGGATTCCACCCGACGGAATGGGGATGCAGCCCTCGCTGCTGAACTATTGGGTTACGATTCACCCGCCCACCATTTTTCTTGGCTTTGCCAGCTTGACCGTCCTGTTCTGTTGGGCCGTTGCCGCCATCCTCGAGAAGGACCTCGACCAGTGGATTCTTCTCGTCCGACCGTGGGCGACCTTCACCATGACGGTCTTGGGTCTGGGGCTCTGCATGGGCGGCTTCTGGGCGTACGAAACCTTGGGATGGGGCGGATTCTGGGCCTGGGATCCGGTCGAGAACGTCAGCCTTGTCCCGTGGTGCTTTACCGTCGCCTTCGTGCATGGGATGTTCGTCCAGGTCGCTCGTGGCAAGTGGCATCGCACGAACTTGCTCCTTGCGGGACTTCCGTTCCTTTGGTTTGTCTACGGCACCTTCATGACCCGGTCCGGTTTCGTCTCCGAAGCCAGCGTCCACAGCTTTGCCCAGATGGATCGCTCCGCGCTGAAGATTCTGGTCGGTCTCCTTGCTGTCAGCTTGATCGGCTTTGCGATTCTCTGGATTCGATCCTTCAAGTTGCCGGTACCGGCCAAGCTTCCCCTTGGAGGCCTCCTTCACCGAGAGACTGGCTTTGGCGCCGGTGCCTGGCTGATAAGCGGCCTTGGTCTTGCTTCCGGGGTCGGCATGTCGGTTCCCCTCATCATGGCTCTGGCCGATCGGCCAACCAAGGTGGTTGAGGAGTCGCTTTACCACCAAGTCGTGCCCTGGTTCTTCATTCCGATCGCCATCCTTGTCGCGATCGTCCCGTTCTTGGCGTGGCGAGACCTCGGGTGGAAGGGGCTGTGGCTTCGCGTCTCGAACGTTCTCGCGATTACCTTCGGCCTCGTCGGTTTGTCGCTGCTGTGGATCAAGAATCCCACATACGGACCCCAGCCGGACTTTGGCGCCAGCCTGCCGCTATTGGGGGGACGAGTTCAGCTCGTTCCATGGATGGTCTTTCTCATCGGCGTCTCCCTGTTCGGGATCATTGCCAATCTGTGGCGCATGATCGATCTGGGACGTCGCAGCCCGATGTCCGTTGGCGGATTCTTGAGCCACCTCGGCGTCATGATGCTCGTGCTCGGATTGATCGTTTCGCGAGGCTTCGAGAAATCCGAGCGGACCGGCGTTCAGGCCGGTTCCTCGAGTCCGGCACTCGGCTATTTGCTCACGTATCGCGATTTCACAAAAAGCCTCATCGACCGCGACAACAAGATTCTGTTCGACGTCACCGGGCCGAATGGTACGTTCCAGGCGTCTCCTGGGCTCTACTTCAAGGTCCGGCCGCAGGGCGAGCCCCAACCCGTCTCATGGCCATGGATCCGCCGGGATTGGAGCCATGATTTCTATCTCGCGATCGGTCCACCGGTCTTTGATGCATCCGACCCCTCGACCTTCAAGGTTGGAGAGACGAAGCTGCTCGGCGACGTCGCGGTCCATTACGAGAACATGGCGAGGCAGGGCCAGCCGGGTCAATCTGGCACCAAATTCATAGCGAACCTCGTCATCAAGCTCAAGGACGGCCGGGAGCTTAAGGCAGCTCCCAACCTCGAAATTGGGGGCGAGCAGGGCCTGATCGTTAACACCGTTCCAATTGGCGACGATTACTCAATCTCGATGAACCGCATGGACGCCGCCGATCAATCGGTCGAACTGCAGCTTCAGTTCCGGAAGCCCGTCTTTCCCATCGAGCTATTTTATAAGCCGCTCACGATCCTGGTCTGGCTCGGCACGGGTATTATGACCGTCGGCGGCCTGCTTTCGACGCTATATCGAAAGCGCACTATTCGGGGCCAAGGACGGTCTTCCGAATACGACTTAGCAGCGGATCTGATCGCTGAACCAAGTTCCGACGTAGAAAAGCACGAACATGCGACTTCGACAGTTGCTTAAGGCAAAGCTCCATCACGCCAGGGTTACGTATGCCAATCCTGACTACGTTGGCAGTATCGAGATGGATGGAGACTTGATGGATGAAGTCGGCCTGTTTGACGGCGAACTCGTCCACGTTTGGGCGGTTGACCACACCGCCCGGATCCAAACCTATGTCTTTCGAGGCCCATCGGGCGTCATTGGCCTAAATGGCGGAGCAGCCCACTTCTTCAAACCGGGCGATCGCGTCGTCATCGCCGCCTTCGATTTGACCGACGAGCGGATCGAGCCAAAGGTCGTGCTGTTGGATAGCGAGAACCGCGTCGTCCGGCATATGAACGCCTATGCTACGATCGCATAGGTGACAGTCGATCTCGCTTCCCTGCTTGAATCCTCCGGCGCAGTCTTGAGGGGCCACTTCCTGCTAACCAGCGGGCGCCACAGCCCAGTCTATTTCGAGAAGTTCCGGGTCCTTGAGCGTCCAGATGTTCTTTCAGCACTTTGCCAGCAGGTAGCGGCGCGGTTTTCCCGGGATGAGATCGACTTGGTGGCCGGCCCCACGACAGGAGGGATTATCATTGCCTTCGAAGTCGCGCGGCAAATGCACCTACCCGCAATTTATGTCGAATCTGAGGACGGCGTGAAGAAGCTGCGGCGAGGCGCCTCGATTGCGGAAGGCTCCAAAATTCTGGTCGTCGACGATGTCCACACAACCGGACGATCCGTGTTGGAGACGATCGAGGTTGTTAAAGCCGGCGGCGGTATTCCCGCTGGGGTCGCCGTCCTGATCGACCGGTCGGAGCGGATCGTGGATTACCCGTGCCCGTTTTTTGCCGCATACCGCGTTGAGGCGGAGAGCTTTGCGCCGGAAGAGGTGCCGGAATGGCTCCAGGGAATCCCGATAACCAAGCCCGGCACGCGACCCATTTAGCTACCAGCGGTGCTGGACGTCGAACGTGAGCGTTTTCACCTCGTTCGGCTTCAAATCAATCACCCACTGAACGGTTTCGGACTCCAGGCTCGTGAAGGGCATGTTGCTGTTCACCACCTTGAATTCCCACCAAAAGCGATCCCAATAATGAACGCGCTCGGCAGTCTCCTTCCGGTTTCGGAATTCAACGGAAAAGGACTCGTCCGCACCTCGAATGTCCGAGCCTACGCGGTACCACTTGAAGGACGTCCGCTTTCTTTCGGCCACGACATCGAATGCACGGCCGACTTCGAGCGATACGGTCTCATCCTTGGGCGTGTGGTCGATGATATCTTCACCCAGGAACTGGGCACTGCCGCCTGAATCCCGCTGAAGAACCTTGAAGCTGCCCTTGGGCAACGGCATCCCCATTTGGCTCGCCTTGTCGTTCTTGAATTCGATGCGAATCAGCGGCTTTAGAGGTCCCGTGCCCACCTCGCCTTCACTGGGACGGTAGCCGCGGAAGTTTCGGAGGGGATCGAAGATCAGCTTCTTGGTCACGGGGACCCTCGAAGCTTCGAGCAGCGATAGCTGTTTCATCTCGTTGTTTCGGGTCGTCGCCGGCCGCTGCAGCGTGTAGAGATGGTAATCGCCGAGCTGCTCTTCAGCGAAGGCGTTGGATTCGGCTTTTGCCATGGCATCTCGCATTCCCCCTGCGCCGCCGCCAAAGCCGCCGCCCGCTTGTCGGCGGAAAACTTCGCCAGCAAGCAACTTCAACTTGGCGTCTTTGAACGTGGTACCGGAGTTGTTCGTCAGCGTGACCCAGCCCTGGACGTCTCCCTTCTTGCCGTCTGCATCGAGCGAGATCACGTAGTTAGCACGCCATCCCATGCCGGTCGTCAAGTAGCTGAGCTCAATCGTGTTTGTTCCCCCCTTCTCAGCCATTAGATCCCAGAGCAGCGTCGGCTTGCTTATTAGCCCCTCAGGAATGGATGAGACCTCGATCATGCCGGTCGGATTGAGCAGGATTCGCCCATCTCTCGTCCGTATGACCATGCCGTTCCACTGGTGTTGAGGGCCCTGCCCCGTATTGATCACGGCAGTTGGAGAGCTGAGGAGTGTGCCGACGATCCTCTCTTGGGCGCCATTCGGCAGCACCTGATTGAACACAATCTCCTTGCCAACGGCCTTGGCGAGAATGGCCTGCGGGGAGATGAGGTCGTACTGGTAGTTCTGCTCCCAAACCGAAAACGAGCCTGGGTCGGAGACGCTGGCAATGCTGACGCTGGATGCGTCGATCATTTGTGCGACATCTTCGATGGCTATCTGCTGTCGGCCCTGCCTCAAATTGACATTTCGAGTCTCTCGAACTAAGGCGTAACCTTCGTTGTATACGGTCAGCGCCGTGGAAGTCGCCTCTTGAGCGAGTACCGCAGCGATGGTGAAACTGATGATCATGTCGTGCTTCCTTCTCCCTTTACGGGATTATCCTGTGGTCGGACGTTTTGCGAGTGCAGTGGTTTTGCCTGACAATCAGACTTGAAATGACGTTCCTGGGCAAATTTCTAAGATGATGAGCCGCGAAACGGTGTACAGTATTTCGGGCCCTGAGGGACGGGCCTACTTTAGGAAGAAGTCTTCTTCCGATCCGGGGACTACCGCTAAGCTCGGTTCCGCTTTTCTAGAGAGCGGACCGAGCCTTCCCGGGGGCTCCCAATTCCGCACCATCCATCGCTAGATCGACCGGCGACTTTTCGCCATCCGTAAGCCGCACCAGCGGTAACCGCACCGCCTCCGTATCAAAGCCCCATCTCGAGAGCGCGTATTTGATCGGCACCGGGCTCGGAGAAAGGAAGAGCGCCCTGAAAACGGGCTGGAGTCTTTGGTGGATGTGGGCAGCATTGTGGATATCGCCGGCAAGATAGGCTTGAATCATGTCCATCATCTGGGCGCCACAGATATGGGCGGCGACGCTCACAATGCCAAATCCTCCCATGCTTAACACCGGCAAGGTAATGCCGTCATCACCGCTATAGATCCGGAAGCCCGAGGGCGCGGTGGCGATAACTTCGCTGATCTGGCTGAGGTTGCCACTGGCTTCCTTCACCGCAACAATATTAGGGACTTCCGCCAATCTCAACAAGGTCGGCGTTTCCAAGTTTATGGCGGACCTGCCCTGGATGTTGTAAAGCATCACAGGCAACGAAACCTCCGAAGCGATCGCACGAAAGTGGGCTTCAAGTCCCGCCTGGCCGGGCCGGCTGTAATAAGGGTTCACAAGCATGATGCCGTGGGCGCCACGCCTCTCGCCTTGGACCGCCAAATGCGCGGATTCCCGCGTATCGTAGGTCCCAGCTCCGAAGATGACGGCCGCACGGTCGCCCACTGCTTCGAGGGTGAGTTCGAGTAGCCGCAGTTTCTCGTCGGCGGTTAGGGTCGGCGACTCGCCGGTAGTTCCACTGATCAGGAGCCCGCTGTTGGCTTGCTCATCGACAAGAAAGGTGGCGACGCGCTTGACTTCAGACTCGTTGATCGATCCATCGGGATGAAAGGGCGTCATCATCGCGGTGATGAGACGACCCCAGTCCTTCGGCCCTCTAAAGCTGCCCATACTGAGAGTCTACGCTACAGCGAGTCGATTATCGCGGCCGTCATCTCGCCGGTCGTAGCAAGTCGGTTTCCAGGTTCGAATATATCGGCGGTACGCACCCCGTTTCCCAACGCTTCTTCTACCGCGGTTTCAATTCGAGTGGCATTCGCTTCGTCGCCAAGGCTGTAACGCAAGAGCATGGCCGCGCTAAGGATCGCAGCAATGGGATTGGCCCTTCCCTGTCCGGCGATATCCGGTGCCGATCCGTGGATCGGTTCGTACAGCCCGAAAGTATGGCCGTTCTTTGCGTCGCTTAGCGAGGCGCTTGGCAGAAGTCCGAGGCTACCGGTGAGCATCGACGCCTCATCGCTGAGGATGTCGCCAAACATGTTCTCGGTGAGGATGACGTCGAACTGTCCCGGATCCCGGATCAACTGCATCGCGCAGTTGTCGACCAGCATGTGAGTTACCTTAACATCTTGGTTTTCCGCGGCCAAGTCCGTGACCGTTTCGCGCCAGAGCCGGCTGGTTTCGAGCACGTTGGCCTTATCGACGCTGACGACTTTACGACGCCGACGACGGGCAATGTCGAAGGCTTGGATGGCGATTCGCTCGACTTCAGAACGGCTGTAGACGCACGTATCGATCGCGACCGTGCCATTCTCCCGCCTTTCTCTTGGCTGACCGAAGTAGATGCCGCCCGTGAGCTCCCGCATGACGACGAGATCGACGGCCGCGCTCGCCCCTTTCAACGGGCTGGCTTGGAGCAGCGCTTTCAATGTTTTAGCCGGCCGAACATTGGCATAGAGATTGAGGCTCGACCGAAGTGGTAGCAGGGCGCCGACCTCGGGCCTCAAATGGGCTGGCTCTACCTTGTCCCACTTCGGACCGCCAACAGCGCCTAGCAGGACCGCATCCGACTTCTTGCAGATGGCCAGCGTCTCGTCAGGCAGGGGGTGTCCGGTTTCGTCGTATGCGCAGCCACCAATGAGCGCCTCTTCGAACTCCAAGTCGGTGCGAACGGCCTTTAGTACCTGGACGGCAGCATCGGTCACCTCGGGACCGATTCCGTCGCCAGCCAGGACAGCGATCAAGTGGGACATCGAAAGCCATTATGCCAGCCTGCGGAGTCAACACGCGCAACCTGCGACGGTGTAACCTCGCAGTGAGAGAAGAGGATTCCGATGAAGAGATTTCCATGGTGGGTTGTCGTTACTTTTGGGCTCAGCTCCATTGCCCTTCCACAAGAAAAGGCGGCGGATACAAAGCCTGCGGATAAGCAGGAGGAGAAGAAAAAGGATCCCAAGGTCGACGACTACGAGAAAGCGGTCAAGGAACTCACGCGTATCGATGGACCCTTCGTTCTCTATCAGCGAAAGAAGGACATTCTCCTCGAGTTGCCCGAGGAGCGAATTGGCAAGCTCTTCTTGTTTCAGGCGACGCTGAACTCCGGTGCGGGCTCCGGTGCTCAGGCCGGCGACCCACTGGGGATCTTCGCGGTCGAAGCGCTCCGGTGGGAAAAGAAGGATGACTTTGTTTGGATTGTCCGTCCGAACTTCCAATATCGCTGGATGCAGGACGACCCTCTAGCGGTGGCGAGCAAACGCAGCTTTCCCGAGGCGATATTGGGCGGCTATCGAATTGAACAAACCAATCCGGAAAAGAAGCTCCTCTTGGTGAACGTGACTGCCCTGTTCCAAGGAGACTTGTTCCAGCTGAGCGAACTCGTCAACCTTGGTGTAGGTGGTAACTACTCACTGGATCGCGACAAGTCAGGTGTGGACCGCATCAAGTCGTTTGGCGACAACACGATCGTGCGAATGTTCATGCACTACCAGTTGCAGAGAGGCCCCGGGGGTCCGATGCCGACGATGCCGTTATTCCTGTTGGCTGAGCCGTTCCTTGAAGACCGGCGGAGCGCTCCCCTTTATGTGAGCTACAACCTGTGGTACCGAAAGGATTCGGACTATCGGCCCCGCTTTGCCGATCAGCGCGTCGGCTATTTCACCCAGGATTACTACAACGTCGAGCGCTTCCTCGATCAGGATCGGAAGCAACGGCTGATCATGCGCTACGATCTTCGGAAGAAGAACCCGACCGAGGCCGTATCGGAGCCGGTCAAGCCGATCGTTTGGTACCTGGACACCTCGATTCCGGATAAATACAAGGACGCGGTTCGCGACGGGATCTTGATGTGGAACAAGGCCTTCGAACCCCTGGGATACAGGAACGCGGTTGTCGTCAAGGAGGCTGATCCTAAGGACCCCGACTGGGACCACGCCGACGCGAGGCATAACGTATTCCGATGGACGATGAGCCCGAACAGCGGGTATGCGGTGGCGCTGTTCCGTACCGACCCATATACCGGCGAGGTGTTAAATGCGGGCGTTACCTTCGATGCGGGGATTCTCGCGGGCGGATACTGGGAACACGAGTACATGGTCGACCCGGCCTCGGATTGGAAGCGGTTTGCCACTAAGCAGGCGACGGGCCACCAGCGGGTTCAGGACGTGCTGTTCTCTCGACGGCATGACGACGAGAAGTGGCAGCAATCGGCCGGTGCACTCGGCTGGAAAATGCACCGGTGCGACTACGGTCGAAGACTCGCTGCCGATTTCGCCCTAACCTGCGAGGCAGTTACGGCCATCGGCAAACCGGCAATGACCCGAGACGAACTGGCTCGCCAGCTGATCACGAACATCGTGAGCCACGAAGTTGGCCACTGCCTGGGTCTCCGGCACAATTTCGTTTCATCAACGAACCTGACAACCGCCCAGCTCGCAAACGCTGACATTGTGGCCCGGGAAGGCACCACCGCCAGCGTGATGGACTACGTGCCCTCCAATACGGTGGGCGTCCTGCACGGGCACCGCACCCTGTACTCTCAAACTATCGGCAAGTACGACATCTGGGCCATTCGATACGGTTACGAGGATATTCGTGCCAATTCCCCACAAGGTGAGCGGCCTCGGCTGAATGAGATTGCGCGGTTGAGTGGCGAGCCCGGCCATGCCTTCATGACCGATGAGGACGCAGATCTTTACAATCCTTTCGTGATGCGATTCGATAATGCGCGCAATTCTCTGGACTATTTCCAAGCCGATATTGACGTGTACAAGCGAGTCCGACGAACGGTCGCAAAGTCGTGGCCAAAGTCTGGTCAGAACTACTCACGCAAAACCCAGATTCTCGTTGCGATGATGATGCGGACGCTAATGAGCGGTGCTTACGCGTCGATGTACGTGGGAGGCATCGACAGCACTCGGCAGCACAAGGGCGACGTCAATCAAAGGCCCACCCTCGCCCCGGTTAGTGCCGATGGCCAGCGCCGCGCGGTCGAGTTGATCACCGGCGAACTACTCACAATGGGCTTGGGCGACCTGTCCGAAGAGACTTTGCTGAATCTGAGCCGCGACTACAACGACGAGTCGAGTTATGACTGGATCGCGCCACTTCGATCTCCGATCAGCAGTCTTCAAAGCATGCTAGTGGCTTCCCTGCTTCAGGCCGATACGCTGCACCGCATTGCCGAGAACCAGTTCAAGTTGAAAGGCGGCCAATCGGCCTACACGATGACAGAGCATTATCATCGCGTCGTTGGGAACGTTTTCAAAGAGGTGAGCCTCCACCAAAACACCAGCGATCTGCGGCGAGATTTGCAGCAGTTCACGGTGCAGTTCTTGATCGCCCAGGCCAGATCGAGCGACCTGCCCTCTGATGCCTCTCTGATGTCTAGGCATTGGCTGAGGCGGATCTTCGAGATGGCGGTGGATGGCAAGAAGTCGCGGTCCCAGCTTAATCAGACCACACGCATCCACTTCGATGACATGGCCGACACCATCCAGCGATTCCTGAATCGCCAGGTGATCGATCGCTAGCTAGTATGCGGGGGGACTTTCGAGTCCCCCTGCTAACGCCATGCCTCTTTCCCGCTATTCCGTCGAAGCGCATGAGTTCGCGGCAGAACTGCGCGACTTCATCGAGAAAGATGCCGCACGATTGGGGCGGGACACGACACCGGTCGATCCTGGCCCAAGAGTTGCCTTCAGGTGGCCCCCGCATCCCGTTTCCGCTGACTTCCACGTGTTGACCTCGGATTGGACAGGAACGGCAACCCTGCAATATCGGGACGAGTCGTTCCCTGTGGAGCTCGCACAGACGCCAGAGGGACATTTCGCACGGTGTCCGACACTGTGGAGCGAGGCCATGGCCTTCACGTCCCAAGATTCCCTCGATAACCTCCTGGAAGTCAGCAAGCCCTTGCTGGATCGCCAATGGCTGATCGGCGAGATGCTCGGTTGCGGCAAGCGGTTCACGGACCGGATCAGTGTTTTGGGGCCGGCCCAGCTGCTCAAGCTCTTATACTGCTCCGACCGGGACGTCGCCAACGATGCGCGGCAGGAGATTGAGACCCACGCCAGTTTGAGGGTGTTCGGACCAGCGCTGATCTCCATCATCGATGACCGAGTTCATCCTTACCGACGTTCTGCTCAGTGGTGTGCCCTGGATCTATTCGAGGATTTGCCGGGGTATTGCGACGATCCGGCTGAACAGCGATTCGCGATTGCTTCGATCAAGGGGCTCCTAATGGATGCGCCCGACGACTATGCGAGGACGATGTTCAAGGCGGGAGTTGTGCTGGGTGGTCACGTCGCCAACGACATGGCGGCGGACGCCCTGCTTGAGGTCCTCGATGCGCCCAGCCCGATTGGCAGGCGGGCAGCAATCCACGGACTTTTCCATCTTTGCGAATGGCTTCCCGATCGAAAGCCTGAGGTTGTGACGAGTCTGCAGCGAGTTGCCGCAGACGATACCGAGCCGCTCTTGCGAGCCTATGCGGACGGGATCAGACGAGACATCGAGCGGGGAGATGTGGAGCACGTGATGGAGCCGATTTTCCCGAATGAGCGTTAGTCTCGTCCTCGGAGCGCTACTAGCCGCTCCTCCGTCACCCCAGACCCTTCTTCGCCAATTGGTTCGAGATCCGGCCCTGCGGGGAGCATTCCTCGGTGTCTATGTGACCAACCGGTCGGGCCGGGTGCTGCTCCAACAGCAGGCGGACCGCATGATGATGCCGGCCAGCAATCAGAAGCTCCTTACCTGCGTCTATGCGGTCACTAAGCTCGGCTGGCAATACCGGCACCAGACCAAGATCTGGCGACGAGACCCGGAGATCTGGATTGAGGCGGGCAACGACCCTCTTCTACAAAGCGTCGACCTCGTCGCCGCCGGTGGAGGCCATTTCGAAAGGGCCAAGGTGATCTTGCCGTACCAAGCCCAGTACGGAATGGGCTGGGAGATCGACGACCTAACTGAGAAATATCTCCCCAAAGTGTCGCCCCTGACGGTCGATGGCGGCCAGCATGTGATCCGCTATTCGTCGGACAAAGCGTGGCTGGAACCGGCCAATTCCAGTCTCCGGATCGAGCTTTCCCCAAGTACAGGAGCCGCCAAGGTTGCATTCGACTTCGATCGAAGGACGTTGAGCCTCACGGGATCGTGGCCACCGCCAAAGCCAGTCTCCATACCGCAACCCGATCCCGTTGCCGTTGCCGCCGACTTGGTGGCGGATTCGCATACCGTGGTCCCGGCCCCTCTTACGGACGCTCCAGACGCCGTCATCACGGGGCGACCATTGGCTGATGCCATAAGAATCTGCATGATCGAGAGCGATAACCGCCTCGCCGAAATGCTGTTGATGTCAGCCGGCGGCGGGGAGACCATTCGTGCCTCTGCGGAGGCGATGGAGCGATTCTGGGCCACACAAGGTGTGCGGAAGGGCGAAATTCGGGCTGTCGATGGCAGCGGGCTCAGCCGCCACAACCTGGTCACCCCCCGGGCGCTGGCCCGAGCGATGCTTGTCGCGCTCAAACATGGCATGGCCACCAGAAGATCGCTGGTGACGCCTGGTAACGGAACGATGCGTAGCCGCCTAACTGGCTTACGCTTTTCCGGCAAGACCGGAACCCTCGACACGGTTACGTGCCTCACCGGAATCCTCGAAGATCGGGGCATCGTGCTCAGCGTCCTGATCAACCACGTAGTTTCGCCGGTTCGAAGCGCAATGGCGGCTGTGGACCGTTTTGTGAAGGGTCTGGCGTCGTACTATGCAGTTGGCACGAAAAATGCGTCAAGCAACTTCCATGACCCGAATCCTGCCGAGTCGCGCCATTCTTCTGCTCATGCTCATCGGCTGGACGGATCTGGTAGCCACGGCGATGCTGCATTCCCGCGGGCTGATCGTCGAACTCAATCCGCTCATGCGACCCCTGATCGAGCGAGGTGAGGTTTGGTTCGTCCTCGTTAAGGGAGCTTCTTTAGTAGCCGCCTGGATCGCTCTAGCGTGGTATTTCGCGGTCAACCGCAACTTTGTGCGTTACGCCTGCCTGTTCGGTTCGGTCGCCTACGTGGCGATTTGGCTCGCCTGGTTTACGGCGACACTATGAGTGGGCAGGTCGCTCACGACGTCGGCCTCTTTTAGCAGTTCACCGGTTTCCTCGGCATGGACCACGCTTCTCAGCGCCACCAGCGCCACCTCCGCATGCTCCTCCGCCGGCGGCTTGGTCGTAATGTATTGCGTCATCAGGCCCGGCCAGAAGAGGGCCTGCACAAAACTCGAATTCCGCATCCGACCGGCAAACCGGATCAGCTCGTAGCTGATGCCGCTGACAATCGGCAGGATCGCAATCTCCATGAAGAAACGAACCGTCACGTTGAAAATCTTGTTGGTCGACTCGCCTAAGGGATAGCGAGGCAAGAACGTGAACAGCAACATGCTAACGATGAGCACGACTATCGCGAAGCTGGTACCGCATCGCGGGTGAAGCCGGGTTTGCCTCATGGTGTTCTCCATGGTCAGGTCCTGGTCGGCTTCCATCGTATTGATCGCCTTGTGCTCGGCGCCATGGTATTGGAAAATCCGGAAGATATCCGGAATGAAGCTGATTCCCCATATATAGCCAAGAAAAAGGACGATCTTCACCATCTCGGCGAGGAAATTCTTGGCGTACTGGTTTGCCGGTCCCATCCATTCGGAAATCAGGTTTGGGAGGTAGTTGAAGAGGAACAGGCCAAAGGCAAGGCCGAAGAACATCGCCGCTCCGACTTGAATATTGGCGGCTGTTTTGGAAATCTCCGGCGTCGCCTTGCCGGCTGCCTCTTCCCCTTCCTTTACCGGGGCATGAACCGGATCGATCTGGATGTCTGACGAGAATTTCAGCGCCTTGTATCCAAGGGCCATGGAGTCGAGCAGCGCAAGGGTGCCTCGCAAGAACGGCAGCTTCAGCCACTTTTGTCGACCAATCCAGGTCTTTTCGATCGATTCGGTAGTTAGAATGATCTTTCCGTTCGGGGCGCGACACGCCACAGCGAAGTACCGGGGCGATCGCATCATGACCCCCTCCACCACGGCCTGGCCCCCGTACTGGAGGTATTCCCCCTTCGGCATTCCGTCGAGTGTACCGTCCAGGGCTACTCGCGACTTCGGCCGGGCAATCGGCTCCAGGAATCCAGCAATCCCTCGGGGAACTTTCGGGATCCTAATGACGTCTTAACCCCTGTACTTTCCTAGGAGGGAGTCCAATGCATAACTCTCATGCGAGGATCGAGCTCTCCGAAGAGGAAGCGGAAGCGCTTTTGGGGCTCTGTCTAACAAGTCCACAGAAGTTGACCGCAATCTCAGAAAAGGCGCTGAAAAAGCTGGCTGCATTTTGCTCCAGTGGCTTTAGAAATCATTCATCCATTAGCAATCATAAAGATCAGCGTGAGCTCGAAAAGGCGGGGTAACACCCGCCTTTCCTTTTTGCTACCGTAAACTGCCTCCATGCCATCGGTTAACGAGGTTTGCTCGGCTTTGGATCGGCTTGCGCCTCCGAGCTGGGCATTTGACTTCGACCAGGTCGGTTTGCACGTCGGTGACCGCTCCGCAAGGGTATCCAAAGTTCTCGTCTCGCTTGACCACTCCCTGGAATTGGTCCAACATGCCGCCCGAGATGGCTGCGAATTGGTCGTAACCCATCACCCGCTTATCTTTCGTCCGATAAGTCGCCTTGAACCGGTCGGACATGTCAATCGAGTGATAACGGAGCTTATGCGCCACGGCATCGCCTTGGCATGCGCCCACACCAATTGGGACTGTGCGGTGGGTGGCGTGAACGATGCCCTAGCAAACCGCCTCGGGCTGGACCGAGTCCGACCCGTTGGCGATGCCGCGGTGCGACCGTGGTGGAAGGCAACGTTCTTCTGCCCGTGCGAAACGGCTGAGCAAATCATCGACGCTGTCAGCAATGCTGGCGCCGGCAACATCGGAGCTTATGAGCGGTGCGCGTTTCTTACCCGCGGAACCGGCACCTTTAAGGGTGGCCAAGGATCCAATCCGACCATCGGCTCGCGTGGCGCCATCGAGCGTGTTGAGGAATTGCGGGTCGAGATGGTGGTGCCCGAAAGGAGCAGGCGCGCCGTCGACGCCGCCATCAGAACAACGCATTCGTACGAGGAACCGGCGATTGACTGGGTCCGGCTACTCGACCACCGAGAGCAGCCCATCGGCCGGATAGGCGAGCTTGCCCAGCCCATCTCGCTTCGCGATTTCGCCAACGAGTTGAATTTCCGCTTGCAGACCGTGAGTCTGGTCTGGGGCGAGCCTGAGAAGCAAATCAAGCGAGTTGCGGTATGCGGAGGAGCGGCAGACGACTATAGCCATATCGTCGGTCATGCTGATGTCCTTGTGACTGGCGAAGTAAAGCAGCACAATGCCTTGGAAGCAGTGGAAGAGGGAGTCGCAATGGTGGCTGCGGGGCACTATGCCACCGAGCAGCCGGGAGTGGAGGACCTGGCCTCCGCCCTCGCGAGGGAGATTCCGGAATTGACGATTGAGGTCTTCGAACCCCAACCTGGAACGGGGGGTAAACCGTGGTGGTAGCCCGGACGGGACTTGAACCCGCGACCTCCGCCTTGAAAGGGCGGCATCCTAACCACTAGACGACCGGGCCAAACAGCAATCTATTGTGTCAGAAAAACGCGGGCGCTAACAAGAGAGGTTCCTAGCGTAAGATCAATCAGACGCATGTGGGTTTCACGAGTTGGGTGGTTGGCCGGTGTCGTGCTGCTGGGGGCAGGCTTTGTCCACCAGGCCGAGGTTCGGCCCGCAGGCATTCAGGGCGCCGGTCTACCCCTTCAAGACCTGAACAGCCGCGAGAGCATGAAATTTAGGGATGGAAGAGGGACCTTTATCATTCCTTGGAAGCCGGATCCCGGCCCGACCTTGCTAAACGCTTCATCCTGTGCGACTTGTCACAACGAGCCCACATTCGGGGGAGGCTCCGGCGATCCCCAGCGACTCGTGAGGGTTACGCCCGACGATGCGGATCTCTCCGGATTCCGGATGAACCAGAAGCTTCGGTATCTGGGTGGTGACGAATTCGAGTTCGTGCCTCCGCTGCCCAATGTGGAAATGAGGCGGTCACCGGTGCTGTATGGCCTCGGTCTGCTTGAGGCGGTCTCGAAAGAGGCCTTGGACAAAGCAATCGCCGAACAGGCGAAGAGCGGCATCACCGGTCGCTATCTGCTCATCGATGGCGAACCTGGCCGTTTCGGATGGAAGGCGACGTTCCCAACAATCGAAGGCTTCGTCAAGAAAGCGTTTGAAAACGAGCTGGGCGCCAAGCCGTTCGATGGAGGAACGCCGAAGGCCGATTCGGTCGTGGACATGAATATCGTTCGCCGGACGGCCGACTATCTCAGACTATTGAGTCCTCCCAAACCGGCGAAGCGCACACCCGGCTATGACCACTTTCTCCGAATCGGCTGTGCCTCCTGTCATTCTCCAAACCTCCAAACGAAGAAATCCGACTCGGAAGCATTGTCCCTTAGATCGTTCGAACCCTATACCGATCTTCTTCTCCACGATATGGGTCCTGGCGAGGCCAAGGATGGTCCAAAAGACCGGGTCGGTAAGCGCGAGTTCAGGACGCCGGCGCTGTGGGGCCTTCGGCAGACCCAGCGGCGCCTCTGGCACGACGGGTCAGCCACCTCGATCGAAGAAGCGGTCGAAAAGCACGAGGGCGAAGCATTGGCAGCCCGCAAGGCGTTCCGAGCGCTGAGCGACACCGAGAAGCAGGCTCTCCTGGAATTCCTGGGCTCCCTTTAGGCCGGAACCGGCCAGGCTTGGAGTCTGGTAAACAACTGGAGGTTTGGAGGTGTCAATTCGTATGGCGCACTGTCGCGCTGCCATGTTTCTATGCTTTGCCCTATCCGCCGGGATCGCGCTGGGTCAGGGACTTCCCCCTGCTGAGATTCCGCTCGAACGGTTCTACAAGTACCCGCTGATTTCCGGTCGATCGCCCTCCGGTGCGAAGATGTCGCCAGACGGCCGCAAGATCGTTTTTGGCTGGAATCGTACCGGAGAACGACGTTTGGACGTTTGGATTCTTGACTTCCCCAATGGGCAGCCAAAACAGATCGTCGAAGCCAATAAGATCGAGCGGCTTCCCAGACAGGATGACGAGCGAACCGAGCAGGAAAAGAAGGAAGAAACGCTTTACGACGGCGGTATCGGAGGCTTCACATGGTCGCCGGATTCCAAAGACATTCTCTTCCAGTACCGAGGCCGATCCTGGCTGGTGAGCCCGGATGGTAGCAACCTGCGTCCGATCAGCCAATCGAACGAAGGCTTTGGTCAAGCGAGCTTTTCGCCGGATGGCCAGTTCATCGGCTTTCTACGCGGTCAAAACCTCTACCGCATGGACCGGCGCACGGGCATGGTCACCCAACTGACGTTCGTCTCGAAGACAAACACGTCCGTGAACGGCTACTCATGGTCTCCGGACGGCAAACATGTCGCGGTCACCTGGTCCAACACTTCAAAGCTCGGCAACCACGTGATGATGGACTTCTCAAAGGACAAAGCGACGGTGGTGAACATTCGACGCAACTGGCACGGGGAAAAGTCCACGGATGTGCAGGTTGGCGTCGTGCCGATCGCGGGTGGCCTCATCAAGTTCATCGACAAGCTGCCGCGCTATACCTGGCTCAACGACTTCTCGTTCTCTCCCGACGGCAGTATGTTATTGGTTACTTCGTTTACCGAAGACTTCATGAAGTACGAAATCAGGGTCATTCCGATTTCGTCGATGAAGACCGCTGTCGTCTACGACGAGAAAGCGCCGAAGAACTACATCCCCGACTTTAGGCCGGCAGTGTGGAGCAGAGATAGCCGCAACATTTACTTCGCCACGGACATCATTGGCGGTCAGTTCAGCAACCGGTCGGTGATGAAGATCCGGGCCAGTGGCGGGACTCCGGAAAAGGTTTATGCGGAGGGTCATGATGTGGCAGCCATGGACCGTCCAAAGGATAGCGATCGCCTGATACTGGTGACGATGTCTAAGGGAGAGCTGCGGGGCGAGATTACGGTGTTGAATCCGGACGGTAAGCGATCGACGTACGATCCACTGCCAACCGGCTGGGCCACCGATGTTGGCTTCGACGAAGCAGCCGTACCGCTGTTTAGCGACGACGGCACGCGAATCGCTTCGCTATGCTCCGACCGCAAGACTCCGCGGGAACTGTATGCGATCGAACCGGTAACCAAGCGGCTGACCGTCAGCCCCGGTCCCGAGTTCGAAAAGGTGAAGTGGGCTGATTTCCAGGAAGTCTCGTTCCCAGGTCCTGACGGAAAGACCATCTCCGGAGTACTCATCACAAAGCCAGGAATCGACAAATCCAAGAAGCATCCTGCCTTCATCAGCAACATGTACGCGAACAGCGCGAAACAAAACTGGGCCGGGTTTTTCGAGAACTACGCAGCGATGGAGCTCGGTTTCGTCGTCCTGCAGATTGACTTTCGCGCGAGCTGGGGCCAAGGCGGCGAGTTCAACAGCGGCTATTACAAATCGATGGGGGTCATCGACGCCGACGAAGCCGTGGCTGGCAAGGCGTTCCTGGATTCCCTCGGTTACGTCCAACCCGACCGCGTCGGCCTATGGGGATGGAGTTACGGAGGATTCCTCACGTGCATGGTTCAACTCACGAAGCCAGGCGTGTTTCATGCCGGCGTTGCAGTAGCCAGCGTTACCGACTGGAAGAGCTACAACGAGTGGTACACCAGGCGCCGCCTCGGGCTTGAGACCGAGGATGCGGAGACCTACAAGAAGACGAGTCCGATCCACCATGCCGCGGGCCTCAAGAACCACCTGCTGCTCATTCATGGAATCCTGGACGACAACGTCCTGTTCCAAGACACGGGGCGGCTGATGCAGCGCTTGATTGAGAACAACAAGCATTTCGACCTGATGCTATATCCAAGGGACGACCACGGTATCGGCAAGGACGAAAGTCGCCCGCACGTCATGGTCGAGATCATGGAGTACCTGTATCGTCGCCTCTACGAGCCTTCGGCTACGACCACAGGGGGCTGAGCAGCGATCTTCTGTATCTCCTGACTGAGTTTTCCGGCACGGCCCGCGTCCATGCTTGCAAGGACCTGGGCCGCTTTTTCGGATTCCATATTGGACAGCACCAGGGCCAGTTCGGTGTCCTTCCAGGCCCTCGATATCTCCACGACTTTGAGAGCCTCAAGGCTATTCCAAACGCGGGCGATTTTCTTGGCGCCCTTTATCTTGTCGGGCTTTGGTGGTATCGGTTTTGGGGCCTCAGGTTCCGGCTTCTTGGCCGGAGGCTTCTTGAGAGCCAGGGGTGGTGGTGCGTCCTTCTTTTCTCCATACAGAACATCTGCTCCCGCCCCGTATAGGTTTTTGCCGGCCTTCTTCATTGGCGTCAGGCCCGGAATGTTCAAAACTCCGGCAATACCAAGCCCGACGACGGAACCGCCGATCACCACGAGACCGATGACTCCGACAATGAGGCCCTTTTTCTTCATCCTAGCGACCCTTTAGTGCCTCGAGGTAGCCCATCACCCGCTCAATGTGATTCCGGGTCTCGGGGAACGGTGGAACGCCGTTGTATCGATCGACGTTGCCGGGGCCGGCGTTGTAGGCGGCCAGCGCGGTTCGCACGTCGCCGTATCGTCGCAGCATCTGCGCCATGTACCTGGCGCCGCCACGGAGGTTGGCAATCGGATCGAGCGGATCGGTGATTCCGAGCGTCTTGGCAGTTTGGGGCATCAACTGGGTCAGTCCCAGCGCCCCCTTTGGGGATACCGCCCTGGCATTGAAGCCGCTTTCAATCGCCGTCATTGCTTCCAGCAAATCAGCCTCGATACCAGCCTCTGAAGCCGCTTGCTCGATGATCGGCCTGAGGTCTCGTGGCGCTGGTCCCGGCTGGACATCCAGACCACTTCCAAACGGATCCATCGGGGTGAAGCTCCCTTTGCCGATGTTTCCGCTGAGTGGCGATGGCGAGAACTGGTCTTCCTGCCGCTGCGGACGGAGGGCTTCCATGCGAGCCTGGATTTCGGCCATTCGGCTACGCACCCCATCTGGGCCGAGCGGACGAATCATGCCGCCCTCCTCATAACTGCCCACTCGTCGAGCTCAGACTGTTCCTGTTTGAGGATGCCGGAGCGCCATGCCGATTCAGCTGCCTCTCGAAGTCGCTCCAGGGCCTTGGTTTCCTTGCGTCGGTCTATCCATTCGCGCTTGGCGGATTCCAACTCGTTAACCAACACCCCGTTGGCAACGTCCTGCTCTCGCTCCTCGTTATCAAGCCGGACAAGGTAGCCCTGCATGGTCAGCCGATCCTCCAGACCAGCCAGGGGCTGTCGGAGCACCCGTGCCCGCCGATCTCGAATCCTGCCGATAGCTGCCTCGCCATCAACGAGGCGCTGCTGGGCCTCAAGAAAGGCGGTTTTTGACCAATCTTCCTGCAGCCTTCGGTATTCCAGCAGCTTCTCCAGTTTCCACCTAAACTTCCCCATGCACTATCTCCCTCAGTTGATCGATCGTCTCGGAAAACGGTGTGCCCTCGGACTTGTCCTGCCGTAGCCACTTCATCATCTGGGGCCATTTGGCAATCGCAGTATCGGCAACTGGGCGTCCCCCCGGTTTGTAGGCTCCTATCGTGAGCAGATCTTCCACATCCCGATAGGCGCCGATCCACTCCCGTATCTGGCGCGCATCACTCTCGTGGTCCTTGGTCGTAACCATCGGCATGATTCGGCTAAGACTCTCCATGGGATCGATCGGCGGATAGTGGCCTGCACCCGTCATCTTCCGGCTCAGGACAATGTGACCGTCAAGGATCGCCCGAGCGGCATCTGCGATCGGTTCGTTCGTGTCGTCGCCTTCGACGAGGACCGTATAAATGGCCGTAATCGAGCCCGTAGCGGAACGACCCGCCCGCTCGAGCAACTGCGGCAGGACCGCGAACACGCTCGGCGTGTAGCCCTTCGTACTCGGAGGCTCGCCGATAGCAAGGCCGATTTCCCGCTGCGCCATGGCAAAGCGGGTGATCGAGTCCATCATCAGCATCACGCTCGCGCCTTGGTCGCGAAAATACTCCGCAATCGCGGTTGCACTGAGGGCCGCTTTGATCCTCATCAGCGCAGGCTCGTCGGACGTCGCGCAAATGATGACGCTGCGGGCCAATCCTTCCGGGCCGAGATCATGCTCGATGAACTCCTTGAGCTCTCTTCCCCGTTCGCCGACCAGGGCGATCACGTTAATGTCCGCACTACAACGTCTTGCGACCATGCCGAGGAGTGTGCTCTTCCCCACTCCCGATCCGGCGAAAATGCCGACTCGCTGTCCCTCGCCCAGGGTCAGCAACCCATCGATCGCGCGTACTCCCGTTGCAAACGCGGTGTCGATCTTAGTCCGCTGCATTGCATTCGGAGGGCTCGCAAGAACCGGGTATGCGAGTTGAGTTCGCGGCGCTTCTTCGCCGTCGATCGGTCTGCCAATAGCATCGAAGACGCGCCCCAGCATCGACCTACCAACCGGCACCCTAAGACAGCTCCCCGAAGCTCGCACCAGGCTTCCAGCCCGTATCCCCGTCATCGAGCCGAGCGGCATCAGAAGGATCGTTTCGCCACGAAATCCTACAACTTCGGCCGTTATCGCGGGCCCTGGGCCCTCTGGGTGGATGGTGCAGGCCTCGCCAAGCCTTGCGGCGGGTCCGGTCGCCTCGGCAACGAGTCCGACGACGTTCGTGATCCGGCCGTAAGATTCGAGTAGCGTCACGTTCGCAAGCGCATGACCGATCAAACCAAAGGTCGGAGTCGGACAAGCCACTTTGTGGTTGGTTAGGATTGCTTTCCGTTTCATGACAGCCGGATCGTCTCCTGGGCAAGCTTTGCAACCATCTCTTCGATCCGCGCATCGATCAAGCCTCCATCCGACTCGATCATGCAGCCGGCGCCGATCCGCTCATCAGGCACAATCTCGATCGAACGGAGTCGAGTAGCCGCTGCAAGCAAGTCGGCCTTCCGAGCTTCAAGTAAGGCGAAGTCGAAAGGATTGACGCGAATTCTAACGGTGGTGCCGTGGAGGACGTGGTCGAGGGCATCCTTTACGATCTCAAGCGTCGCCTCACGACTCTGCTGGAGCTCAGCATGAATCAACCGTGAAGCGAGATCAGCGGCGAGACGTCCAAGGCTCTCTTCTGCCTGCTTGAACCACCGCTCTATTGCCCGCCTGATTTCCTCTCCCACGCCGTCCAGTTCGGTCATGAAACTCTCGATCTCCTTACGATGCTGATCTTCGAGCTCGGCAACCATAGCGTCAAATCCATCGAGGCGGCCCTGGCTGAATCCGGCGGCGTAGCCCTCGTCAAAGGCACGCTTTCTCTCTGCGTTTAGCAGTGCGTCGAGCCTGGCTTCCCGCGTGATGCGCTTCGGGTCAAGCTGGGCCTGCTGCTCGGCCGTGATCGACGGCAAGAGGTCGGCTAGGCGTCCACCGATGGTGGCAATTCCCTGGCGGACGACTTTAGATGAGGACATCGTCCTCCCCACGTCCAATCGTGATTTCGCCCGATTCCTCAAGGCGTCTGATCGCCGCGACGATCTTTTGCTGCGACTCTTCGACCGACCGCAGCTTCACTGGGCCCATGAATTCCATGTCCTCTTTGAGCATGGAGACTGCCCGCTCAGACATGTTCTTGTAGATCTTGTCTTGGACCTCTTTGCCGACGCCCTTCAGAGCCATGCCGAGGTCCTTCATGTCGACCTCCTTAAGGATCTGCTGAATCGCCCGGTCATCGAGTCCCACGATGTCCTCGAAGACGAACATCATGTTCTTGACCGTGTCGGCCAGTTCCGGGTTGTTCTCGGTGAGGTTTTCGAGGATCATCCGCTCGGTCGTTCTGTCGACCCGGTTGAGCAGGTCGACGAGAGCCTTGGGACCACCTGCCTTGCTCATATCCGACGAGATGAGGCTCGACACCTTTTTTTCGAGTACCTGTTCCACGCGCCGGATGACCTCTGGCGGCGTCTGGTCCATCATCGCAATCCGCTCGGCGACCTCGGTCCGGATATCCGGCGGCAGCTTCTGCAAGATGAGCGCAGACTGCGACAGCGGCATGTAGGCCAGGATTAAAGCGACCGTTTGAGGATGTTCGTCCTGGATAAAGGTCAGCAGTTGGGTGGGATCGGCCTTACGCAGGAACTCGAACGGAACCACTTCCATCGCGGCCAGCACCCGGTTTAGAATCTCGTCGGCACGGTCTGCACCAAATGCCGCCTCCAACACCTTCTTGGCGTTGTGGACACCGCCCTCGGCGATATAGTCCTGGGCCGTCGCAAGTTCGTGGAACTCGTTAATGACGACTTCGCGGACATCTGGTGGTACGTTCTCAAGCCGCGCCACTTCCAAGGACAAGTGTTCGATCTGCTCGGCGTCGAAGTTCTGAACCACATGAGCCGCTATATCTGGGCCAAGCAGCATCAGAACAAGCGCCGCCTTCTTCTTCGGCGTCAAGTCGAGCATCTGGGCTCGCTTCATCGCCGTTCCTCCAGCATCCAGGTCTTGAGCAGCATTGCTACGGTTTCCGGCCGATCGACCGCGAGCTTCTTAATTTGCTCCAACTGGACGTTCACCTTTTCACGAATGGCCTCGATGGTTTCGAGTTCGCCGGTGTCGACGAAACTTACCGACCGGCGCTTTTTCTTCCCCTGGCCATACTCGTCATCGTCGTACTCTTCCTCGTCGTCTTGCAGCGAGAGAGCCTTGGGAACCGCTCGCCGGGTCTGCATGGCCTGCTGCATTTCTGCCTGGGTGATGGATCCGCCCGCCGGCAAGGCAACCGCCTTCCCGGCACCGGCGCCGAGCGCACCTTGCGGAAAGGCAGCCCCTGGCGCCGCCACCAGGGTGCCGTCGGGCAGCGCTTGAACCATGACATTCTGGGACTTGGCAACCTTGACCATGGACTTCATCACCAGGAAACCGACCACGAGCAGGGCGGCGACCGGGAGGATCGCGAGAATCTGTTCCACGCGCTGACGGCCGCTAGCCTCCGCACCGGCCTTCGTCGCCGCGGCCTGGGCACTTCGGTCGAACTTGGCTGAGGTTACAGTGGCCTTGTACTTGGCCGTATCGGACGACTTGGGTCCCAGATAGCCGGCGAGGAAGCTCTCCACCGACGCCACGTCGGTGACCTTCTCGCCATCGACCAGGACGTTGATCGCCATCGATTCGACATCGCCGGCTGCTTCGTCGATGGATGACTTCTTCGTATTGACTTCGAATTCGGTTGCTTCCTGGCTGCTTTCGTAGGCCTGTCCATCCGCGCCCGCTCCACTATTTCCGGCGGGGGCCGCAGGGTTGTTGCTGATCGCTCCTGCAACACCCGATCCCGTTGGCGACTTGGAGCCTGCTTTCATCGTTTCTTTGTTCTTTTCCTGAACCCGGGGCGCCTCGCTGGGCGTGTTCTCTACCGCTTCCACATGCTTCTTATCGAAGTCCAGGGTGAGAACAACCGTGGCGACGGTATTGCCGACTCCAAATGCGGTGTCAAGTTTGCGCTGGAGCTCCCGCTCGATCCGTTTGGCTTCCAGGTTCTGGGCCTCGACGCGCTTTGCCGCCAAACCAGAGGACCCGGAGTCTTCCAGGCCGTCCCAGACAAGCTGGCCGCGTCCGGTCATGACCGTCACGTCCTTTGTATCCATGCCGCTGACGGCGCGAGCCACGAGCATTGCAACGGCTTTCGCCTGCTCACCGGAAATGGTGAAGCCAGGCTCTTCTACAACCGTAATGCTGGCCGTCGGTGGTCTACGCTCGATGGCGAATGGCGCATCGTCACCCATGGAGAGGTGGACCTTCGCCGAATCGATGCCGTTAATGGCGCTGATCGTTGATGCTAATTCCGCCTCCAAGCCGGCCCGGAGCTTCTCACGCTCGACACTGGGTGTCATGTTCAATCCACCCCATGGAGGCAGCTCCGTAAAGCCACCAGATCCCGATCGAGGCGTCTTGCCGTTCATGGCCAGCTTTGCGCGCGCCTCGGGCAGCTTGTCGGATGGGACAAGGACGTTCCCTTGAGCGTCGATCGTCGTGGCGATTCCGATGTTGCGGAGTTCCTCGATGACCATCCCCTGGTCAGCAGCGGTCAAACCACCAAACAGCAGTTCCATCTTGGGCCGGCTCGCCGTATAGGCGACACCGGCGAGCAGAATGACTAAAAACGATCCCCCAAAGACCGTCACAACCTTCTGCGTGCGGTCCGAGGTTTCCCACCACGTCCTTAACCTAAGTAGAAGCGTTCCCATAAGCGCGAGCTAAGCGGAGCGCGGAACCCAAAACGACCCGTGCGATGAATCAGATCTGAATCCGATTGATCTCCTGATAGGCTTCGAGGAGCTTATTGCGAACCTGCAACGTAAGCTGCATCGCAACGCTCGCCTTCTCCATCGCAATCATGAGGTCGTGGTATTCCACGCCGTTCTGACCCGTCATAAAGTCGGTCTGGACCCGGCGGCTATCCGCCTGGATCGAATTGACCTCCTTCAGGACGTCCATCAGGGTTTGCCCAAAGTCCTCAGAACTTCCAGTCTGTGGCTTTGCCGGGCCGGCAGGTCCTGCCAGGCCGGATTGCGTGGGATTGATGCGCATCGTTAGACCTTGCCGATTGTCAGTGCGCTCCGAATCATGCCCTTTACAGCGTTGAATGCCGCGATGTTGGCTTCGTATGCCCGGCTGGCGCCGATCATGTTGACCATCTCGCTTACGGGCTCCACATTGCTGTAGAGGACCATTCCTTCCGCATCGGCATTAGGGTTGCCAGGTTCAAACTTCATCACGAAAGGGCCCTTGTCCTCGACGATGCGACTGATCTTTACGCCGTTGGCGTCTCCGATCAACTCGACGTCGCGACGACGATACGGTTCCTTGCCGTTGACCCGGGAGCTGTTCGCGTTGGCGATATTCACGGAAATGACATCCATTCGAAATCGCTCGGCGGTCAGGCCGGTTGCGCTGACGCGCATGGCAGAGTTTAGAGACATTATCTACCCTCCCGAATCACGTTCTTAAGCCCGGCGAAGTATCCAGCCGTAGCCTGCGTAAGCGCTTCAAATCGGAGCTCCGTTTCGGCAAGACCCACGACTTCCCGTTCCATATCGACGCCATTGCCGTCGATGCGGATTGCGCCGCCGGTGGTTACGTTGCCCTCGCCAAGATGCTTCCATTCGGCGAGCCGCGGAAATTTCTCGGTGAACGAGTCCAGCACCAAGTGAAAATCCATGTCCTGGCGCTTGTAGCCAGGCGTGTTCACATTCGCAAGATTGGCGGTTAGCAGGCTTTGCCGCTTGGATGCCAGGGCCATCGACTGCTGTAGCCGACCCAGGTGTGGTTCGTATAGGTTGTCCAGAATTCGCACGAAGTTGCCCTCGCGCATCCGTTCGCAAGCGATTCCATCCTAGAATCGGATCCCGAACATTGCTGGCCGGGCTCATCAGAAATATCGGCTCCGCACGGCGTTTCTGCAGGGTGCTGCGTCATGATCTTCACATGATTGCTGCCTGCATCGCAGGGGCCATTTTAGGTTCCCCCTGGACACTCGCACTCGGCGGGGACGTGATGCTGAACGGCATTGGAGTCAAGGCAAGACCGTTGTCGGCCGTGAAGCACTATTTCTGGGATGCCGACGTGGCTGTCGTCAACCTTGAAATTCCGCTCACCAACCGGGGAAAGGCAACCTCGAGGAAGTCCCTTGGTGACCGAAAGGCCAAGCGCCAGTTCGTCTTGCGCGCCGATCCCGGTCACATTGGCCGGCTCGTGGGCTGCGGTGTCGATATCGTGACCCTGGGCAACAACCACGCGATGGACTATGGATGGCCCGGACTTTCGCAGATGCTGAACCTCCTCGAATCCAAGGGTATCGAGCACTCTGGTGCAGGTGAATTCGACGAGGAGTCGTGGAACACGGCGAGGTTTACGACTTCATCCGGAGTTCGAGTGGGCGTACTCTCGGTGCTCGCGTTTATGTCAACGGGCGGGCTTGGGGCCTGCACGCCTTCGACACCGACCCGACCCGGAGTGGCCGCACTTGATCTAGGAGGATCGATCGACCAGAAAGCGACTTCAAGGCTACGAACGATCGTGTCCAGTGCGCGCCAAGACTGCGACTTCCTCATTGTTGCGCCCCATTGGGGGATCGAGAAGAAAGCCCTGCCTTCTACCTACCAGGTAGCACTGGGCCGAGCACTCGTTGATGCCGGCGCGGACATGGTCGCCGGCGCCCACCCTCATGTCCTGCAAGGCGGTGAGCTCTATAAGGGTAAGTCGATCCTCTACTCGATGGGAAATCTCATCTCACCTCGCCCAGGTTCTACGGCTGTCTTCGTGGCCAGCTTTGAGGGCACTCGCTTGAAAGCCCTTGAGGCAAGAGGATGTTCAATCTCGGGCGGGAAGGTCAAACCGACCGCCGGCGACGGTGGCTTCAAGGGCCTTTCAACGAAGCTCCGTCAGGCGTACCCCTCGAAAGAATCGAAGGACCTGCCTATCCGGGCGTACCGGTTGAAAAGTCGACCTTGACCGTTTCCCGCATGGCTGGGCTCTCGATCTCGAACAGTTCTCGCATCTTGAAGCCACCCATGTTGGCAAAAATGCTCGAGGGGAACTGCTGGATCTTGGTGTTGTAGGCCGTTACCACATCGTTGTAGTACTGCCGACTAAAGGCGATCTTGTTTTCGGTACTGGTCAGCTCTTCGTGAAGCTGCTGCATGTTCTCACTTGCTCGCAGCTGCGGATACGATTCGGAAAGAGCAAAGAGGCCACTGAGGGCACTCGCAACAGCCGTTTCGGCAGCGGCCTTTTCACCAATTGTGGTTGCGCCAAGGGCTCTGTTGCGGGCCTGAATCACCCGCTCAAGAGTGTCCTTCTCATGGGCCATGTAGGCTTTTACGGTCTCGACTAGATTCGGAATCAGGTCATATCGACGCTTAAGCTGCACATCGATTTGGCCCCAGGCATTTCCCGTTTGCTGTCGGAGTGAGACGAGGCCGTTATACGTGACGATGCCGTAGACGACCAGCAGAGCGATGATAACCAGTGCAATCCACATTATTTGAGTGTCTACCCCGCTTTGTACGGACGTTATTCCGCCGACGTTTCGCGTCTTAGTTTGACCGGTGTCTTCACAAACGCGCCAGGATCGTGCATCTCTAGTTCGTTTGGAGATAGCTTCCGGAGCGTAATCACTGGTTCTGGCTTCGTCTTTGATACTTCTGAACCCATCTTTGTGATCACGACCAATTCTGCGGTGTCGCCGTTCATCGAAACAGACCCCGTCCGGGGCAGTCCAGCCTCTATTAGAACAAACTTGCCTTGGCGATCGATAGTCAGGGAGACCGAGTTCATCGTCACGACGACTCCCGGATGATCACCCTCGCGGCCCGGCAGCCCGTGGTTCCCTTTCCATTGGCCAACCCAGTCGCCCCTGCTGCCGCAGGCGGCCATGAACAGGAGGAACCCCAGGGATATAATCCTGGTAATGGCTGTCTTAGCTCCCGATGTCCATCGGTCGATGGGGCTAACCGACTCTGAGCACGACCTCATACTTCAACTGCTTGGACGCCAACCTACCCTAACGGAACTCGGCATGTTCGCCGTGATGTGGAGCGAGCATTGCGGATACAAGTATTCCCGTCCCATTCTCGCTTACTTTAAGAAGTACCGGGAGGCCATGGCAGGTTCCGGGCTCGAAAACGCAGGAGTTGTCGATATCGGCGATGGAATCGGCGTTACCATGAAGGTCGAGAGCCACAACCATCCGAGTGCAGTCGAACCCTACCAGGGGGCAGCAACCGGTGTGGGCGGGATCATTCGCGACATCTTTACGATGGGGGCGCGACCGATCGCTTCGCTCAATTCACTTCGATTCGGCCCGCTCCGGAAGGGTGAAGCTCCTGACGGGATTGTCGAGCGCAACCGTCACCTCTTCGAGCATGTTGTCGCGGGCATCGCCGGCTATGGCAACTGCGTTGGTGTCCCAACCGTCGCCGGCGATCTCATGTTTCACCCGCGCTACAGCGGCAATCCACTGGTAAACGCGATGTCGGTCGGCACGGTCCCGATGCGTTCTATCGCGACGGCAGCTGCGCAAGGAGCGGGAAACAAAGTCATCTACCTTGGGGCCGCAACCGGCAAGGATGGGATTCACGGCGCAACGTTTGCCAGCGACGCTCTGGGTGAAGACAGCGACGCTAAGCGGCCGAACGTTCAAATTGGTGACCCCTTTGCGGAAAAGCTTCTGATCGAGGCCACCCTGGAGGCCCTGGAAACTGGTGCTGTCGTCGCCATCCAGGACATGGGCGCGGCAGGGCTGACCTGCTCGACTACGGAGATGGCCAGCAAGGGTGGGGTTGGAATGCGCATCGATTTGGATCGCGTGCCCACCCGCGAGGAAGACATCTCGGCGTATGAGATGATGCTTAGCGAGAGCCAGGAACGGATGCTGGCCGTTGCCGCAGCCGGACGCGAGCAAGAAGTCATCGATGTCTTCCACAAGTGGGGAGTACACGCGGAGGTGATCGGTGAAGTGACCGACGATCGCAGGGTCAGAATCTCTCGCAAGGGAGAAAGGATTGTCGACGTACCGCCAGACCTGCTTACTGACCGCTGCCCCACGTATTCCACTCCGATTGAGGTGCCGGCCGAATTCGAGGAACGACAACGTTGGACGCCGGCCTCCCTGCCGCCCTGCAATCCTGCGGAAAGCCTTAAGAAGCTTTTGGCGAGTCCAAATCTTTCATCGAGGCGGTGGGTCTGGCAGCAATACGACCAGGAAGTTCAAACTCGGACGGCGGTGGGACCGGGCGCTTCTGATGGATCGGTGATCGCGCTACGGGAAACCCGCAAAGCCATCGTGGTCAAGATTGATGGCAATGCCCGCTGGACCTATGCAGATCCCCAATGCGGCGGGATGCTGGCAGCAGTCGAGGCTACGAGAAACGTCGCATGCCTGGGCGCGAAGCCCGTAGCGCTTACGGACGGTCTAAATTTCGGCAACCCCCAGTACCCAAGCGTTTTTTGGCAGTTTGAGCGAGCGGTGCGGGGAATTGCCGATGCTTCCGAGGCCCTCGGGACGCCAGTGATCAGCGGCAACGTCAGTTTCTATAACGAGAGCGAGCTGGGAGAAGTCTTGCCGACCCCTCTCATTGGCGCCCTCGGCGTGCTCGTCGACGCTGAAAGCGCGATCATGGAACGCATCGACGCCCCCGCCACCATTGTCCTCCTCGAGTATTCCAGGCCGGCCTGGTCTGCCTCTCAAGGGATTGGTGCCTCGGAATATCTTGCCGAAGTTTGCGGGGTGGAGCATGGTGTTCCCGAAGGACCCGACCTGGCCCGGGAACGTGACCTGAACGACGTACTCGTCGAGATCGGAGAACTCAAGCTAGCCAAGGTTGCTCACGACATCTCGGAGGGAGGGCTTGCCTTTGCACTCGCCGAGTTGGCGATCTGGCACGGCGGCATCCAAGCCGACTGTCCAGTTGCAACGGGTTTGGATGTCTCCGACCTGTTTGGAGAGTGGAGCGGACGAGTGCTTGTCCTTATCGATGTAAAGCAATTCGACGAATTGGCAAACGTTGCTGGCGTCAAGGGGCTTTCTTGCCGAAAGATTGGCACCCTGGACCCGGAATCAGACGCGTATTCTTTGTCGTACCAAGGCAAGGCGGTCATCAATGAACAGCGGAGCCACTGCCGCGAGATCTACGAGAATGTCATTCCCAACCTTATGTCGGAGTAACCAGGTGGCAATCCGCCGCTCACTTGTGGGGACGCTCAGGGCAGGACTTTGTCGCCTGTTCATCGTCGTTCTGACTTGCACGGCAATCGCTACGGCCTCCGTTGCTCAGACCGCCGACGACGTCGCTGAGCTTAAAGTCGCCCGCGACCTATATCGGGATGGCAAGGTTGAGGATGCCTTGAAAGCGGTCGACGCCCTTCTTGCCAAAAAGCCTGAGTACATCGATGCCCTCTCGTGGAAGGGCTTCCTCCACCTTCGGCGAAGCGAGCCTGCACTGGCGATCCCGCCGCTCGAAGCCGCGAAGAAGCTCCAGCCAACGAACGTCGAAGTCCTTAACAACCTGGGCAATGCCTACATGTCGGCGGAGCGCTTCGCGGACGCGATCCGGTCCTTCGAATCGCTCCTTCAAATCAATCCGAAGCAAGCCGAAGCGCACTACAACATCGGGGTGGCCTATCTCAAGTTGAAAAAGCCACAAGAGGCCGTTGGACCTCTCAAGCGGGCTCTGGAGCTTTCACCTGAGGATCCCTACACCCTCAACAACCTGGGGGCGGCGTACGAGCAATCTCAGCAGACCGCCGATGCGGCGGCGTCCTACGCCCGGGCATCTGATCTCAAGCCGGCCGAAATGACGTTTGCGCGAAACGCCGGCTTTGCTTTCGCACGACTTCGGCAGGACGAGTCAGCCCTCAAATACCTGCAGCGGGCGTGGCATCCCCGCACGCCCGAGCCCAAGGTCGGCATGGTCTTATCTGAAATCTACGCCCGGCTCGGAAAGAAGTCCGAATCATTATCGGTGCTGGAAGCTTTGAAGAACGGAGAGAACCTATCGGCTTCCTATTGGTTCAACCTCGGGGTTCTGCGCGCCGGATCCAACCAGTTTGAGGGCGCGATCGAGGCTTACGAGAAGGCGCTTGCCCTGGAACCCAATGATGTCGACACGCTGAACAACCTTGGCTTGATCCGATACAAGCGGGGCGAGTATGACCTTGCGTTGCCCCTCTTTCAGCGCTTGGCCGGGCTCAACACTCAGAGCCGCGACGCCCAACTGAGTCTTGCCGCCACGCATGCCAAGCTGGGCCAAACCGACAAGGCAATCGAGATTTGGAAGGACCTGATTCGGAAGGAGCCCTCGCTGCATGGCGTGCGACTCGACCTTGCCAACGCGCTTTGGGTTAGCAACGACAAGCCTGGCGCCCGGTATCACTTCCAGTTCGTCGTCAAGGCGGACCCAAAGAATCCAGGCGGACACAACGGTGTCGGACTTGGACTGCTGGAAGACAACAAGCTCGCCGAAGCAGAAAAAGCCTTTAGGAAGAGTATCGAGCTCGACCGCAAGTTCGTTGTCGCCTACAACAACTTGGCGATCACCCTCGAGAGGCTGAACAAGAGGGCGGCGGCGATACAGGTCTTGGAGCAGGCACTCAAAGTCGATCCAAACTTCGCCGAGGCCAAAAAGAACTTGGAGCGTTTGAAGTCCGGATCGTGAAGCACGCTCGGGTTAACTTGCTCGTCAACGTGCATCGGCCCGATGCGATAGAGGCCGCTGTCCAAACAAGGGATTGGCTTCGCAAGCACCAGATCGAATCGTATTCAGATCGGGAAGCCTCGCCGCTCATCGGAATCGACCCTCTGCCGACCGATCGGCTAGCCGATGCCGATCTTCTGATCACCTTCGGTGGAGACGGCACCTTGATTCGGGCCGCCCACATCTGTTCCTCGTCCGGAACGCCGATTTTGGGCGTCTACTACGGCCGATTTGGCTTTGTCACTCAGTGTCGGCCCAATGAGATCGGTGCCGCCCTCAGCCAGTTTTTCGATGGAGGGGCTAGGATTGAGGAGCGAATGATGGTGCAGGCCGACCTCGTGCGCGGTGAGGTCACGGTGGCAAGTCTCCACTGCCTAAATGAGGCGGCGTTGCAGCGGGCCGCAACCACGCAGATGATCTCGATCCAGGTCAAGGTCGGCGACTACCACCTGACCACCTACCCAGCCGACGGGGTGATTGTCGCAAGCCCCACTGGCAGTACGGCATACAACCTTTCGGCGGGCGGCCCCATCGTCGATCCGACGGTGCACGCCCTCTTGTTGACCGCCCTAACACCGCACACGCTCTCGGCACGTCCCTTGATTCTCCATAAGGATTCGGTCATCGAACTGAGCCTTCAGACAGAAGGTGACGCTGTTCTGTCCTGTGACGGAACCAGCCGCCTCCACCTCCTCGCCCGAGACCGGGTGCGGATTACCAGTTCTCCGCGGGTCACCCGGTTAGTCAGCATCGACGAGGACGACTTCATCGTCAAGCTCAGCCAGCGGATGTTCTGGAACAAGGGCGCGATTCCCGATGAGGTTGAAGACCATTGACACCAATCTTGGAGGTCAAGGATCTCGTTGTGGAGTATCCGCAGCGAGACGGCACATTCCGAGCAGTGGACCGCGTGTCGTTTACCGTAGCACCCGGCGAAACCTTGACCATCGTCGGTGAATCAGGTTGTGGCAAGACGACGATAGCCAGAGCGATCCTCGGACTGCAGCCGATTGCCGGGGGGTCCATCTCGATCAAGGGTCGGCCGATTAATGGGCCCTATCGCGGGATGACCGAGGATGTGGGAATGGTTTGGCAGGATCCCAATGCCAGCCTCGATCCGCGATGGACTCTTCGGAGATCGATCGAAGAACCGGCGGCACTCGCCTCCAAGGCGATCGATGCCTCTGACCTGCTGTTGAAGGTCGGGCTCTCAGCGGACCATGCGGACCGGTTTCCCCACCAGCTTAGTGGAGGACAGCGCCAGCGAGCGGCAATCGCTCGCGCACTCGCTCTTAAGCCCCCCATTGTCATCTGCGACGAACCAACGGCGGCACTCGACCTCAGCATCCAAGCGCAAATCCTGAACCTGCTAAAGGACTTACAAGAGGAGATGGGCTGTGCTCTGGTTTACATCTCCCACGATCTTGGCACGGTTCGCTACTTGGCCGACCGCATATTGGTGATGTACCTTGGCCAAATCGTCGAGCAAGGGGAGGCTGAATCGATTTTTGCCGCTCCCAGGCATCCCTACACCCGTGCGCTCCTGGATTCTGCGCCAACAATCGACACGATTGGGATCATTCCGAAAGGTCTTTCGGGAGAAATAGGCGGTGGTGGTGACACTTTATCGGGTTGCCGTTTTGCACCAAGGTGTCATATTGCGCAAAATCGATGCATAATGGACGAACCGAGTGCGGAAAAGGATGATCCTCACCAAGCGATCTGTCACTTTCCTCTAAGTCTCGGCTAAATGTCTCGGCGTGGCGCCGCTGTGTGGCCGGATTTCGTCTAGAGTATTTGGGCACCGGTGGCAACCATCCGTCGCCTCCACCAGCTATGGCAGTGCAACCGCAACATACTCAGGCTTTCGCAATCGAAATGAGGCATCTCGAACACGAGTTGCTGGCCATGGCGACGGCAGCCGAATCCATGGTTGGACGTGCCATAGAATCGCTTTGCACCTTGGACTCCCGGCTCGCCTTTGAAGTCCTTGAAGCTGACGACGAGGTCGATCGATTCGATCAAGATATTGAGAATCGTTGCCTTCGAATGCTGGCCCTCCAACAGCCGGTAGCGACGGATTTTCGCATCGTCGGATCGACCCTCAAGATCATCACCGACATTGAGAGAATTGGCGACCTGGCCGTCGACATCGCCAAATGCGGCATGAAGATTGAACAGGAGCTCGGGTCCACCGATTTCATCGACCTCCGCAAGATGGGTTCGGCTGTACGCGCCATGATCGCCGAGGCTATCGACGCCTTTGTTCGGCGCGACTTCCCGATGGTGGGCTCGATCCGAAAGCGGGAAGACGAGATCGATGAGCTCTATCGTGAACTTCGCCGCCAGATTCATGGCAACATGCAGTCTGATCCTGGGCAGGTCGTGGCCGCAAGCTGGGTTCTCCTCGCGATTCACCACCTAGAGCGGATCGCCGACCATGCGTTGAACATCGCAAGCAGGGTCGACTTTATTGTTTCCGGCAGGACCAAGCAATCCAGTACCCAGCCACAAGCCGAGGCCAGCTAGGCCATCGACCGAGCTGAGCGAAGGACCTTAGGTGAACTGCCGAATCGCTGATTAAAGGCCCGCGTAAAGTGCGCAGGACTGGCAAAGCCCACACTCCCCGCAACCTCCGAAATTGACATCTCGGACTCCAGCAGCATCTGGCGCGCCATTTCGAGGCGGGATGCGATCACGTACTTGTGAAACGGAATCCCGGTTGCCTGCTTGAACAGGTAGCGGAAGTGCGACGTGCTAAGCCCGAGGTTTCTGGCCATCTCCTCATCACTGATGTCGCGGGCAAAGTGGCGACCGACATACCGGATCGCATCCTCGATCAGATTGTCGGTGTGGGACTTCTCGCGGACGAAATGCGGGTGAGTCACGGCTAGTAACAGATTCGAGACCCGGTCCGCAATGTCGTGGGTGCTCTGAAGTCGGTCAAACTCACGCGCTGCTTCGAGCTGCAGGCGGTGCAGGTCTCTCGACCCTCCCAGTTCCAGCAGGGCGGCGACGATCACGGCGAGGAACGTCAATGCGAGGCTGCGTCCCTCGTCGAGGTCGGAGAGCTGGCGAATGCCGCTGCTCAGCTGAGCAAGGGCCTGCTGAAAACGCTTTTGGTCGGCGAGTCGAATGATCGCGCCGACCTCGGCCAGCGACACCCCTCCGCTGGCCTCCCTGAAGGGGCACGCCGTTGGCTTCTCGACTTCGGCAAGGGCATCAAAGATGACGAAACTTGCTACGGTTCCCGTGTCGTGGAACGAGAGTCGGTCGGCCCCCTGTGGGACGTCAATTGTAAGAATGTCAACCCGGTAACAGCGACCATCAACCTCAGTGGCGCCAAGCGTTTCGATGCTGGTGCCGTCTCCGTTCGAACGCTGGATTTTCACGCTCTTGGCGGCGTCATCGTAGTGACGGCCGGCAACGAGGGCAACGGTTCGAATAGTCGACTCGCCTCTGAGCCAGCCAAGCGTGGCGCCCTGACTGCCTGGCGGTTCAACGGTCGGAGCGGACCACAGGCCGAAGATACCAACCAAGTGAACTCGGCTCATGCCAGGAGGCAGGTCGATCGTGAGCGTGGTACCCAGCATCCGGGCTGGGTGCTTGGCCGGCCCTCCAGCCGATTGCCACCCAATTTCCGTTCCGATGGGTAGGTGCGGGCACGGTGTCGCCATATCCAGCTTCCATCCCTTTGCCGGGCGAGGAAACGACAAATTGATCAAGGAACGGCTCATGTTTCTCAGATTTGATTGTGACATCTAACTGACAGGCCCGGCGGTACACTGACGCAGCCGCGATGAACCAGGACCATATCCGGAATTTCTGCATCATCGCGCATATCGATCACGGCAAGTCGACCCTCGCCGACCGCATCATCGAGCGCTGCGGCGCCATCCGCGGACAAGCACAAGAGCAAATGCTCGATACGATGGATATCGAGCGTGAGCGAGGGATTACGATCAAAATGACGGCTGTTCGACTTAGCTACACGGCATCGAACGGGGAAACCTACCAGCTAAACCTGATCGATACGCCCGGACACGTGGACTTCACTTACGAGGTTTCTCGGTCGCTTGCCGCGTGTGAGGGCGCCCTGTTAGTCGTGGATGCCAGCCAGGGTGTGGAAGCGCAGACGATCGCCAACGCGGCGATGGCAATGAACCAAAACCTGGAAATCGTTCCTGTCATCAATAAAATCGACTTACCACACGCCGATGTCGACCGGGCCCGGGAGGAAATCGAAAGCGCGGTTGCCATTATCGCCGACGACGCGGTTCTGACCTCGGCAAAAACGGGCATCGGAATCGACGACATTCTTGAAGCCGTTGTCCAGCGAGTTCCTTTCCCCAAAGGCCATGCCGATCGGCCACTTCGCGCCCTGATCTTCGACTCTCATTTCGACAGTTACCAGGGAGCGGTTGCCTACGTACGCGTTGTGGATGGTTCCGTTCGACCGGGTGACCGGATCCGGATGATGTCCACGGGCGCGACGTTCGACGTGGACACGGTTGGCGTCTTTCGACCGAGCTTGGACCGCACGACCGCCCTCGAAACCGGCGAGGTTGGCTTCATCACGGCATCGATGAAGGCCATCGGGGACGCGGGCGTAGGAGACACCGTTACGAGCGCCCACAACCCGGCGACGGAGCCACTTGCCGGCTACCGGAAGGCCAAGCCGATGGTGTTCTGTGGTCTCTATCCCAGCGATGGTGAGGACTACCAGGAGCTTCGAGATGCCCTGGACAAGCTCAAGCTGAACGATGCCGCACTGGACTTCGAGCCGGAAAGCTCGGCAGCGCTCGGCTTCGGCTATCGATGCGGTTTCTTGGGGCTGCTCCACATGGAGATCACACGCGAACGCCTCGAACGTGAGTTTGGCCTTGACCTCATTTTGACTTCACCCAGCGTGGATTACATCGTTCATAAGACGAACTCCGATGTCGTGCATGTGAGCAACCCTAGCCTTATGCCTCACTCCACCGAGATTGCCTTCATCGAAGAACCCGCAGTGAGCGCAACGATCATGTGCCCCAACGAATATGTGGGGGCGGCGATGACGCTGTGTCAAGACCGCCGAGGCATTTATGTCCGGACCGAATACCCAACGACCAATCGCGTCATTCTCCATTACACCCTTCCCTTGGCGGAGATCCTCCTCGACTTCTTCGATAAGTTGAAATCCAGCACGAGAGGCTACGCCAGTTTCGATTACGAGCTTTCCGAGTACATGCGGTCTGATCTCAAGAAGGTCGATATCATGCTAAACGGCGATGTTGTTGATGCCCTCTCTTTCATTGTCAGCGGAGAGTTTGCGTATCAGCGGGCACGGGCAATGGTCGAGCAATTGCGGAAGGTGGTTCCAAGACAACAGTACGAGGTTAGAATTCAGGCCGCGATCGGGGCCAAGATCATCGCGGCCGAGTCGGTCAAGCCCTTCCGGAAGAACGTTATCGCCAAGTGCTATGGTGGAGACGTTACACGGAAACGCAAGCTGCTTGAAAAGCAAAAGGAGGGCAAGAAGCGCATGAAACAAATCGGCGCCGTTGAACTCCCTCAGGAGGCGTTTCTGAGCGTTCTTAAGGTCGCCGAATAGTTTTTTGGCACAATTCTTGCCGTGGCCTTTCTCCAGTATCCAAATCCTGTCTTATAATAAGTGGGAGAGATTCTGTGCCCGCCCTTGGGCACCTGTAATTTTTTGTGGAGGCATATTTGAAAAAGCTACTTATACTTAGCGGCATCGTTGCTGCGTCGGCCATTGCTATGGCCGATCGCGCCCAATACTTCGAGGTACCGGGCGTTCAGGAATTCACCGGCCAGATGATCGTCAGGCCGAAGCAGATTGACCATTACCTTCAGAATGGCTGGACCCTGCAGCAGGCTCAACTGATGAAGTCGATGGCTTCGCAGCAGATCGCGTCGCTGGAAGTCGACTATCTGCCGCAGACCGACATGATCGTCGTGGACATCCCCGAAGGTTTCAACGAGAACAGCATGTCGGAGCACCTCATGGAGACGGGCCTGTACGAGTACGTCGAGCCCAACTACATGCACTTCCCGGCATTGACTCCCAACGATCCGTTCTACGGCAATCAGTGGCACCACCCTAAGGTCAACTCACCGCTCGCCTGGGACATCTTCACGGGCAACAGCAACGTTATCGTCGCCATTTGCGACACAGGCGTTCGCAAGACCCACCAAGACCTCGCAGGTCGATTTGTGAGCGGCTACAACTCCGCCAGCAACCTGTCCGAAGCCAACGGTGGCCAGATCAACGACATCCATGGTCACGGCACCCACGTGACGGGCATTGTTACCGCCACGGGCAACAATGGCGTCGGTGTGGCCGGTATGGCTTGGAACTGCAAGATCATGCCGATCCGCGTAACCAACTCGGGTGGCGGCGGCTCGCAGATTTCTTGGATGGTCGCTGCGATCAACTGGGCGGCCGACAATGGCGCCCACGTTCTGAATTTCAGCTACTCAGGCGTTCAGGACGCTTCCTTCCAGACCGCGGGCAATTACGCGAAGAGCAAGGGCTGCCTCGTTCACTTTGCCGCCGGCAACGCCTCGCAAACCAATAACAATGACCACGTCGATGTGGTGATCGTTGGCTCGACTAACTCCGGCGATACGCTGTCCGGTTTCTCGAATCGCGGAACCGCGACCGACTGTGTTGCACCGGGCGAAAGCATCTGGTCAACCAGCAACAGCAGCGACACGAGCTATCAGGGAACCGGGTGGGATGGCACCAGCTTTGCCAGCCCGATCGCTTGCGGCGTTAGCGCGCTTATCAAGGGACGAAACTTCGGCTTGACGCCTAATCAGGTCGAAAACATCCTCCTGACCACGTGTAAGGACCTTGGATCGGCTGGCGAAGACACACTCTACGGCAAGGGCCGCGTGGACGCTCAAAAGGCGCTGCAGAACACGCCGTCGCCGTTCGAAGTCGACGCCACAAGCTACACGGTCGGACCGCAGGGCCTCGAGCTTGGCGCCAATGATGTGAACAAGATCCGAACGGACAACGGTACGCGAGCTGAGGCCGAGAACACTGCAGTCGCTAACACTTCGATCCCGGCTATTCGGTTCAACGTGTTCTTCACGTCACCGATCA
Organism: Fimbriimonadaceae bacterium; assembly: GCA_019187105.1. Classification (NCBI taxonomy): domain Bacteria; kingdom Bacillati; phylum Armatimonadota; class Fimbriimonadia; order Fimbriimonadales; family Fimbriimonadaceae; species Fimbriimonadaceae bacterium. The sequence continues at coordinate 3,240,792 of JABAQM010000001.1, read as the reverse complement.
CCAGCGGTATCACCCAGTTGAAGCTTACGGTCGACGCTCAGACTCAATTCACCAATATCGAGCAGCGAATCGAGTTCGTTAGCCGAGCCAACAACAACAACACGTACCAGAAGGACCTGTTCGTGTTCGGCGCGGCCAATACCGACGTGACGCGAACTGCGATCACGACCAATGCAACCGAAATCGCCGACATCGTCAATCCGACGACCGGTGCCTTGGAGGCTCGAGTCCGCTACCGAAAGGCAGGCGTGCTTCCGCAAGCCAAGTTCCGCGGTCGACCCGATATGGTTCATCTGACGGTGAACTAAGGGGCCAATGCCAGCAAACCGCCCCGACCAACTCGATCGGGGCGGTTTTTTTGAACTTTAAAGTAACATTTGTCGATCTAATACTTGTACGTCGGTAGGCGGAGAGCGCCTATCCGATTCAATCCTATTAAGGAAGGAGTTCAGGTTGAATAAAGCAATCCTAACCGCGGTCGCGCTGCTATTTGCTGGCGCCACCCTTGCGGGTTCCCAAGACTACAAAGAACTGCCCGGAGTCAAAGAATTCTCGGGTCAGATGATTGTTCGGCCAAAGCAGATCGACGATCTGCTCGGCCAAGGTGTATCGATTAAGCAAGCCATGCTGCTGGCCCAACAGGCTCAGCAACGGCTGACGCCGATGACGGCTGAATACGTCGTCGAAGTCGACGAATACATCATCAACGTGCCGGATGGCAGCAACGAGAATTTGCTGGCGTCGCAGCTGATGGGCACCGGCCTCTTTGAGTACGCCCATCCTAACTGGATCCTGTATCCACTGCTCACCCCCAACGATCCTCGGTACGGCAGCCAATGGCACCACCCGAAGATTCGATCGAACATCGCTTGGGATTACATCCAAGGCAATCCGTCCGTAACGTTGGCGGTTTGCGACACGGGCGTTCGCAAGACCCACGAGGACCTAACGGGCCGATGGGTCAACGGCTATAACTCGGCATCGGGCCAGGCTGAAGCAAACGGCGGCCAAGTCAACGACGTTAACGGCCACGGCACGCACGTGGCAGGTTGCGCGGCTGCCTCCGGTAACAACGGCAAGGGCGTCGCTGGTGTGGCATGGACGGTCAAGATCATGCCGATCCGCGTTACGAACGATGCAGGCGGCGGAGCTAGCCTTTCTGCCCTGACGAACGGCGCCCGATGGGCCGTGGATAACGGCGCGAAGCCGATCAGCGTCAGCTATTCTGGCGTTGACAGCTCCTCGATCCAGACCACCGGCAACTACATCAAGGGCAAGGGCGGTCTGCTCCTCTGGGCGGCCGGCAACGACAATCGAAACCTCACCGGATTCGACCATGCCGACGTCATCGTAGTTGGCGCCTCTAATTCCAGCGACGGCAAGGCGTCTTTCAGCGCGTATGGCCGTGGCGTCGACGTCTTCTCGCCGGGTACCGGCATTTGGTCGTCGACGCGGACTTCGGACACCAGTTATGAGGCTTGGGATGGCACCAGCATGGCAACCCCCGTTGCCAACGGCGCCTGTGCGCTCATCTGGTCGATGAACCCCGCGCTCACCCCGAACCAGGTTGAGACTATCCTCTTCAACAGCTGCAAAGACCTCGGCAATGCCGGCAATGACGACTACTGGGGTTGGGGACGAATCGACGTTGGCAAGGCCATCGAATCGATGGGCCCGCTGCCTCCGACCGCCAATAACGACGCTTACAATGCGAACGAAGGGCAAACCCTGAATATCGCTGCACCGGGCGTGCTCGGCAACGACACCGATCCGAATGGTCAAACCCTGACGGCGGTGCTCGACACCAACGTTACGAACGGTTCGCTAACGCTTAATGCTAACGGTTCCTTCAGCTACACTCCAAATCCCGGCTTCTTCGGTGTAGACACATTCAAGTACAAAGCCAAGGATACGGACAATATGCTGTCGGCGGCGGCCACGGTAACGATCACGGTCGTTCAGAAGACTTTCGACTCGTTGATTGAGTTCTACACGGTCGAAAAGGGCTTCACCAACAACGACCCTGTGACCGATATCCACGCTGTGGATGGCATTACGCTCGACGTTCTGAACCAGAAGAACCCAGGCACGCTCGGACAGCCAGAGGCTGACCTGAAGTACTACGCGTTCTCGCAGTTCAACCAGAACGTCAGTAAGATCACGGTCAGCGTCAACAGCAAGGTCACCCGACCGCAGGCGCTACTCAAGATCTTCGCACAGCGGCAAGATGGATCCGGCATCTGGGACCAAATCGGCAGTGGCACGGTTACGACCGGCGGCACGACCGTAACTGCGAGCACGACGAACACGGCTCTGTATATCAATGCAGACACGACGATCGGCGTGCGAACCCAGTACTTCCCGAGCGGCCCTGGAGCAGGCTTCAACTGGACGATCAAGATCGATCAGGTTCGAGTGCAACTCACCCAGCCGTAATCGCTCTCTGAAGGCATCGCGGCCCGTTCCGGATTGGAACGGGCCGCAACTCTTTGTTTAGCTAGACCAGGGCCTCGTGGTGCTCGTAATGTTCGCTTGCCGCCTGCGTGAGCGTCGTGAAATGGGCGCCCTTACTCCTGAAGTACCGAACCATCTTTCGAAGGTCCTCCACTGAATCGTGGTAGTCACGTAGGCCAACACAGACGACTTCCCTTTGTAAATTGGCTTCTAGAATTGGTTGAACCACATCGAAGCCGCTGTCAAGGTAAGCGTGCTTCCCCTCGTGCGTCGCCACCGGAATATGAAGGAGCCGGTTCTTACCCTCTTTTTTGAGGTCTCCGGGTCCAGCGTGGAACGGCTCGTGAGGTGCCCCCGTCCAATCCACAAACATACGGTACTCGGCATCGGGAACGATCGAGCTGTCGACGAGAATGCCGATGTCCTCCAAGTACGGCACGTCGCTTGGCACCAGCGCGAAGCATCCAGCTCGAAAGGCCGTGGCCTTGAACATATGGGACTTGAGAGCATCCTTGGCTAAGAAGATAACATTCGCACGCTCCTTTGGATCCTCGATGTAGCCGCGTTCATTTTCGAAATTCACCTTCATTCCGATCTCGTGCCAGTTCGGGATCTTGTGCGCATACTCGCGATAGTACAGCAGCGTGTTGGCGGTGGCATCCTTCATCGACACGTGAATCATCCAAGTGGCGGGCACGAACTCATCCTCAAGGACGCGAATGTACTCCGACGTAAAGCAGCGATCGTGGTGGGCTGCCTCGCAATCAACGGTAATGACGACGTTTGGCATCTATGCTCCTTTTGGCTCGACGTTAACGGCTTCGTTTGAGATGGTGAAATCGAACTTGCGACCCATTAGCCGAACGCCTCTGATGGTTACCGACCGCCAAGCGCTGGGCAAGCGCGGCCGTATCGATAAGACCTTACCCGCCTGCAACGGAAGGGACCATTTGGATCCGGCCTGTGCTTCATCGTCCACACGAAATCCGAGCAGCCCGTACAGAAATGCCTGCAGGCAGCCCCCTGCCCCCGTGGTGAAGTACGTCACCGCCTTCCGCTTCTTCTCACTGAACAACAGGAGAGGGTGGTCGGTAAAGGGTTGCCAACTGGCTCGCCAACGCTCATAGGCCTCGTCTGCATTCCCATACCGAGCGAGAATGGTAGCGTGGATCGAGTCGGACATGGCAGGCCCGTTCTCGGTGACCTTGTCGGCAAAGCGTGACAGCATGGTGAGCGCTTGCGCCTCAGCCGGTGGAAACTGCAGAGGATATATCGCTAGAACGGCGGCAGCCTGCTTGTACGATCGCAGCCGGTCATGATCGTAGGTCAGGAATGACCGATCGTCCTTGGGAAGGTAAAAAGGGCGACTCTGCTGTTTCCATGAACGGTCATTCGTCGACCACTGGGCAAGCAAGTTGGTGTAAAGGTCGTTGTCACCCACGTGGAACTCGTCCGGACTCATCGTACGGCGCACTTCGAATAGTCCGTCGGGCCGCCGGTTCGACCTCTGACGCCAAAACTGGTCTGCACCACTGACGAATGCGGTCATGAGGGAACCTTCCTGCTCCCGGATAAGACCAAACGCCTCTGCCATGGTGAGGCCCCAGAGTACTGAACCCGTGATATGGTGCTGCAGCCGAGAGGGTCCCGGAACGGTTTCGAGACCACTGAGACTGGATTCCCACGGCACCATCAGAGCCGGTGGCTCGGTCAAGGGCTTAAGACCGATTTCACTGGCCTCCGCTGTGGCCCAGCGCTTGTAGTTAGCCCGATATCCATGCTGATCATGCGGCGCTCCAAGCCTCAATCGATACTCGGCAATGGAGCGAGCCACATCAGGGAGCAACAGCGCAGCGGCCGGCAACACCCAGACATCGGCATCCCAGAACGCATGGCCGAAATAGGTCGTATTGCTCCATCCGAACGGGCTCGGCGGCTGACTCCTGCCAAGCGATTCGAGGTAGAAGAGCATCGCCCTTACCGCGTCCTGGTCGTCGCGCGGTCCATCGATGGATATCTCTGGAATGTCGGGGCCCGGAGCCACAAGCACTCGGTCCGGACTCGGAAGGTTATCAGCCTGGATTCCGATGGTCCGCGTTATTGTGATCTGGCTGGCGGGTCCGGCCGTGGCCACCAGGACGCCTGCCTGTAACGACTCCAAGACCCTGGTCTGCCCGCCATGTCTTACCGCGACCGGGTAGCGCTCGTCCAGCCTCCAAACATAGTGGCCACCCTCTGTTCGCGCATCGGGCGAGGGCGAGAATCGCATGGTGAGTAACCGAGGGGTATCAAATACGAAATTCCACTGCTCGGCAAGCGCGCTTGTCTCGGGATCCACCCTCTGAAGCACCTTCACTTGCACTCCAGATCCGGCTTGGTACTGGGTCGTCAGGACACCAGACTTGAGGTTCAGCTGCTGGCGGTACTCGATCCCGGTCATAGCCAGCGCCTTACCATCGAGTTCCCAGGACGTTTTTAGATCGGTTGGCGGCGCGAGGAGCTTCTCTTCACCGGACTTTTCATAGCCCACCTTTGCCAGCAGTGACAGCGAGCATGCGTTGCGGCTGATTCGGAACCCAGCAACCCGTCCACCGAGGTAAGCCGGTTCCGTCTGGCTGGAATCCGTGCAGGCAACGACCCACGGGTCGTCTGTGATCGGGTGTCGGTAAGGGCTATCGGCAGTAGTAACGACCGGTCCGGGATCGGGTTCCCCGCACCCAACAAGGAGGAGTGCCGCTAGTCCAAGTCCAAGGGAACGATGCATGGAGACACTTGATGCAATGCGTGGACGAGCCCCTTGTGTTCCGGAACGTCGAAAACCTGGTCAATGACCTTCAGTGCCGAAGTCCTCCCGAAACGCCTTCGTACCACACTGTACGCCGAGGCAAGCCTCAATATCGATCGAATGGCTGGATCAGCGGGGGATTCGCCCCGTTTTAGGGCGTCTGCCAACTCGCGCAACTGACCGTCGGAGAGGCCAGTGGCTTCCGCGATCGCAACGGCCGTCACTACCTCTTCGGGCGTATGGCTCAAGCCGCAAGCTCCTTCAACCGTTTGGCGACAGCCCTGACTTCGTCCGGGTCCAGGGTTCTCGGATCCAGCCAGACCCGATCCCGCTCGATTCGGCCGAAGATACTTGGCTTACCGTTGCGAAGCAACGTGGCCAGTGCCACGGGATCGGGAGCGGCGAGGCCGACTCGCCAAGTTGGAATGCCCTCTCCAGGCAGGGAGCCGCCACCAATCTCAGTTTCAGCGCGTTGAATCTCGGCGCCATGCCAGGACCGGGCAATCGCCTTGGCATCCTTCTTCACGGTCTCCAGGGTGCGGCTTACGGCCGTCCAGAGCGGGATCGACCGCCACGTGCCGTCTCGGTATTGGGTGAGCGTGGCGGCGAGGGCGGCCAGCGAGAGCTTGTCAATGCGGAACGCGCGAGCAAGGGGATGCTTTTTCATCGCGGCAATGGCTTCGTTCGAGCCGACAGCGATTCCGGCTTGGGGGCCGCCGAGCAGTTTGTCCCCACTGCCGAGCACCAAGTGGGACCCAGCTGAAATGCTTTCCCCCAGGGTCGTGACTTGGCGGAGCCCAAATTCCCGAACATCGATCAAACAGCCATGTCCAAGGTCGTCAATCAGAAGCGAGCCGGAGCGTTGTGCCAGCGCAGCAAGTTCCCCAAGCTCTGGCTGCGAAACAAAGCCCGTCATCTGAAAATTACTCGGACTGCACCTAAGGATGGCCTTGGTATCCTCTCCCACCGCCCGTTCGTAGTCGCTTAGTCGAGTACGGTTGGTACATCCAACCTCCACTAACCGACAGCCGGTGTCCGCGATGATGTCGGGCATTCGAAAGGAGCCACCGATCTCCACCATTTGACCGCGTGACAGGATCACCCCGCCGCCGCGACAAAGCGCGGCAAGGCTCAAGTAGAGCGCACCTGCGCAGTTGTTGACCACTAAGGCGTCTTCCGCGCCCGTCAATTCGCGAAGCAACTCCCGAACATGGGACTGTCGGTCGCCCCTTTCACCCGTTTCGAGGCTGATCTCGAGGGTCGCGTTGCTTCCCGCCACCGCTGTAACGGACTCAGTGGCGGCATTACTGAGGCGAGCTCTTCCTAGCCCAGTGTGCAAAATGACGCCGGTGGCGTTGATTGCCGGCTTTAGGGATGTAGACGCGAAGTATTCGGCCGCATCCAATAGGGCGGCTTCGATCGCTCCATTCTCGCCTATGAGCTGACCATCCCGAATTGACTGCGCAACCGCTCTTCCGGCACGGCTCCGAATAGCCTCGGAATATGGCGCGAGAACGGGATTTGATTTAAGCTTGTCAACGCTTGGTGGCCGAGCGGGATTCGGCATGCCTTCGAAGTTACCTGAGCGGCCGTGGGCGAATTGAAGTTGTAGCATTCACGGAATTTCCAGGTTCGGGCTAAAATTCTGCCATGGGGATGCCAAATGATCGTTACGCTGCTGCTCCAAAGAGCAACACAGGCAAGATCGTACTTATCGTGTGCCTGGTTATCGGAATTCCGTGCCTTGCCCTCCTAGGAGTCTGTACTTACTTCGGGATGAAGGTCATGCGCGAGGCGTTTCCCATGGCCGGCTGCGCTGTCTCAATGGAATTTCTCCGCGAAGCGGCTCAGGGCTACGCCGCTGAACACGACGGCAAGCTGCCGCCTGCACAAACGTGGCAGGAGGACCTGAAGCCTTACCTGAAGAAGGCGATCAGTGGCAAAAAGGAAGACCTGGGACCAATCAAGGTGGTCGATCCCGATTCCGCGGTTTGGGTTTGCGCCGAGACCGACGCCTACAAGACGGGAATCGCGTACAACGCTGACGTTGCCGGCAAGGTAGCGAGCGAGGTTGCCAATCCGGGCTCCACTGTGCTTTTCTTCGAAACGGAAAAGGCCGGTAGCAATGTAGCGGCCAAGTACAAGCCCCTTCCAAAGGAATCTTCGCCGAAGCTGATGGGCAAGAACCGCGGCTGGATCCTGGTTCACATGGAAGGCGATGTCGAAGGATTCGACAACAACAGCGGTACCACCTTCGACGTTGGCAAAAACAAGGGGTGGAAGATCGAGACCAAAGTAGGAACAGATTCGAAGTAACCAAACCCCGGTCAACGAGTGAACGTTTGTCCGCCCCTGGCGTATACTGGTAGTGGCGGTTCAAATGATGCTACATAGCGCCTTACCTTACTTCGCATGGCTTGGCACGACCGAAATGGTCGCCATCCTGATCGTGGTCCTTCTTCTCTTTGGTGGAACCAAGATCCCACAACTCATGCGAGGCCTTGGAAAAGGTATGGGTGAGTTTCAAAAGGGCATCGAAGAGGGCAAGAAGAATTTCGACAGCGCCCTGAGGGAAGAGCCTGCGGAGGATACGGTTACCGAAAGCAAGTCGGCGCCGCATGCCAGCTAACGAACTTTTCGGCCGGTTTGTTAGCGTCGAATAATCAACTTTCGCGCCTGGGAACGTCTCCTTGAAGTCATCGCATATATCCAACCTAGCCGATCGCTTGATTGAAGAGATCGGCCGCGTCATCGTAGGCAAGCAGGAGTCCATCAAAAAGAGCGTCATCACGATGCTCTGTGGCGGCCACCTGCTGATCGAAGACGTGCCCGGCGTTGGAAAGACGACACTGGCCAAAGCGATTGCGATCAGCATCGGCGGCGAGTTCCGGCGCGTCCAGTTTACGCCGGATCTCCTGCCAACAGACGTCACGGGTTCCTCGATCTTCAACCAGCGGGACCAATCGTTCGACTTTCGCCCAGGACCCGTGTTCGCGAACGTCGTTCTCGTCGATGAGATCAACAGGGCGACCCCAAAGACGCAGTCAGCCTTGCTCGAAGCGATGGAGGAGCATCAGGTTTCGATTGACGGGCAAACTAGGCCTCTTCCACGCCCTTTCTTCGTCATTGCAACGCAAAACAACGTCGAGATGACCGGCACATTTCCGTTGCCGGAGGCCCAGCTTGACCGGTTCTTTGCGCGAGTCTCTCTCGGCTATCCCGACTTGGAGGCAGAGCTTGAGGTGATGCGAGCCCAGCAAATCGCCCACCCCATCGATACGCTTCGCGCGGTGACGACGCCTGAGGAGGTTCTCGAAGTTATCGCCGCCATCCGCGATGTCTTTGTCCACGATACGGTGCGGGATTATATTGTGGGTATCGTCCGTGCAACCCGCGATCACAGCCTCTTGGCGATGGGCGCATCTCCTCGTGGCTCGCTCTATTTGTTGCACGCCGCCCAGGCCCACGCCGCCCTCAGGGGTTCCGAATTTGTCTCACCGGACGACGTGAAGGTGATGGCAGCCACGATTCTTGGGCACCGTGTGATTGTTCGCGGCGAAGTGCGAGCACGCGGCCTGACCAACGACGATGTCATCGAACAGGTCCTCACCTCGGTGCCGACGCCGGTTCCCGTGGCTTAAGCGATGCGGTCCGTCGGCCGATCCACGTTGGTGGCAGCCGCACTCTTTCTCGCGGTCGTTGCCGTCCTGATCAATTCGCAACAGCTCTTTTTTATGAGCACCGCCATGATCGTGACTCTCGCAGCGGCTCGTATCCAATCCTATTTGGCCATTCAGGGCTTGAGGGTCGAGCGTGTCGTCCCGCCCGCCGTCGCTGTGGGAGACACCGTCACGGTGCAAATGACCCTCACCAGCGAACGCCGTATTCGCCGTCCGCTCATTTCCATCGTCGACAGCCTGCCTGGTCGTATGGCAGCCTCAGACATCACGCCGAGCCTGCCCGTAGCTCCGGCGCCTGATCAACCCGTCGAGACACGCTACAGCTTTCGTCCGAGGCGTCGCGGAAGCTATCGCTGGAATCGTGCGACGATCCGCGGCACCGACGCCCTTGGTTTGATCGTTCTCGAGCGCACGATCACCACCGAGCCGTGCCAGCTAAAGGTCTACCCAGCGCCCATTCCCGTGTCGATTGCGATCGCAGCCGGTGCCGGAATGGGCAACAGCGAGTTGGAAACGGGCCGAATCCGCGGTTCCGGCTTGGATACACGAGGCATTCGGGAGTATGCGACCGGCGACCCGTTAAAGCATGTCCACTGGGCATCAAGCGCACGAACGGGAAGGCTAATGGTCAAGGAGTTCGAGACTGGAGCCGGCGCCCACTTTGTGTTTCTCCTGCAGCGCACCAAAGGAAGCGATGTTGGCGAGGGCCTTCATTCCACGCTGGAAGCGATGTGCGGCCATGCGCTGTATCTAGCGGAGCAATTCCTGCGGAAACAGGCAATCGTTCAGTTCGGCCAGTTCGAGACCGATTCCCACTCGACCGCGGATCTTGAGACGAGATTGGCCCAGATTTCCGATATCCTAACAGTCATCGTAGCGGACTCGGCCACTTCGATGAGCGAAGATCTTCGAACTGCTCAGAGCGCGATGCCCGAGGGAGCGACGGTTATTCTGCTGCTTTCTCGGCAGGACACCGACCTCCCGTCCACCATTGCCCGACTCGGAGGGGCGCAAGTTGCTTGCCTCGTCTACGATGCCGCACAGTACGCCGAGCAAGGGAGGCTCGAGCGCGATGGCAATGCCTCAAACCCGAGCTACCTGGCCAGATTGCAGGATGTCGGAGCTCAGGTTATGGTTATGCCGGAGGTAAGGCCCCAGTGATTGCCCGCGATGGACCGCAGCAGGTAGGACGCATCGACCACCTTCTTGCCGCGGTGGGAGCCACGCTGGCTACTTACTGCACGGGCATGAGCATCGGCAAGCCGGTGGTTGCGAATTTCTTTGCGATCGGGACGCTGATCATGGCCGTCGCCGGCTACCTGCTGGCTCAGAAGTTTCGAAACCAGGCCGTCACCTGGGATACGGGCCTATTTGCGGGTTTTGGCATCGCCGCTGCAGTCTTGGTACTTCCGCTCAATGGCCTCACGCCGGGGGGCGGCTATCCGCGTGAGCTGATTGTGGCCGGAATGCTGTCGTGGATGATTCTGATGTGTTCGGTCGTGGCTTGGCGAGACTCGACGCTCCTATTCCTGGCCGTCCCGAGTATCGCGTTGTTTGGCCTGACCGGATGTTTCGATACGTATGGTCCAGCGACGCCGCTGTTTTTCGTTTTCTTGATCTGTGCATCCACCCTCTTTGCGAGAGCCCATTACCGATCGATGCTGCGGCTGGCCCAGCGCTCGTACGCGGCAAGCTCGGCTTTCGCCGGTGAATCCCTGACGATCCTTAGCAACCGGCTGGAATCCGGGCCATGGCGATGGATGGCAGGACCCGCCTGGGGCCTGGTTTCGGCAGGCGTGGTCGTGGCGATCAGCGTCATCGGCGCACCGGTGATTCAAAAGTCGGTTGAGCCGATTGCGAGCGCGGTCAAAATCAACTTGCCGATTCCGCCCGGGCAAAACCGAATAGTCGGCAACCGCTTTGCGGGTGGTGACGCCGCGTTCCGCGTTGGTCTGGGACCACGCAGCCAACTTTCGGACCGGGTCGTGATCCATACGCGGCTCGACAAGCCACGCTATCTCCGCGGCAGCACGTACATCCGCTATACCGGGATCGGTTGGGAGTCGGACGGACTGGTGGGTCCCGGAGGTCGTCGGCTTCTCTACGATTTTTCGCCCAACGAAACCATGCCCGACGGACGGTCCCAGCCATTCTCCATCATGATCGCGGGCGGCATCCATGACAAGATGTACTTTCCCGGCGAACCCTTGATCGGATTCAATCAGGACGTGCTGGTCTTGTCTGACGGAACCGTTCGGCCCCCGCAACCGCTGACCCGGGGAGTTCGGCGCCGTGCCATCGCCTATGTTTCCGACGACGACATCGTGCCCTATAACGTCGGAACACCGCCTCACTACGGCGGCTCAAGGATGCTGTGGGACGCGTCGCGGGCCACGAAGCGGGTCCGCGACCTCGTCGCACAAGTCACCAAGGGAGAGCGAACGGACTACGCCCGGGCCATGGCGATCAAGCGGTCAATCGAGTCCCGGGTGATGTACAACCTCAACGCGCCGGCTATCGGACGCCAACTTGATGCCGTCGATACGTTCCTTTTCAAAACCAAGCAGGGCTATTGCGACCTGTTCGCCAGTGCAATGGCTCTAATGGCGCGGTGCGCCAATATGCCGTCGAGAGTGGTTACCGGCTTCTTTCCTATCAGCGGCGACAAGGATCAGGAGGGGCGCTACCTGATCCGCGAATCCGACTACCATGCCTGGGCCGAGATCTACTTCGAAGGAGTGGGATGGGTTGCTTTTGATCCCACGGAAGGCGCATCGGCAGTCGAAGGAGGCGAGCGTGGCAATCCCAGCGCCAGCTTCTACGCCTGGTATGAACGTTCGCCAACCCGCGAATTCTTGTTGGGAGGCTCCGGTCTCATCGCCCTATTCGCTATCGGTTACTTGCTGCGGTCAGGTAAATCGGCGGTGCCCGAGGCAACCGACCGACGTACCCGTCGGCTGCATAGCCTCGTGAAACGGTTCCAGTCCCATGCACGCCATCGCGTCGGCAGACCCCGCCAACTCCACGAAACCCTTCAGGAGTACACCCATTCCCTGTCTAGCCACTTCCGGCACCTTGCGGCTGAGTTCGAGGGCTATCTGTACGGCCCAGAACCCCCATCGGACGACAAGCTGTCGGAGTTTGGGCTGCGGGTGAAGCACCTTGCGAAGGAGAAAGCCTAGCCAATGGCGGACGCGCGCCTAGTTTTGATTGCCGGTGACGAAAGTTTTCTTCGGCAACAGTTCCTTGACGACCTCTTGCGCGAAGCGGGAGTGGCAACTGGTGACTTCGACTTCGAAGAAACCCTGGCCGGCTCGTCGAGGCCGAGCGATTGGATTGCCGCCGTTTCGACGGTTCCCTTCATGGCCGACAAACGAACCTTGGTGGTGCGGCACCTCCTCAGAGCGGGAAGGCCCGACGATCTCGGTGCGGTCAAGTGGATACAGCAGGTGCCGGAATCCGGTCGCCTCATCCTCGTTGCCGACGACGAAGTAGGTGAACAAAGCCGGTTTGACAGCATCGCAACTGCTTGGTCGAATGCGGTCAAGAAGGCGAAGGGTCAAGTTTTACTGGCCAACCTGAAGAAGGACGAGGCCAAAGTCAAGATCCAGAAGCATCTTGATTCACTGGGCAAGAGTATCCCGGCGCCGGCGGTCGAGGCCCTAATGGAAATGGTCGGCGGCAGCTATTCCCTCGCCGTCGGTGAAGCTGAAAAGCTGGCCCTCTTTGTTGGCGAATCGAAAGACATCTCATTGGCGGATGTTCGCCAAGTCGTCACTCCTTCCCGGGAATGGAGGGTTTTCGCCTACGTCGACGCTCTGATTTTCAACCGTCCGGGCGAGGCGATGTCTCATCTGCGATCCCTTGTAGCCAAGCTTCCCCGGGCGGACGAAGCTGGGCCCCGGCACATTCTGCCAATGATTCATCGACAGGTTCGCCTGCTCTGGCAAGCACGGTCGCTGCTGGATGCCGGCGTGCAACTCTCCGCCGCGGCCGAATCTGCGCCCGAGAGTCTGTTGCCTGGCAACGTCAATTTGGCCAGTTCGGCCGACTTCGTCAAGAACAAGACCCTCCAGCAGGCAAAGAAAATTTCCCAGGACCAGATCCTGGCCGCCATGCAGGAACTCAGCGACCTCGATGCCCGGCTAAAGGGAATGCTTCCCGCCATGGATCCATTCGATAGCATCGAAGTTTCGACTCTCAAGCTGGTCGACATTTTTCGAGGCGGAATACCGGTGGCCAGTTAGGTTAGTGCCAGACCAATCTGGTTGATGGCCACCGCAGCAAGGTAGGCCAAGGCCGTCATGTAAGCAAACATGAAAGCCGGCCATTTCCAGGATTTGGTCTCCTGCTTTACCGTTGCCAGCGTTGCCGTGCATTGGCAGCATAGAGCGAAGAAGACCATCAACCCGATGGCATTCCAGGGCGTTAGCAGGGGACGCCCGTCCGGCCATGTCGCCCGTTGAAGGGCTAGTCTTAGATCGCCACTCGCCTCGTCGACTTCGCCGCCAAGCTGAAAAATGATGCCGAGCGATGGGACGACGACCTCCCTTGCCGGAAATGCGGCGAGGATTCCGGTGGTCAGTCGCCAGTCGAATCCTGCCGGCACGAATGCTGGCTCAATGAATCTTCCGAAGCGGCCCAGCGCCGAGTACTCGATTTGCCGGCCCTGAACATATGCATCCTCAGCGATTGCCGATCTGCGTTCTTGGGCAAGGGAGGCGTATTCCTGGCGGTACTGGGCAGTCGCTTCGTCGCTCCGCGGGAAATAGAGGAGAGCCCAGATCAGCAGGGACATCACGACGATAATCGTTCCTGCCGTGGTAACGAACAGCTTGGCGCGGAAATAGACGGCAAGTAAGACATCTCGCCACTTCGGCCACTGATAGCTGGGAAGCTCCAAGTAGAACGGCAGCCGCTTACCGCGAATGATCCCGCGGTTGATGATCCAAGCGACCGGGATAGCGACAACCAGGCCCACCAGGTGCATGGCGAACAGCGCAAACCCAGCCCATCCGACACCGAATTTGGGTTGGATAAACGTCCCGATCAGCAAGATGTACACCGGAAGCCGGGCTGAACAACTCATCAGCGGTGCGACCAGGATCGTTGCTAGACGTCCTCCGCGGTCGGGCATAACCCGGGTGGCCATGATTCCGGGAATCGCACAGGCGTAGCTGGAAAGCAGAGGCACAAACGCCCGTCCGTTAAGCCCACACCAACCCAAAAGGCGGTCCATCAGGAAGGCAGCTCGCGCGAGGTACCCCGAGCCCTCCAGGATAGAGATCAGCAGAAACAGGATGGCGATTTGGGGGAGGAACATCAACACTCCTCCGATCCCGGTCAATAGACCGTCCACGAGCAACGATTCCAGCCATGGCACTGCACCAAGCTGCGGCCGTACAAGGTCTCCCAGGCTTCCGAAGAGCCAATCGATCCCGTCCATCAGCGGCCCCGCAAAGGTGTAAATCGCCTGGAAGACGCCATACATGATCCCGATGAAAATCACGAGGCCGTAAACACGGTGGATGAGAACACGGTCGATCTTGTCCGTAAGCGCGTTTGCCCGTCGAGCGGCTCCTTCCGGCAAAACCGCCTTTCGGACTCGGGAGGCCCAATCGTAGCGGCGCTTGACGTCCAAGGTCGTGGAAAGCAGCCCGCGCTCCTGCAATTCCTGCCTGGCCGCTTCAAACGACCCATGCAAGTCTGGAATGTTCTTGAGGGCCGTCGCAAAGTCGCCGGATCCGATGAGAAAGGCTTGCCGGATCTCGCCACGCTCGACCTCAAGGCCAATTCGGCGACATCGATCCTCGATCTCGCTGACATGGGCTTCGAGCTCGCGGGGGTATCGAAATGCACGGGCGGCTCTTCGTGGTGCGATAAGGTCTTCGTCGATGGCCCTCTTGATGGCCTCCAAGCCCACTCCCTTATGGGCGACGACCGGAATCACCGTGACACCCAGCAAACGGGCAAGCTGATCGACATCGACGGAAACGTCCTTGTCGAGCATGTCCGTCATGGTGAGGGCGACCACCATGGGATACTCGAAATCGGCAAGCTGACTTAGCAGAAAGAGGTTTCGCTCGAGGTTCGTGGCATCAAGGACCACAACGAGCAAATCTGGCCTCGCAACGATCGCGTCATGACCCGCGACAACCTGTGCCGCAACCGTCTCATCCGGAGAAATCGCTTTGAGGGAATACAAGCCGGGAACGTCGATCAAATCAACGGTTCTGGCTCCAACGGTCAGCTTCGCACTGACCTTCTCGACTGTCACTCCCGGGTAGTTGCCTACCTTTTGATTGAGGCCGGTAAGGGCGTTAAAGAGCGACGTTTTGCCAGAATTGGGGTTCCCAACCAAGGCAACGACGGGGTGCCGCGTGGACGGCGAACTGCCCGGTTTAGAGGCCGCCGACAAGTTCGACAGCAATAGAGCTGGTTTCCCGCTTTCGCAGGCAGAGTCGGGTGCCGCGGAACTCGATCTCGATAGGATCGCCGAACGGGGCAACTTTCACGACGAGTAGCTCGGTCCCTATTGTCAGGCCAAGGTCATGCAGCCGGCTGCCGCCGGCGTCGGTTGAAGTCATCGCAGTAACCCGAGCGCGATCGCCCTTCTTGAGCTCAGTGAACCGAATGTTGGTGTGGGTCATGCTTGCGTCTATTTCTTGATGACGAAGAGATCGGGGTCAGGTTTGCCGTCAATTACCAGTTTACAGTCCCAAATCCCCACAACTTCGACCAAGCCGATTCTTTCTATCTCTAATTTTTCCCTCTGGACATAGCGTCGAAGCTCGTCGGACTTCGTGAGCCACATCTCGTAGGTGCCAGATGTTGGCGCCTGTCCGTAGGGCCGCCATTGCCCCTTGATGATCGTGATCTCGTTGTTATCGATGGTAGCGGTTCCGGAAAGTTCCATGGTCACCCATTGGGTTCGAAGAAACTTCAGATCTTCGAGCCGGCTGATCGCGACATCGAGCGGGAGGGACCGATCAATCAGAGCCTTGGAAACCACTCCATAGATGTCCTTGAAGGATTGGGCTTTTCCACCATTGGTTACCGGCTCCAATAGCCGTTCACCGGGTCGCGAGGGGAGGTCCGGAGGCACAGGGTAACTGAATGTGGTGCCATCGGAGACCACGAAGATGCTCTTTGCACTGGCGCCGGTCCGATCCTGCCGAATATAGAGCTTGCTTGGCGCATCGATCTGAAGCGTCGTCTTGGTGACGATGCTGGAGTCCTTGACTTGCTGCGTCCACGTAATCTCACCGGTCATGGTGGTCGCCTTGGAATACTTGGCCAGCATGCGGCCGACCATCTCGGTCGGTTTATCAGCCTCTTGGCTCGGAACCAAGCATAAGGCGGCGATCAGCGTTACGGTCACGGCTCGTTTCTCGGGTGCCAGATCGTATCGGCCACGCCTGAAACATGATTAGCCCAGCGTGCCGCCACGAACAGCCAATCAGATAGACGGTTGAGGTAGGTCGTTATGATCGGTCGAACAGGTTTTGCCTGGTGAAGCTCCCAAATCGCGCGTTCACAACGCCGGCATATCGCCCGCGCGAGGTGAAGCCGAGCGCTTACCTCCGTTCCGCCGGGGAGAACAAACGCAGTCAAGGGTGGCATTGCGTCGGTCATCCGGTCCATATCCCGCTCCAGATCGAGAATGTCGTAGTCCGCCAATGATGCAGGCGAGCCCGCGTACCCCTTCTCCACGGCAAGTTCTGAGCCGACCTCAAACAAGAGCGCCTGAATCTGATTCAACATGCGCTCAAGTTCCATGGTGTCGTAAGCCAGAGTAAGCCCGATAGTGGCATTAAGCTCATCGAGAGAGCCTAGCGACTCGATCCTCATGTCAAACTTCGACACCCGGCCTCCGCCGAGAAGCCCAGTGGTGCCGTCGTCGCCGGTCTTTGTATAAATCTTCATCGATCCCTGGTTAGAACCATCCAAACGAACTTCGGTAGGTACTTGACCTTGCCGATCTTCGTAGGATCTTGGAGGAGCCGCCATAGCCACTCCAGGTTGAGGCGCTGGAAGAGCTTGGGTGCCCGGCGGATGCGCCCGCTGAAAACGTCGAACGACCCGCCAACACCAATACCGATTTTCGCTCCGATCGTATCTGCATTATCGATAAAGAACGTCTCCTGGCGCGGCATTCCCATCGCGACAAAGACGACGTCCGGCGACATTTCCGCTACTTCGGCCGCTACGACCTCATCACTTTCAGGCGGGAAGTATCCGTGGCGGGTGCCCACGATGTTGCAGCCTGGAAATCTCAGTCGGAGCCGTTCAGCGGCTTCCTCAGCGACTCCGGGCGCCGCGCCGAGAAAATAGAGCTTGGTGCCACGGTCCGCGCTGAGCGCGCAGAACCTCGCCAGGAGGTCGACCCCGCTGACCCGGCCCGCTACCCGTGCTCCTTTCCGCTTCAAGGCCCAAACCACACCTGAGCTATCGGGCGTTACCATCGTTGCTCCTGCGAACATCTTCTGGTAGCGGACGTCGGTTGTGGCATGTAGGAGTGCGGTCGCGTCGGCGGTGACAACTAAATGCGACTCGTCGCTGTCCAGAAGATCTCCTAGCAGCGCCATCGTCTGCTCCATATCATAGGTGCAGATCGGCGTCCCCAAAACGGTCGCGGTCGGAACGGAAAGTGGGCTGTGCGTCGTCCGTGACGCCATGAATTGAGTCTACCTTTCGGGCACCACATTGTTCGATTGCGGACAATCTATGCCGCAAGTGGCCGGACACATTGCGCCGCTCGAATGGCATCGGTTAACATCTCGTTAACAGAGCTTTGGCTTTTACGACACAGGCCCCCTATGGGCCTGTGTTGCTGTTACTGGAGGAATTGAAATTGCCGAATAAGAAGGGGTTCACCTTAATTGAATTGCTTGTCGTAATCGCGATCATCGCCATCCTGGCGGCGATCCTCTTCCCTGTTTTCGCCCAGGCGAAGGCCGCCGCAAAGAAGACCCAGAACATCAGCAACCAGAAGCAGGTTGCGACCTCGGTCATCATGTACTGTAACGATTCGGACGATGTCGTTCCGATGAGCGCCTACTTCTCGAAGCAGGGGACCATCTTCTCCGTCTACGACGCGGTGCAGCCGTACCTGAAGAACACCGGCGTCTTCAACGACCCGTCGTATCTGCCGGGAATCGACTGGCCCGGTCGCCTCCAGAAGTTGGGGCTCCAGAGCGCAGGGACGTTCAAGTTCACCGGATACGTTCCCAACCTCGGCCTCTTCGGCGAGAACTTCTGCCCGTTCATGAACAAGCGAACGATCGTTTCGCCGCTCTCCTCGATCGACAATCCGAGCGGGACGATCATGTTCTTCGATGGCTATATGAAGGACGCGGCTCCCCTCGAGTTCTACAATTTCCTTGGCTATGCCCGCCATACCGATGGATTGGTTCTGAACTTCACCGATTCCAGCGCCAAATGGTACAAGTACGCCGGCGTTCCAAAGGGCGGAGATACGCCACAGGGCTCGCCCCGGCCGACCTATTACAGCTGGCGCACCTCCGAGCCGCTGCGCAAGACCGATAAGGACCTTCAGGCTGCGCCCAGTACGGCCCAAGACCCCTATACGGACCTTCACGGCATTCCGGGAAGCACGATCACGGACTCCGAAGACCTGGCCTGCCAGTAAAGTAGCAACTGCCCTCCCTCGGCCGGCACCGGTACGGGGGAGGGCTTTTTGTATCCATAATCTCTCCCGGATGGCTGAGCGTTGCGTAATCGGTGTCGACCTTGGGGGGACCAATGTCAGAGCGCAAGCCTGCGATGAAGATGGGAGGCCGCTCGGACCGGCGGTTTCGAATCCTTCCCGCGCTCAAGATGGCACGGAGGCGATTATGGATGCGGTCGCCGCAACCGTTAGCCAGACCATCGCTCAAGGCGGAATACGCCCTTCCTCGTTTGGGCTCGCGATTCCCGGACACGTGGATGACGACCACGGGGTTGTGCGCTGGGCCCCAAATTTCGGTGAGACGATCGACGGGGTGTTTCGTTATTGGCTCAATGTAGGCGTCCGGGAACCTCTCGAACGGCGACTTGGCCTTCCGGTTCGAATCGGCAACGATGCCAATCTGGCCGCTCTGGGAGAGTATCGCTTTGGCAGCGGCAATAACTCGGCCAGGTGCCTGGTCATGATCACGCTGGGAACCGGCATTGGGGGCGGCGTCGTGCTCTCCTCGCATGCTGTGGGCGGGAATGCCCGCGGCCCACTCCTTCTTTTGGGCGGCAACAAGGGAGGCGCCGAACTTGGCCATACCGTCGTCCTCGCTGGCGGCCTCGACTGTAACGCGGGTACTTACGGAGCTATTGAGGCCTATTGCCAACGGGACGGAATCGTGAACCGGGCGATCCATCGCATGAAGCGGAGGCCAGGCTCTCTTCTCGAGCAAATGGTGGAGGGAGACCTCGCGAAAACGACGCCAAGGCTGATCAGTGAGGCCGCGAACCAGGGTGACGAGCTTTCAATCGAAGTCTGGACCGAAGTGGGCACCTACCTGGGTGTTGGGATCGGCAACTTTATCAATATCTTCGCCCCGGACGTCGTCGCAATAGGCGGTCAGGTGGCCAAGGCGGGGGAGTTGATACTCGAGCCAGTACGCAAGGCTGCCCGTAATGTGGCGATCATGTCGCTGTTCCAAGATTGCCGTATCGTGCAGGCTCAGCAGATCGACGAGGCGGGAATCCTGGGCGCCGCCGCCCTCGCGTTGGAGTACGAAACTTGGGCATAGAAGAAAAGGATCCGCTAAAGCCGATTCGGGAAACCATTGTCATTGAAGGCGGCCGCAAGTTGTGGACTTACAGCTTCCCCGCCGAAAATGAAGAGGATGATAAGGAGAAGGCTAAGCCTGAACCCGACCCGCGGTAACCTGGAGGGCGTATGAAGGTTGCGGTCATCGGGACCGGATATGTCGGTCTCGTTTCCGGCGTAGTATTCGCCGACCTCGGTAACGAGGTGATCTGTGTCGACCGCGATCCAGAAAAGCTCGCGAAACTAAGGGCCGGAATTCCTCCGATTTACGAGCCGGGCCTGGAGGAAGTCCTCAAACGCGTGCTTGCCAACGGAAATCTCGTCATTTCTGATTCCGTTCGGGAGGCCACCAAGTCCAGCGAGATTGTCTTCATTGCAGTTGGAACGCCTGCCGCGCACGACGGAACGCCAGACCTGACCGCCGTAACTGCGGTGGCCCACGAGATTGCGGCTGCGATCGACAAGCCCACCATCGTGGTCAATAAGTCGACAGTGCCGGTTGGAACCGGCGAAATGGTCGAGCAGATCATTAGAACGGTCGGCGTCCCGGACGCGAACTTCAGCGTGGTGAGCAATCCGGAATTCCTACGGGAAGGTTCGGCCCTCAAGGACACGCTGCATCCTGATCGCGTCGTCATAGGGGTTTCGGATTCTGCCGCTGCCGACAAAATGGTGGAGCTTCATAAGCCACTCGGAGGCGAGGTCATCGTCACCGACGTCAAGAGCGCAGAGCTGATCAAGTACGCCAGCAACAGCTTCCTGGCAATGAAAATCAGTTTCGTTAACGCTCTCAGCCGAATCTGCGAGATGTCAGGGGCCAATGTCGGCGACGTAGCGCGGGGTCTTGGCACGGACCATCGAATTGGAAAGCAGTTCCTTCAGGCTGGTATTGGCTGGGGCGGCTCGTGCTTCCCTAAAGATGTCCAGGGCATGATTGCAATCAGCGAACTGCTCGGTTACGACTTCCAACTTATGAAGGCCGTCTGGGACATCAATCGCCAGCAAACCCTTCACTTTCTCCGGCGAGTGGAGCAGCGGCTTGGGTCTCTGGCCGGCAAGCGTGTTGGCTTGCTCGGACTTGCATTCAAACCCAATACCGACGACATCCGTGATGCCAAGTCGGTGGTGATCATCGAGGAGATTGCAAGAAAGGGCGGAAAGGTGCGCGCTTACGATCCCATTGCCATGGACAACGTCAAGCGCATTCATCCTAACATCGAATATGCCGACACTGCCTATGCGGCTGCTGACGATGCCGATGTCCTCATTCTAGCGACCGAATGGGAGGAGTTTCGGGATCTCGATCCCGCGCAGTTCAAGGCTCGGATGCGGCAGCCGATCGTCTTCGATGGACGACGATTCTGGGATCGACAGTGCTTCGTGGCCGCCGGCTTTGACTACCACACCGTCGGCGCGATCTGATGGCAAAGTACCTGGTTACCGGTGGCGCAGGATTCATCGGGAGCCACCTCACCGATCGGCTGGTTGCTGATGGCCACGATGTCGTCGTGGTCGACGATCTGAGCTCCGGCTATCGGGAGAACCTGCGGCAGGTCGATGGAAAAGTCCAGTTCGTGAAGGGTTCGATCGAGGATGCGGCACTTCTCGCCGAAAACGCGCGAGGCTGTGCGGGTCTGTTCCATCTCGCGGCCGTTGTAAGCGTTCAGGATTCGATCCACGATCCCATCCGAGCTGAACGGGTGAACGCCCTTTCGACCCTCCATGTCCTGGAAGCCGCGCGTCAGGCAGGAGCCGCCGTCGTTCTCAGCTCCTCTGCAGCGGTCTACGGGGATGACCCTGCGCTTCCCAAAACAGAGGGAATGCCAACCGAGCCGATTTCTCCGTACGGCGAGCAGAAGCTCCATGGCGAACGTCTTCTGGCGATCTACGGCCGCCTCCACGGCCTTCGAGGCACAGCCCTCCGGTATTTCAACGTGTACGGTCCCCGCCAGGACCCGAAGAGCCCCTATTCCGGGGTCATCAGCATCTTTATCGATCGCTGCCGCCGGGGCGATGGCATAACAATATTCGGCGATGGCGAGCAGACAAGAGACTTCGTCTACGTTGCGGATGTCGTTGCCGCTAACCTGGCCGCGATGAACGCGGCGACGGCGGATGCCAAGTCCTATAACATCGGAACCGGTCGGTCGGTCAGCCTGAATCACCTCGTCGAGGCCGTGCAGTCCGCACTTGGCTCCTCCGTGGCCGTCAGCTACGGCGAGGCTCGTACCGGTGACATTCGCTTCTCATCGGCGTCCGTCGAAAGAGCTCAGCTCGAACTGGGATGGCAGGCAGCTGTCCGCCTGGACCAGGGACTTACCCAGACAGTCGGCTGACAGAGCGATAAATCGCTTCCAACATGGCGGCATTGGCGTCGCCAGTGTAATGGTCGAGATACGTGCGGCGAGCTGCTTCAGAGAGTGCCGCAAGCTTTTCTGGCGCAGCCGCCAACTCGTTGACGCGGTCGGCTAGGTCCACGGCGTCGCCTGTTCTGAAGTGGACACCGGTCTTGTCACTTTCGACCACCGTCGCCGCTGAACCGCAATCTGACACCACCACGGGCAGCCCGGTGGCGAATGCTTCAACGATCACGCGTGGAAATCCCTCGTAAAGCTCTGAAGTGAATACCAGGAGCTTTGATCGCTTCATTTCTTCAATCACCCGATCGGCCGGTTGTGGACCTAGGTACTTGATGTGTGGCGATCGGATCGCTTCGACCTCCGGACGCAGATCGCCATCTCCGATGATGGTCAGATTCAAACCTGCGACAAACTCCCATGCTCGGAGCAAGGTCCGAATACCCTTGTAGGCATCCAACCGACCTACAAACAGGGCGGTTGCGTCCTGGTGGTCCCCAGGACCGGGGTCGGGGTCGACGAAATTGGGCTTGACGTGAAGCTTCGCTGCGGGCAGGCCGCCTTCAATGAACTTTCCCTTAGCGAAATCGGTGAGGCAGATCATAGCGTCGATCGCCTCGGTCCAAGTTCCCTTTTTCCAATGGCGGGCATTCATGAGGGCGACAACCGCGGATGCTTTGGCGTCGCCGCGGTAGCAGCGATATCGAATGCCGGGCCACTGAAATCGTCGACCAAGGCAAAGCTCACAAATGTGCCCGTTCCGAAAGAACAGCCCGTTGGCGCACAGAACCCGATAGTTGTGAAGCGTCCAAACCGTAGGCACCCCACTCTGCTTTGCCGCCCAAAAGACCTCCGGCGACCAATACTGGAACGTGTTGTGAACATGCAGGACCTCGGGGCGAGTGTCCCGCAACGTCCTGATGACCTCTTCTGCCGCAGCGCTATTGGAGAGGGTCACCTTGACTCGGTCGCGCGTCGATAGGTCGTCCATCGCCTGGTTATGCGCCGTAATCTCCATGACCTCATGGCCATGCTTGCGAAGCAAGGCGACCTCGTCTCGAAAGACGGCATCCTCGCCACCAGGCTGCTGATAAAAGGTGTGAAGCAGCGCGACCTTCATTGGCCCATGGCTCGGCGAACGTCGGTGACGATCATCTCCGCCACTTCGGCTGTCGTTTTGAGCTTGGATCGGTCAGCCGGGGGCACCTTTCCTTCAACAATGAGCTTGAAGACCCTCGCAAAGTCGACAGGATCGGTGGGGTCAAAGACCTGTTCGGCGTCGAAAAGCTCCGGACTGCATCCCGCGAATTTCGAGGCAACAACGGGAAGTCCGCACAGGATCGCCTCGTTGGCGACCAATCCCCAAACGTCTTCCAAGGTTGGAAACACCAGGCAGTCCGCGCTCCTGTAAACGGCGGGCATGTCCGAAGGCTTCCGGGCGCCGGCGAATACCACGTTCTTCAAACCGAGATCCTTGACCTGCTGCTCCAGCAGCGCGCGGTCCGGTCCGTCACCAACCAGAACCAGTGAAAACTCGGCGCCATTCCGCTGTACCTCCACGGCAGCGGTCAGCATCGGCATGATGCCCTTGCGGGCAATCAGCTGGCCGACGTGAAGGACGACTGGCTTCGGCGTCCAGTTCTCGCTCGGTTCGACTGTGTCGGAGTACCTGGTCTCGTCCACGCAGTTCTGAATCTGGAGAATGCGATCGCGGTTCACTCCGATGCTCTCCAGGTAGTCGGTAGAAGTCTGACCGTAGCTGATCCAGCGCTTCGCCCAACGCTTGACAATGCCGCGGACTATCTTGCGCAGGCGGCCCACAGACCGCTCAGTATGCAGCGTGCCTCCCCACCAGATCCAAACGGGCACTCTGGCAACGGTGCCGTAAAATAGCGCGGCCAATGCGCGAAAGCCCATTTCGTTCGCGATGATGGCGCGAGGTCTGATCCTGGCCAGATCGACGAGATAACCCGGCGTTATATGGATGAACTGGTAGTCGAAGATTCCCTGCGCTTCAAGTTCCCTCTCGGCTCGCTTCCGCCGCTTGAAGGTGAGTCCCCATGCTTGCCGTGCCCTGGCATTTTTCAGTTGGGCAAGGATGCCGTCCCACTTCGAGCGGTTGGACTCCTGGCCGCTGTACAGAATGGTCGTGTCGAATTCAGCTGCGATGTTCTCGTAAACCGGAATCCGGTATGGCGCGATCATATTGGTCATGATCACGAGCCTCGGCTTCACCGACTGGCCCCGACGACCTCGAGAAAACAATCCTCGTAGCGGCGTACCATCTGGTCCACCGAGAATTCGCCAAGGACGCGATTTCGTCCCTTAACCCCCATCTCGGCTCTCTTTTCGGGATTTTCTATCAGGTAGCGCAGCTTTTCGACCAGACTCGTGCGGTCCCCGGCGGGCACATAAAACCCGGTTTCTCCTTGGACAATCACGTCACGCACACCACCAACGTCCGTCGACACCACGGGAGAACCGCACGCCTGAGCCTCCAGGACGGTCAGCGGCAGGGCCTCGCTGTGGGACGTCAGGCAGCCGATATCTATAGCTCGCTGCCAAGTTTCCGGGTCCCAGACCTTCCCCGGCAAGAGAAAGCGGTCTTGGTGGCCATAACTGGCGATTTTCGATTCCACCATGGGCTTGTCGACTCCATCTCCAACCATGGCGAAGTGGACGTTCAATCCAGACTCGATAAGGTCATGGGCGACATCGACGAACAGGCCCAGGTTCTTGACTGTGTTGAAATTGGCGATCGTCCCGATAATGGTTCGGTCGTCGGGCAGGCCGATCCGTTGGCGCAGACCACGCTTGTCGGGCTCGAGATCGAACTTGGCTGTATCGATACCGTTCACGATGATCCGGAAGCGCTCGTCCGGCAGACCGCTCTTGTGTTGCCAATAGTCCTTATTCCGCTGAGAAAGCGCAACGATCTGATCGACATGACGCAGGCTGAGCTTCCACGCGATCTCACCCTGCTTCGATAGCGGTCGGGCCGTATGCATCGCCGTCACCACCGCCTTGACGATGCCAAATTGCTTGAGAATCCCCGCGTAAGTCAGTGCGAGAGCGTTCTCCGTTGTGAAGATGACCTGCGGCCGCAGGTCCATAGCGAGATTCCAAAGCCGAAAGAGGGGAAGCGCATCCACAGGCGAATGAGCCATATGTTCGACGGTTCTAACGCCCGATGCCCGGATCTGCTCGCCAATGTCGCCAGCATGATAGAAATAGACTTGAGTAAGGTCGAAGCGCTCCCGGTCCAGGTTCACCAAGATGTCATGGTTGACGCGGGGCGCGCCCCCGCAATCGTCGAGGTCCGACATCAGGAACCAAACTCTAACGGGATCCTTCCTCGCCATTCTCAGTTGGGCTTTTTCGCGTCCAAAATGATGGAGGTATAGACTCGTTTTCCGCCGGCATTTCGAGGGTCGAATCGTATCGAGCGATGAATATAGCCGTCAGCGGGAACCCAATCCTTGGCGTGGAACTCGCCATGATCGTCGTGGTACTCGAGAAGGTCGACTTCGAATCCAACGGATTGAAAAAGGTCGCTGAATGTTTGGTAGGTGTAGAGCACCTTGTGGTCGTCCGCCCCTTCCCCGCTTCCCCCCGGCTTCACGCGATCAATATAGTCCTTGTCTGGATGCATGCCGTCCGGCACGGCAACTCGAAGCGAGCCGCCTGGGCGAAGATACGTGAAGCAGGTTGCTGCCGCCCGCTTACCGTCCTCAGGGGTTAAATGCTCCCATACGTGCTCGGCAAGCATTCGCTCGATAGAATTCTCGGCAAAGTAATGCTGCCAGTCGCTGGGCTCCAACAGGTTAAGAAACTCCACATCGGTGTCGTACCAACCTTCCGAATGGGTATGTCCCGATCCGATTACAACCTTGCATGGCTGGCTGCGATCGCGCGACTCCAACCGGCGGCGATCCTGATTGGTCGCCCATTTTCGATAAATCGGTCTTACGATCGACTTGATGGCAGATAGCATGCTTCTTCCTTGATTTCGGTTTTTTGCCCCGCCCTCACCAGACTCAACCGATCCTAAGACCTTACCGCATTGGCTCGACGACGGCTATGCGGCAGCGGACCGCATTCGTTCGATCAGATTCTTGACAACTGTGGGCTTTGGGCAGAATTTTAGTTTCACCATCAGCGCAATGGCGAGAAGCGCTGTTGGCGGCATCACGAGGACGGCCAGCCATGGATACGCCTTTAGCGGTTCAGAAGCGGAAATGGTGAGCCCACCGAGCGATGCCAGCAAGGCAATCGCAATGATTCCCGCCGCTTTCCGATACCAATGGCCAAGGCTCTGGCCGTGAAGAATACGCCTTTGAATCATCAGGTGGTAAGGCAGGAACTGCAGAATCGTGATTCCGACGTTGACAAGCGCAACCCCGAGCACTCCGATGTTCTGGTAAGCGACATAGGTCAGTCCTGCCGAGATTACGAACGTGCTGGCCGCGAAAGGAACCAACCAGTCCGGCCGGCCCTTCGCATACGGCGGGATCGCCAGCTGCGAGTAATAGAGCTCAGCCGCTTTATAGAGTCCAATCAGGGCACAGACCCATCCGCCATTTGGAAACTCTCCTGGGAACAAGGCTTCGATCAGTGGTGTGCCGAAGCTGCACGGGACCATGATAAAGGCTAAGGAGATGGCCAAGACGAGCAGGCTGTTCCGCTGCACCACTGCAACGAGAAACTTCGGGTCTTGATCCAGGGCACGAGTGATTTCTGGCTGGGTCGTGGTGTAGATCGGCGCAAAGACGTCCTTGAGTACCTCCGGGATGCGAGCCGGAATTCCGTACAGCGTTACCGCCGCCGGGCCAAAGAACGACCCGATGATCAGCTTGTCCGTGCTTCCGGCCATGTTCGCGACGAATCGGTGGGCGTAGCTTCTGCGACCCACTTGACTCAGGTCCTTCGCGATTTCGTCGTCCAATTTTCCAACGAGGGGAATGAAGCCGTAGACAGGCCTCAAGAGAGTCATGTTCCAGACAAGAATGGCCAGGAATGAGCACGCGTTGGCGATCATGATCGCCTGAGGCGTTCGGTACGTGTAGGCGGCGTACAATCCAACCAAAACCGTCACTACGCTCTGAATGAAGTTCGTCAGAGCCAGGCGGTTGAAGCGCTCATGCGAGATCAACAAACTGGTCAGCGTGAGGCTCAGCCATTGCGCGATGAATTGAACACCGGCGGCGGCAAAAAGAATGGGGCGATCGGTCGGCACGACGCCGGGAATCGGGAAGAGCAAGTACAGAAGGACGTAGCCGACGACCGCAAGCAGGCAGACCCGCGCGTTTAAGACGGCCAAGCATCGCACCGTCCGGCGAACATCTTCGCCATCGTTATTGGCTCTCGCCAGAGTGATTCGTCGCTGGGCTCCGGTCCAGTAACCCAAGTCGACGATGTTCATGTAGGCCGATATCGAGGCAAAGAGGAGCACGATACCGTAGTTCGCTTGCCCCAGCCACTGCAAATAGAGTCGGGTTGCAAGGAACTGAAGGCCGACATTGACGACCTTTGCGCCAACGAGAGCGATCGCTCCCTTCCCCTTGGTCATAGCCAAACCCGCCGCCTACCGGTTGGCGGGGAGGATGTTGCCTCGCAAAGCGGTTTTGAGCTTTGACCTGCTGCTTTCCATCGCCTCAACTCTTGTGGTCATGGATGCGCCGGCCAGCATCATCATAAAGGTCATCGTCGGTTCCCAAGTGATGACGTTGTTGCCGTACATGCCGATCGCCACCCCGACGCAAGCGATCGCCCAGGTCGTGGCGAGAGACCTTCTTTCGCCTGATTCGTGCCTGTCAAGACGCACATTCAGGGCGAGAAAAACGCCGATAAACAGCGCGAGGATAACGGAAGCCATGCCCACGATCCCGTAGGAAGACCGAATCAGCATGTAGCCATTGTCGAATGCCGTCCGAGGAGCGTATTTGTCAGGCAAGCTGTCCGGCCGTCCCCAATACCGCGGTTCAGGTCCGATTCCCGTCCATGGAAACGCTTCATGAACCTTGTCGGCCATGACCCACGACCGCTTTTGGCGGTACTGCATGTTTTTGTCGTTCAGCCAGTCGGTGCCGGCAACGTACGAAAACTGATCCTTGAAGACGAAGGCGACGGAAATCACGCCGATGACCAGCATGACGATGAACCAAGAAGCGCGCTCCCGCTCTTGGTAGATCATCCCGAGCACGAAGACGAGCATCGTGAGCGCCAAGACCGGGATGTGCGTTCTAGCCTGCGGGATGATGGAAAAGAACGCAAAGGTAAAGAAGAGGAAAACCTCTATCCGTGACAGCTTGCGTACCGTTAACCGTCCAGCGAAAATCGCCGCGCAAATCGCCGCATTCAAGGCTAGGTGGCCGGGAAAACCGTAGATACCGGTCGCCCGCAAGCCGCCGCGATTATCCCAGTTCGTAATGTCGACGGTGGGACTCAAGATGTTGGCCAGCTCGATTGCCGGCGGAAACTTTAGGAATTGGGCGATCGCAATCACGCCGCACGTGCCGACGTTGACGAGAATGATCCCTAGAATGATACGCCTGGTCTTTGGTTCAAGCCAGACGAGCATCGAGGCCGTGAAATAGAGATACAGGTACCGCAGCAAGAAGAAGTCAGCTGCGTTGATCGCCTTATCCCGTCCGATCGCGCTGGCGATCCATCCCGTCGAGATGGCGCTCCAGATTTGGAGGAACAGCACCAAAGCAATCGGTAGCGCCACGCGGAGCGGCACGTTGAGCCGCGAGGACCCGATGATGATCCAGAGGACGCCGCTTACGACGGTGGCATTGCGGAGAATGGGCCCGTTATCCCAGTAGAACGGGATGAGCATCGCAATGTTCGACAGGATCAGGTTCGCGACACCCCAAGTCACAAAGGCCTTGGGGACGATAACCTCCGCCTGGGCAACCGAAGTTGGCGTGCGAGGAAAATGCCTCGCCACGCCAACCCGGTCCCTAATCGCCTCGATGCTCATGCGTTGAAGCTTATGCCCGTGACAGTGACCTTGCTGCCTCGGCGAACGGCTCTTCTTGGGCGGAAGCTTCCGTCAACACGAGGCTGATGTTCTTACCTCCAGCTCGGCTCAGGATCTCGTACGCCAGCGGAATGCTGCGGAACGGCGTCTTTCTTGCCGAAACCACCATGCAGACGTCGTCGACGTACTTGGCCAGCGCCGAAGCGTCAGAGAACGCATCGCAGGGAGGCGCGTCGATGACGATAACCTGAGCCTTATCCCGCAGCTGCTGGACGACCGCCGCGATGTGCGCGATCTGAAAGGCGCTGAGCGAGGTGCGTCCTCCGCTACCTGCGGGCAAGAGCATGAGGCCAGGATGCGCCGTCGCGATCTCGATCGCGGATTCCTGACCCGACGGCAGCATTTCTCGCCCAAGGAGGTCGGAAACGCCAGGCTTACCTTCCGCGCCGAACATCTTGGTCACGGTCTGGCGGCGAAGGTCGCCGTCCACAAGCAGGGTCTTGGTTCCAGCGCGCGCCATCGCAACCGCGAACTGCGCTGCGGAGCCCGACGTGCCAACCTGGCGACCCGCGCCGGTGAACAACACGACCTTCGGGAAGGTGGCGTCGTTGGCGAGCGTAAAGAACGACATGTAGCGGAAGCTTTCCGAAGGCTGACCCTCAGGCTTCACAAGATTTCGTAGAAGCCGGATCTCGCGCGGTTTGGGCAGCTTCGGCACTGCGGCAACCACGGGTAGTCCGGTGAGCTCGGAAAGCTGTGCCGAGGTATGAACGCGGAGCTTGAGCGATTCCATCGCGAAGCTGAAGATCAGACCCAAACAAATCCCGGCAAGGGCGCCGATAAAGCTCATCTTGAAAACGTCGGGTGCAACCGGATCCTCATCGACCTGGGCACTAAAAATGAGCTGGGCAGAGCGACCAGCGGAGTCCGTTCGGACCTTAAGGTCTTCCAACTGCCTCACGAGACGCTGGAATTGCTCCGAGGCGATGCCGACATCGCGGTTCCGCTCAAGGAGGCCGATTTCGTCAGCCGGCCGCAGTTCCATCTTTGCCTTGTGCTCTTCAAGCTGCGAGTTCATTTCCTGTAGCCTTCGCTCCACGGACTGCCGCCGAGTGATGTTCTGGGCGATCTTCTGGTCCTTTTCCAGCCACACGGGGTCAACGCTCTGGGTTCTTCCTGTAATTTCCGAGGCTCGCTTCCGCTCGATGGCGAGCTGCCTGTTAACCTCAGCCAATTGTTCATTGACATTCCGAACTTCGATTGAATCGGGGAGATAGCGGCTAAGCAAGGCGACCTTCCCCGCTTCGAGATCGCTCTTTGCACTCTCAAGCTTGGCGAGAACAATATTCTTGTTCTCGTGCCGCGTGCTTTGCATAAACTGTGGTGTTCTCGCCTTGATGGCTCGGTCGGCCGATAGCTCGGCATCGATCGCCTGAATTTCGGACTCAAGATTGGCGGCTGCGAGGGTGTAGTCGCTCAGCGTCTTTTCGTCGGCCATCGTCTTCTGGGCGTAGTCTGAGATCAGCTTCGACTTCTTGAACCCTTCCAAATCGTTCTGCTTGATCGTGAGCTTCTGTCGGGCTAGCTGAACCTGGTCTTCAAGGTAGGCGATCGCGGAGTTAACCGAGTCGCGCATCGCTTGCTGGCGAAGCTCGTTGTAGACAAACGTAACTTCGTTGGCGATTTCGGCGGCGATCTTCGGGTCGGTCCATCGAACCTGAATCAGCGCGACCTGGGACTTCTCTGGGGTGATAACGTCATATCGCTCGTAAGCGGCACGGTTGTCGTCGGTGATCGTCGCCACGCCTCGCTTCTCTGCCACACGCTGAAGCGCTCTAAAGAAGACTCCCTGGCTTCGAAGGACCTGGGCCTCCGTTTCGGAGTCTTTGTAGTAGCCTTGGCGAAGGATCTGCTCGACGTCCTCTTGGAAGCCGGAATTGCCGCCTGCGATGCGGCCCTGATCGGTACCGACAATCATGCCGGCGTTGCCTTCGTACACCTTTGGGCTGAACAACCCATAAAGCAATCCGGCCAAAAGGCCAATGATGGCAAAAAGAAAGGTTCGCTTAAAGTGAATCTTGTACATACGTTATCCGCCTGTGAAATCCGTTTCGTTCAGCTTCGACGCCCCCAATGATGGCATATTGGCCAAGCTCAAGGGAACTTGACGGCGCTCCTCTAAAGGACGTTTGAACGGGTCGATCGGACTCATGAGGTTGCTGCGGTCAGGGCTTCATCCCGCACACGGGGCTGGTCGAGGAACCACTGGTAGGTCGACCTGAGGCCCTCTGAAAGGGTGATTTTCGCCTCCCATCCCAGGGATCGAAGGCGCGAGACGTCGAGAAGTTTACGAGGCGTGCCGTCGGGTTTAGATCGGTCGTAGACCACCCGGCCGGTGAAACCAACGGTTTCACGAACCAAATCTGCGAGTTCAGCGATGCTGAGGTCCGTTCCGGTCCCGACATTGACGATAGCTCCTTCGCTGTAACGCTCCATGAGGAAGCAAGCAGCATCCGCAAGATCGTCGACGTGCAGGAACTCGCGCCGAGGGGTGCCCGAACCCCAAACCACGACCTCATCATCTCCGCTTACGCGCGCCTCGTGGAACTTGCGCAGGAGCGCAGGCAAGACATGAGAAGTCTTCAGGTCGAAGTTGTCACCAGGACCGTAGAGGTTGGTGGGCATCAGGGATATGGCATCGAAGCCATACTGGCGTCGGTAAGCCTGGCACATAACGATCCCGGCAATCTTGGCAATCGCGTAGGCGTCGTTGGTGGGCTCGAGTTCGCCAGTGAGAAGGTACTCCTCCTTGATCGGTTGTGCGGCATGTTTGGGATAGATGCACGAGGATCCCAGGAAAAGCAGCTTCTTCGTTCCGTTTCTGTAGGCGGCATCAATGACGTTCGTCTGGATTTGCAGATTCTCACGAATGAAGTCGCCGGGAGCGGTGTTATTGGCGAGAATGCCGCCGACTTTGGCGGCAGCCAGAAAAACATACTCCGGCTTGGTGCCTTCGAAGAAATCATCGACCGCCGACTTGCTCGTCAAATCGAGTTCGTCCCGGCGGCGGGTCAGCAGATTGTCCAAGCCAGCGGCTTGGAGCCGGCGAACGATTGCCGAGCCCACGAGTCCACGGTGGCCGGCCACAAAAATTCTTTCGCCCCTATCCACTCCCTACCCCGGACAAGGTTACGGCATGGCCGGCGTCGCGAAGGGTCTTCTCCTGCCGCGCCAGTTCCATGTCGTGATCGACCATCATCTTCACCAACTCCCGGAAGCTGGTTCGCGGTTCCCAGCCCAGGGCCTTTTTGGTGTAGCTCGGATCGCCTTCCAAGTGGTCGACTTCCGCCGGGCGCAGGTAACGCGGATCGAACTCCACGTATTGCTGCCAGTCAAGCCCAGCACAACCAAAAGCCTCGGTTAGGAACTCGCGAACGGAATACGACTCTCCAGTGGCAACCACAAAATCGCCAGGTTCGGGATGCTGCAGCATCATCCACATCGCTTCAACATAGTCTCCGGCAAAACCCCAGTCGCGTTTAGCGTCCAAGTTGCCCAGATAGACCTTATCCTGCAGGCCGCAAGCGATCCGACCAAGCGCCCGCGTGATCTTTCGCGTTACAAAGGTCTCTCCGCGGCGGGGAGATTCATGGTTGAACAGGATGCCGTTCGCCGCAAACATCCCGTAGGCTTCCCGATAGTTCCGCGCGTACCAGAAGCCAGCCACTTTGGCCACGGCATAAGGGCTGCGGGGATGAAACGGCGTGGCCTCGCTCTGGGGCGCCGGTGCGGCGCCGAACATCTCCGAAGACCCTGCCTGATAGAACTTGACCGTGCGGCCGGATATGTTCATATAATCCCGAACCGCTTCCAGCAGCCGCAACGTACCCGTACCTACCACGTCACCGGTGTATTCGGGCTGGTCAAAACTCACTCGCACGTGGGATTGGGCGCCGAGGTTATAAACCTCGTCCGGCTGAACGCTTTCCACGATGCGGCGGAGCCCGGTTCCATCCGAAAGGTCGCCGTAGTGCAGCTTGATCTTCACGTTTGGCAGGTGAGGGTCCTGGTAAAGATGATCGATCCTCGAGGTATTGAAGCTGCTCGCGCGCCTTACAATGCCATGGACTTCGTAGCCCTTTTTCAGGAGGAATTCGGCAAGGTAACTGCCGTCCTGGCCGGTGATGCCGGTGATAACCGCCTTGTTCATGATGAGCTTGGTTTGAATTGTCGGATGCCTAGGACTTGCAATGCAGCCAAGGCTAAATAACGCGGATTGTGCTTAAAGTATCTCACCGCAAGCCGCTTGGGGTCGGAAAGGAGGCGAAAGAGCCATTCGAGCCCGGACTTCTGCATCCACTTCGGCGCCCGTTTGACAGTCCCGGCAATGAAGTCGAATGCTGCTCCAACGCCGATCATGGGGCACGCGACCTTCCCTCGGTGTTCGGCCATCCACTTCTCTTGCTTTGGACAGCCCAGACCGACGAACAGGACGCCACACCCAGACCGGTTGATCGCGGCGACGGTTTCCGCCTGTTCTTCGGCCGTCGGAGGACGAAACGGTGGTGAGACCGAATAGGCGATGTTCAGCGACGGCAAATCCTGCCGGAGCTTGGTCTGGAGCAGCTCCAACGTTTCCGGGGTCGAGCCGTGGAAGCCCACGGGGATTCCTTCGGCAGCGGCGGCACGGCAGAGCGGAAGCAGCAGATCAGGACCCGCCACTCGCGATTGGTTTTTCAGGCCGAGTTTGCGCATCACCCAGACGAGCGGCATACCGTCCGACGTGTTGAGATCCGATTCATTGAGAAGCTCGCGGAAGCTAGGCGAGTCGTAGGCTTCCATCACCATATGCACGTTGGCGATGCATACCATCTTGGATTCTCCGGCTCGGGCCCATGCCAAGACTTGCCGTGTGGCATCATCCAGGCTCGTCGCGTCGATGCGGCTGCCCAGGATGTACCGGTGCTCCATACCCCCTCAATTATGGCGGTTCGAAGTCATCAATAGAGTCGGGTTCAATCTTGACCATGCCCCTTAAGGTCGCCGTTGTCGGAGCCGGGGCTGCCGGCATCATCGCGGCTTGGAATGCGGCACGGCATGGCGCTGAGGTTCAGTTGCTGGAGAAGACCCCGAGAATCGGCACCAAGATCCTCATCTCGGGCGGTGGCAAGTGCAATATCACCCACGACGGTCCCCTCGAAGACCTGATTAGAGCATTCCGTCCCAACGAGGCTCGCTTCATCCGGCCGTCCTGCTATCGCTTTCGCAACGACGAAATCGTCGAAATGCTAACTTCGCGAGGTCTCGAGGTGTACACCCGGCCTGATGGACGGATCTTCCCCACAAACGGGACGGCCAAGGACGTGGTCAGGATCTTGGCGACCTATTTGGCGGAAGAGAACGTCCTGGTCCGGCTTGGCACCCCTGTTCGGGGAATTCTCGTCGAGTCGGCCCAGGCTGTTGGAGTCACCACAGATGTTGGAAGAGAGCTGTTCGACCGGGTAATCGTCTGTGTGGGAGGCTGCAGCTATCCGAATTCGGGCACGACTGGCGATGGCTGGCAATGGGCTAGGTCCCTGGGACACACCATTATCGATCCGGCACCGGCCCTGGCTCCGATCGACACCGACCCAAAACCCACGGATGGCCTGCCCGGTGTGAGCCTGCGCGTCTGCGTTCTGAAGGGACGACAAAACGGGAAGGAGATCGCCAGGTGGCAGGGAGACACTCTGTTCACCCATCACGGAATCAGCGGTCCGACTGCGCTTGGCATCAGCCGGGTCGTCGCGGAACGAATGATCGAGGGTTCTGTAACGCTCGAAGCCGACCTTTGTCCGAGCGAGTCATTTGAATCCCTGAAGGAACAGCTCCATGAATGGATCGAGGCAAACCCACGACGTCGGCTGACAGGCTTTGCCGAAAAGACGGTTCCTGCATCCCTGTTACCGGTGGTCGCGAATCAAGCCGGCATCTCGATGGAGCTCGTCGCCTCACAATCTGATCGCAAAGCCAGGAATCGGCTGGTAGAAGTAATCAAGGGTCTTGAACTTGGCCGGGTGAGTCGAGTGCCGATCGAAAAAGGCGAAGTGACGGCCGGAGGCGTCAGCCTCAACGAGGTCGACCCTCACACCATGCAGTCCAAGTTGATCGGCGGGCTGTACCTGTGCGGGGAGGTCTTGGACATCGCCGGACCGGTAGGCGGCTACAACCTCCAAGCTGCGTTTTCTGGTGGCTTCGTCGCCGGAGAATCGGCGGCTCAATAGTCCACAGGACGAAGATAGTATTCGTTGATCGATGAGTCGGTGAGCATGGCGACGGTTGGCAGTCGCCGCTTCCAGTGCGTACCGGCAACCCGCTTCCACACGATATCGACCACGCGTGGCTCATACCCGAGGCTGAGGCATTGTTCCCTGGTGTAGCCCTTTGCCACAAAGTACAGGACGGCATCTGCCTCCTGGTAGGTAATCCCGAAATCACCCTCATCGGTCTGGCCTGCAACCAGATCGGCAGTTGGCGGCTTTGCGACGATGTGCTCGGGAATTCCGAGCTCGCGGGCAAGGTCCCAAACCTGAGTCTTCAAGAGATCGCCAAGCGGATTGATCGGCGGCGCGTCATCGGCATGCCAAGTGAAATAGCCGAAAAACCGCTCGGTTTTGTTTCCGGTCCCGATCGGAAGTCCCGAAATGGCAGCCGATTGGTCGAAGAGGATCGCGGTACGGCAGCGAGCGCAGATATTGCCAATTCGCGTCGGGTTGGGAGGTGTCTCCAGTTCGCACAGGTAGCCGTCGACCATCGCCGTAATGTCGATCGTTTCGCATTTGAGTCCGTATTGGTTGACAATCGCCTGGGCATCGGTCAGGCTGGTCGGACTGCTGATTCGGTAAGGCATCCTGATCGCGAGCACGTTGCCGCCCCCGAACGCTCGCGCGCTGAGGGCCGCCGCGACCGCCGAATCCACGCCGCCCGACAGACCGATGACCACCTTTTCGATGCCACGGCGACGGGTGCACTCGTCCACCAGGAACTTTACAAGCCAATCGGCGACGAGCCTGGGGTTAATCCTGGGCGCGGGCGGAGCCTGCCGAATAGGTTCAATTCGATAAATGGGAATCGGCATCGAAGGGACTTATGACCTAATTACGCGGCTTTGCAACCTATCGCACCGCGGGACCGTGTTAGGAAGTATAGCGGTAGGCTATCTGCCGGAGAGAAGAATTCGATGACCAACTTTGCGAAAATCGTCGTGCTTGCGATTGTGGCGTTCTTTGCCTTTGGGATCGCGATCTCGCTGATCAAGAGTTTGGTGGCCCTCGTCATACCGATCGCGCTCCTTTGTGGCCTTGGGTACGTAGCATGGCTAATCCTCGGCAAGAAGAGCCTTGGAGGCGGCGGTCGAAGCCTGCCCTAGCCCATAAACTCTCTCCAACCGAATTCGGACAAGATAGGCGTGTGACCACGCCTATCGTCTTTTTAGCTGCCTCAGTCATCGCGCAAACGGCTTTGCAGGCGCCCCAGACGATCGAACGGGACTCGTTCGGCGTGCCCCATATTCTGGCAAGCACGTGGGCGGAGGCCTACGAAACCCAGGGCTACGCCGTGGCCCAGGACCGTCTTTGGCAATTGGAAACCAGTCGGCGGGTCGCGCTGGGCAAGATGGCCGAGGTCTTCGGCGCGAGCTTCGCTAAGGCCGACCGCGACCGCAAGCTGCTCGGTTATACCAACGAGGAAATCGCTAATCAGATCGCCGGTATGAGCGCGATCGGCCGCGACGCGTTCAGAGCCTATGCGCGAGGTGTGAATCGTTATATCGGGGAGGCAAAGTCTGGCGAAAAGCTCCCCAAGGGCTACGCCGACAACGGCTTCGATCCCGAACCTTGGACCGAAATCGACTCGGCGGCGATCGCGATCCAGATGGCCCAGATCTTCGGAGGAGGAGGCGCGGGCGAACTTCGAAATCTCGCCTTCTACCAGTACATGGTGGGCAAGGTCGGCCAAGAACGGGTTCTCGATGTCGTGGACGACTTTCTCTTTCGTGCCGACAAGCGCTCCATACCGACAACCACCGACACCACGCCCTTCCCTGCCATTTTCGGCGGCCAGGGACGAAAAGTCCTGGAAGAGCACGTCAAGGCGGTGCCAAAGCCGAACCTTCTCGAACTGGCTCCCGCCTTGTCGCTGGCCCTGCGGGAAGAGGAGCTTGCGGTTGCGGAACAGGTCGCCGCGCCCTTTCACACCGGCAGCTACGCGATCGTGGTGGGCAAGGAGAAGTCCAAGCTCGGCTTTCCCCTCCTGCTCAGCGGGCCCCAGATGGGCTTTTCCAACCCCAGCATCATCCACGAGTGCTCGCTAACGGTCGGCGATCGCTTCGTTGTCGGCATGGACGTTCCGGGAGTGCCCGGCGTGGTCGTCGGCCACAACAACGACATAGCCTGGGGGCTCACAACCGGCGTTCTCGACTCCGCAGACATCTTCGTCTCCCCGATGGATGGCGATGGCTATCTCTATGGCAAGGAGAGGCGACCGCTCGAGCGGATCACCTTCGAGGTTAAGGTCAAAGGCGCGGATTCCCAGAAAGTCGAGCAGCTGCGCACCCACTACGGGCCGGTTCTGCTGCGGAGCAACTCGACCAAGTCCTACTTCTCGCGATCCGCGACCTGGTGGGGACGGGAGCTGCTCGGATTCGAGTCGATTCTCGGGATCCCGGCCGTCAAGACGACGCGCGATGTCCTGAAAACCACCTCCGGACTGCCGGTCGGCTTCAACTTCTTTTGGGCGACGCGCACCGGCGACATCGGTTGGCGATATTGCGGCATTACACCCGTTCGTTCGCCGAAAGTGGATCCACGCTTCCCTACTCCCGGCGATCCCGAACATGACTGGACCGCCACCCGCGATGCCGCGTCACTGGTTACGGTCGTCAACCCGAAATCGGGCCTGATCGCCAACTGGAACAACAAGCCGACCCCGTGGTGGGAGAACGGCGACACGCCGGTGTGGGGCGCGATCTTTCGCAACGCCATCCTCCTCGATCGTCTCAAAGCGACGAAACTGGGCGTGCCTGACCTCGAAATGGCGATCTGGGGCATCGCCCGGGCGGACGACGATGCCGCGTTTTTGATGCCCTTTATCCGGGAGGCTATGACCGGTTACATCCCAACCGGCGACCTGGCCAAACAGGCCGCCCCGTATTTGCTGGCGCATGACGGCATGGCCCTCGGCGGCTCGATTTCCGAACGGCTTTATCGCGAGATGGTGCAGGCCGTGCGCGAAGAACTCTTCCTTGCGACGACCGGCAACATGCTCTCGATGGACCTCTTTAACCAGGCGGCCCAGCCGTCGCTGATGCTGAATGCCCTGCAGGGCAAGACCAAGGTCGGCTACCGCGGCAAAAGAACGAATACCGAGCTCGTCCGGGCTGCGTTCGAGAAAGCGGTCGCCCGGCTCACCGAACGGTTTGGTCCTGAGCCCTCCCTGTGGGGCTGGAATCCGCCTTCCATCCCGGTCACCGGCGAGGATCCGATTCCCTATTCGAACCGCGGCAGCTATATCCAGATTGTCGAGCTCGGCGCGACCTTGCGCGGGCGCAACGTCCTGCCTCCCGGCGTGGCCGAATCGGGTCCCCATGCCAAGAGCCAGGCGGCGCTGGCCCGAGCGTGGGGCTACAAGCCGATGCACTCGCGGTTGACGTTCCCGCCGCGCCCACGCTAGCCTTCGGCAGGGCGGATCGAGTATCATTCTCATCCGTTCGATCGTGCTCCCGTCGTCTAGCGGTTTAGGACATCGCCCTCTCACGGCGAAGATCGCGGGTTCGAATCCCGTCGGGAGTACCACACGCTCAACCTGGACGTCGAGTTCGTTCACTTGGATGTGGTCTATTCGTTGCCCGCTGCCTCCCAATGGAAGTGGTGCAAGATTCGATGGGCAAAGGGTGCAACAAACAGCCCGGCAACGCCAATGAAGACGAGGCCCGAAAACAGGGCATAGAAAGAGGCGAAAAGCTTGGCTGTGTCGGTTTCGAGCCGGTCGACAGGACCCATTCCGCCTAGGATCATCGAGGCATTGAGGAGCGAGTCGATCCAGCTCAGACCGGCCAAAAGGTGATAGCCCAACATGCCGATGGCAAGCGTCGGCACGATGATGAGCCCAATCCAGGTGATGTGCTGGACCACCCGGAACCTGAATCTTTGTCTGGAGATCGGCGGGACTTGGCGATGCTCATACATGGGCATAGCTTACAGATCTCATCCCACAAGCTTGTGCCAAACATGGACAGACCCCTTTTGCCAGAGGGTTAAACTGTCGCTATGTCAAACTCAAGGTACTTCAGCGCTGAACAGGCCAAAGCGATCGGTGACCAGTTAGGAATCGATTGGAGCCGATTCGATGTGGAGGAATTCCGAAGAGGGATGGAGGTCGAGTTGGAACATGGAACTCGCGATCCAGCGACGGACGTGACCGGTGACGACCCCATCTTAACCGGCAAGATCGCTCTCGCCCATCTTAACGAATTCGCCGATTATTACACGCGCCTCACCAAGATGGAGGCTGAGGCGGAAGCGGAAGCCAGCAACTCGCGATGAGTTAGCGCAGGCTTCAGGCGACGCCTTCCCCTCGACAGCTCCCTCCGGTCGCAACCCAGCGAGAACACGACGAATCACCACAAGTCATGGTAATATGCGACGCGCTTCTATAGGGGGCTATATGAAAAAACTACTCTTCGTCGCACTTCTTGTCACTCCATGCCTGTTGCTTGCATCACCGGACATCAAAATCAACGCCAAGCGGCTTCCCAAGGGCTTGACGGTGGCCAAGGCAAAGTCACTCGTGGCCAAAAGCAGCGCGGCCATGCTGGCCAAATCCAAGGCTGAGTCCAAGGCAGAACAAGCCAGGATCAAGCGCGCCTGGGACAAGCTTGCTCCCATCCGTCAAGCCTTAAAGAGCCAGGAGAAGTCTAATGCCGCCTACGGCTCCTTCATCCGGCAGGCGAAAAGTCTGATGACGAGCAAGAGGAAGGACCGCCTGGACCGCGTCCGGCAGCTTCTGAAGAAGAATCGAAGCGTTATTGATAGCGCGTACCACTTTGGCGGCGCCGACAAAGACAAGGTCCGCGACCTGCTACGGAACGTCTACGGGATCGATTACACGTACCTGGAATTGATCGGTCTCCAACTTCGCAAGCTCTTGGAGGCATCCCAGGAGCCGCCGCTCCCCGCCACTCAAACTTTCAATCCCCCGTACGCGTTTCACGCTTCCGATATCTCGAAGTCTGGCGCCGGGTTCAACAATGCCTCGGTGACCTTCAACGATTCGTCGGGCCGCATGCGGCTCTCCTGTGATTCCCTGGCTACCGGGTTTCCCGCTCTTGCAAGCGCAAACGCGACCGAAGGAATCTTCATCGACGTGCCCAGCAACGCGCGGCGCATGACAATCACCCTCCATTTCAACTTTTCGTACAAGACGACGACCACGGCCGTAGCCGGGGGCGCGCTGGTGAGCGCACTTGGAGTATTCCGAACCCATGTCGCCGGCGTCAGCACGAACAACTTCGTCGCCACATCGCTCTTTAACGAAAGTAACAACGCGCTCGTCGTCGGAGGTCAGGAGCTTTCGGTACCCACCCAATCGGGCTCCGTCACCCTGACGCGCGACGTGAGCGGTGGCCAGCGCTTCGAGGCGGCGGTGGATCTCCGCGTCAGCACCAACGCGCAGGGCTTCTCCGGTGGAGCGGCATCGATCGACTTTACGGCAACGAGCTATGAGGTGACGTTCGAGGAGTAGGCGCCTCGTTCTCACCGACTTCCCCCCTCACGCCGGGTGTCCTTCCAATAGCCGCGAGCAGCGGAGCCAGCTGGTCCCCAAACCGTGAGGGGGAAAACTGGGCCGCATTTCAGATTCTTCTTCGGCCTTCCCCCCCGCTCGGAATGGCGGCAAGTGGCGGGAACGGCCACCCCGTTCAGTTTGACGTTAGATTGATTTCAGCAAGTTTGATTTCTTGTGCTATCATTTTCATCGTCCATGGCTGGCTCGCAGAAGAAGCCGTCGCGCCGTGACGCCCCCGTGCGGAATGCCGCAATAGTCG
This sequence comes from Fimbriimonadaceae bacterium, assembly GCA_019187105.1. Classification (NCBI taxonomy): domain Bacteria; kingdom Bacillati; phylum Armatimonadota; class Fimbriimonadia; order Fimbriimonadales; family Fimbriimonadaceae; species Fimbriimonadaceae bacterium. The sequence goes on along the minus strand of JABAQM010000001.1, from coordinate 3,199,684 downwards.
TTCTCGCTGTAACCGTGGCAACCGGGTTGCGGCTCTGGCTCGACCTGTGGCTGGGCGACCACCTGCCGTACGTCACCTACTTCGTCGCCGTGGCCGTTGTCGCCTTGCTGACCAGTACGCCCGCGACGGTCTGCACGGTGTTCGCTAGCTGGATTGCGGCTGACTTCTTTTTCGTCCAGCCGCGCGGCTCGGTCATCATCGACCAGCCCGATCTGCGGTATTTCGTGGGCACATTATCCTACTTTGTAGCCGGCTTCGCGATCACGGTGGTTTCCGACCAGATGCGCCGCGCCCAGCAACGCATTAGCCGCCAGGATGAGGTGCTTCAGGCCACTGCCGCCCGGCATCAAGCAGTTTTTGACACCGTGGTCGACGGCATCATCACCATCGATGAACGGGGCATCATCGAGTCGTCCAATCCCGCCGTGGAGCGCCTCTTCGGCTACACCGCAGATGAGTTGGTGGGTCAGAACGTTGCCATGCTGATGCCGGACCCCTACGCGCAGGAGCACGATTCCTATCTGGACAACTACAAGCGCACCGGCAACCCCAAGATCATCGGCATCGGTCGCGAGGTCGTTGGACGGCGCAAGGACGGCTCCCAGTTCCCCATGGACTTGGCGGTGAGTGCGATGAACCTTGGATCGCAGCGAATGTTCACCGGGCTGGTTCGCGATGTCACCATACGAAAGCAGGCTGAAGGAGCGTTGCGGGCCAGCGAGGAGCGCTTCCGCACGATGGCCGATGCCGCTCCCGTGCTGATCTGGATGAGCGGCCCCGACAAACTGTGCACCTGGTTTAACAAGGTCTGGCTTGATTTCGTGGGACGATCCATGGATGAGGAGCTTGGCAACGGATGGGCCGAAAACGTCCACCCGGAGGATTTCGACCAGTGTCTCGAGACCTATTCCAGGTCGTTCGACGCCCGGGAGCCCTTCTCGATGGAGTACCGGCTGAAGCGTCACGATGGCGAATACCGCTGGCTGCTCGATCATGGCATTCCCCGGTACTCGGTGGAAGGCGAATTCGCGGGCTACATCGGCTCGTGCCTCGACATCACCGAGAGATCCTTGATGGAGAAGCAGATCGGCGAGCGGGCGGAGGAACTCGCAACCGAGTCGCGACGCAAGGACGAGTTCCTGGCAATGCTGAGCCACGAGCTGCGCAACCCCTTGGCCCCCATCCAAACCGCGGTGGAGCTTTTGCGGTTGCAAGACAGCGATGATGCCGTCGAGCGGCAGACCTTGGACATCCTCCACCGCCAAGTAGCAAACCTGGCGCGGTTGGTGAACGACTTGCTGGAAGTCTCTCGGGTGGTCAGCGGCCGCATCCGCATCGACTTGGCGGTCCTCGACGCCAACCAGGTGCTGCGGAACGCGGTGCAGACCGTCCAACCGCTGATCGAGGCGCGGCGTCATGAACTCCTGATGGATCTCTGCCCCGAGGGCGCCGCCTGGGTCAATGCCGACGCGACCCGGCTGGAGCAGGTCTTCACCAACCTCTTAAGCAACGCCGTTAAGTACACCGATGAGGGTGGCCGCATCGAAGTTTTCTGCGAGGTACTGGGCGACCGCGCTGAAGTGCAGGTACGCGTACGCGACAACGGCATCGGCATCGCTCCGAATCTGCTGCCGCACATTTTCGACCTGTTCACCCAGGCCGACAGCACCCTGGATCATTCCCGTGGCGGCCTGGGAGTCGGCCTCTCCCTCGCCAAGCGCTTGATCGTCCTCCATGGCGGCACCCTCGAGGCCCACTCTCCACCGGCGAACGCCACAGCGGGCAGCGAGTTCGTCGTCAAGCTTCCCCTGGTGTCCGCGCCACGGGCCGTTGTCTCAGTTCCGGAGCCTGTGCAAAAGCAAGAAGCCGAAGGCCTTCAAATCCTCATCGTCGACGACAACAGCGACCTCGTGAGGATGTTCACGATCGCCCTTGTTAAGAAGGGGTACACGGTGAAGTCGGCCCACAACGGGCTAGATGGGTTGAGCCTCGCCCATTCCTGGCGGCCGGATCTTGTGGTTCTGGATATCGGCCTTCCCGGTCTTGATGGTCTCGAAGTCGCCAGGCGCCTGCGTAGCGACAGAGCGTACGGCCCGGAAGGCTACGCTGGGCTACTGATCGCTTTGACCGGCTACGGCCAGGACGAGGATGTTGCCGCCGCCCTCGAAGCCGGCTTCGACGCTCACCTGACGAAGCCCTGTGCGGTAGCGGACCTCGAAAACCTGATCGCAGAGTTTCGCTCTCCGAACCGTGAAGCTACGAGCACCAAGACAGGGACCGGCATGGGTGAGGAAGAGGCGCCGTTTAACTTCAGTCCGCCATAAGTCATCAACCTCGTTCGCCTCAACAGTTCCCTGCCGTTGGCTCGTTCTCCCTTTCCAGGGGAGGGGTCGGGATGGAAAAAAACGGAGCACCGGACCCGAACGACCGTTGCCCCGCTCTCGGGCAACCTTGCTGCCAAACGAGCCGATATGCCAATCTTGCATTCTGGAGCTTATACATGACCTAGTGCGGATCGGCGACGCAGATGCCCTTGCAAGGGTACTGCGAGACCTCCCCGACAGTAAGCGCGTCATAAACGAACTTGACCGAAACAACCAGACCGCCCTTTATGTCGCCCTCGATTGCCCACAGCCGAGCGCCAAAATCGTACGAGCCTTGCTTGAGGCCGGGGCGGATGTCAACTTTGTTTTTGTTCAGGAGTTTCCGGGGGACGAGGAATGGGGCGTCGACTTTAGTGACGTTTTCAAGTCGACAGGACTTGAGTTACCTCCGATCAGCCTTTCTCCGAAGTCCTATTCGGTCTCGACGATATCGATGGCCCTGAAATCTGGCAATCTTGAGATCGTCGAAGCGTTCGCCAATCACGGCGCAGATCTCCACTACACGGACGACAATGGCTATACCGCCATGCACCATGCGATCCTTACCGCACAAGATCCAGTTGAAGTGGTCGAGTACCTGCTCGAACAGGGGGTCTCGCCTGATGGCAGATCCAGTTACGGCGAGGTACCGCTGGTCGGCGCACTGCGCGACGGCAGATACGAAGTAGCGAAGCTACTGGTGGCAGGCGGCGCCGACGAAGCGCCCGCTCAGTGGAGTCCGCTCCTACGGGCCGCTGCCATGGGCTCCCTGGCTGATGTCGAGCACGAGCTGACGAAGGACCCTGATCTCGACGAGACCGATGCGGTTCAACACAAGAGCCTGCATATCGCCCTGAGGCGCGGCGACGAATCGATGGTCAAGGCGCTGATGGAGAAAGGAGCTTCGATACGGAAGCAATTTGCTGAAGCCCCATCATGCCTTCACTGCGCAATCCAGAGTGGGAAGGCAACGCTCGTCTTGCGAATGCTGGATGCGGGATGCTCGGCCAACGAGACGGATGAGCACGATCAGCCCGCACTCGTATGCGCCGTGGAAGCCGGCAACTTGGAGATCGTTCAGATCCTGCTTGATCGGGGAGCCGACATGTCAATTGGTGACGGGATCTCGGGAATCATCGAAGCCGCTAGAGACCGCGAGACCATTCTGTTCCTCCTTAATGCTGGGGCTGATCCGGCGAAGATCGACCGGGACGCACGGAGGAAGCTGGTCGGGCTGCCCGATGAGAACGATACAGCCCTCCTGGCTGTTACTGCTGAGCAGTACATGGCAGCTCGATACGAGCGTCCAGGCACGGCAAATCCTGAGGACATCACGGAACCGTTTAGGCTGGCTATGATCAATGCGGGATGCAATGCCTATCTCGCAAGAGACCGATTCGACGATGAAGCCAGGATGGCTTGTGGCGTCTCCTGGCAATCACGCCCCCCGCAAGTTTGGTGCTTCGATCGATTCGGCCAAAGTGTTACCCTGATGCCGGATGGACGATCGATCCTGATCGCGGGCGAACACGAGGATTCGTATGACCCTGACTTCTGCATCTATAACGACGTAACGGTCTTGCATCCCGATGGAACCATAAGGATCTTTGGCTACCCTTACGAGGTCTTCGAACCCACTGACTTTCACTCTGCAACCCTGGTGGGGGATTTCATCTGGATCATTGGCGGCCTAGGATACGTTCACCAAAGATCGGGATCGATACCGGTTTATCGACTGAGCACCCTCGATTACTCAATCGAACGAATGGTAACCACGGGCGACCTCGTGCCAAGAATATATGAGCATCGTGCCAACCTTCGCGACCAGGTCATCGAGTTGCGAGGGGGTAAGGCCATACGCTTCAGGGGAAGCCAAGAAGAGCACGTCGATAACCCGAGCGTGTACCACTTGAACCTAGAGCAGGGTGAGTGGAGACGGATCAGCGGCTAGTCGGCCGGCTTCGACGCTCACTTGACGAAGCCCTGTGCGGTAGCGGACCTCGAAAACCTGATCGCAGAGTTTCGCACTCCAAGCCGCGAAGCTACGAGCACCAAGACAGGGACCGGCATGGGTGAGGAAGAAGCGCCCTTCAACTTCAGTCCGCCATAAGTCATCAACCTCGTTCGCCTCAACAGTTCCCTGCCGTTGGCTCGTTCTCCCTTCCCAGAGGGGTCGGAGATGAACGGGGTAGGGGCTAACGGGATACGGGACACGCGATCTTTTGGAAGCAAGGATCCCGAAACCCGAGACCCGAGACCCGTATCCCGTACCCCGTATCCCGGCGCTACGCTGCCAGTTGCAAGCCCATCTCGCCGCCGTTCTCCCAGAACGCGTAGGGGAAGCTGGGGAGCGAGCTGAGCTCGCGGCGGACGGCGGTGACGCGGAAGGCGATGTAGACGCCCGGCGTCGCCTGGTAGGTGAATTTCGCCTGCGTGGTGCTGCCGCTGATCGTCCACGGCCCGGCCGGATCGATGCGGGTTTCGATCAGGAACTGGGTCCCGGCAATGTTGCCGTTGCGCTTCCACTTGAGGCTGACGACGCCGTTGCCATCGGCGCTGCCGGTCAGGTCGAGCGGCGTGGTCGGCGGGGTCTTCGTGCCCGGCGTCTTGTGGTGCGGCAGCATCAGGCTGTCGAGCAGATTGTCGGGCACCGCCTGGTTCGCGCGGAAGAGCTTGGCGTACTTGTTGACGGTCGCCCGGCTGGACTTCTTCTGGAGGTCCTTGGCTTCCACGCTGTTCTTGGCCGAGGCCTTGGCGGCGGTGGCGGCGTTATAGGTCGTGTTGAACCCGGTCGCAGCGGCGGCGATCGCGGTCAGGTCGCTCGGAGTCAGCGCCAGCGTCGCCGCATTGGCGATGCAGACGGCATTGAAGTTGGCAAGGGCGGAATTGAATTCGCCATCCTGCAAATTCTCCGTGATATAACTCATAGGAATGATCCTCCAGGGGCCCCTTTTGGCCCTCCTGTTGGGACTTATTCCCGGTCTTCCGCCAGTTTTGAGATGTCTTTGGCGACTTTTTTTCTTTCGCGGGCAAAAAATTTCCTTTGACCATCGCAGAGATGGACTTTTCTTGGCCCGAGATAGGAATTTTCTTCGCAGAGATCGGGCTTCGTTTCGGAGGGATTTCTTTCCGCCGTGACGTCTCCTTTCGGCCTTTTGCGGCACGCCCACTTGATCCACTCAAATGGTCCAGCGCGCCTCGGGTCACCAGAAGAGGGGTCCGCCAAATGGCGCGACTATTCGGCGACAGGATCAGGATGCCGGAATGCCTTCGGTACCGGGGTTAGCTTCCCAAACCCCGGCCACCCGCCCGTCACAAGCTGTTGTGAGGTGGATTAAGAGCGCTTCGCGCCCGGGTTAGCATTGCGAACCCGGGCCACCCAGTTGAAGGGAGGAGGAAACAAACAGGTCACGATGTTCGCGCCAGTCACCCAAACCCCGGCCACCCGCGCCGCGCTCGCCAGACGCCAGCAGTTTTGAACGATCCTCGGTATCAGGTTGCCACCGGTCTCGGACGATCCTGTCCCGCCTGCGGCTCCACGAACATTGTAGTGGTAGGCAAGCCGGGTACGGGCCTTGGATACTTCGGCTCCATAGGGTTTGTCCTAGCTGCTAGTCTCGTCGAGTCGGCGATCCAGAGTGCGCAGAAAGATACCCTCCAGTGCGGGTTCTGCCAGAACGTGTTTGCTTGATTCATACCGACTAGTGACCGGGCAGGACACGCCTATACCCCCAGATTCACTGGACGCCTACTTGCCTCGCCGCCCGCGCAAGAAATTCAAGATCGACATCAAATTAACGCCGACTCCGCCCAAGTTGGGTTCAAGAATAAGACTGTCGACTATTGCCTTGCCAATTCCTGCCCGGAGCTCTTTTGCAACCTGAAAACTGCTCAGTTGCTGCTTTTCTTTTATGTCGCTGAAAAGCTGCTCAATTAGCGGTACGACCTCGACAGGTGACTTGCACATCCTACGGAGGGGGATCAAAAGAATACTGTCTTTCTGAGGCGGCCGATCGCTCTCTCGGTTCCCCTGCTTAAATTGATGCGGATTTCGCGTTGTCACCATGAGGGCCGGGAGCACAGTTTCACCCGATTCCCCATTAATTTGATGCCATGAGAGAACTTCGTCAGTAAAGTGAGCCGCGACCGTGCCCCTTATAACGACAGCATCATTGCTAGAAGCCAGTTCGGCCATCTTATTGAAGTTTTCGATCACGACCTTCCACAGCGGATCATCCCACCCATAGTCCAGCAGGTAAACGAAGAACCCACGGGCTGCCGAGGCCGGAAGTTCGCCGAGCGAATGGATCATCAATCCCATGATCGCAATCTTACTGCTTGCCGGACTGTTGGCCGTGAGTTCTCCTGATCCGGTGGCATGTACCCCGCCCGATCGGACCAGGTCGATCCCAGCCATCCAGACATCTTAGTAAGGTTCAGATGAATCCTGGCGGTGGCGCCGACCAACGAAGTTTGCCGGAGTACTCTTTAATTCGAATTGCGTCAAGGCCCAGGCGGGCAGCCCCAATTGGTCCAGGGAACAAGGTACCAGCGTGAACGTTCATCCTGCGTAATAGTTGCAGCGCTTCGTGCCTAGCCTGCTTCGTCAGCACGAATTTAACGATTAGAGGCTCACCTCCCCGCCAGACTTTGCGCGCTACATCCTCCAATGTGTAGTGCGTGGATTGGTTCGTCAAGAGGCCGCTTTGAGGGACGATCCTGTCGTTGTCAGGAAGGAAGCCATCAACCGTAGCGAAGCGATCCAATTCAACCAGGTCCGTGATGTCAGTATGGTCGATGAGGTAGCTGCGATCGATTGGTGTGTTGGATTCCCTTCGCCTTTCGACTAATGCAGTACGTTGCGCCCATTGGCGAATCTCCTCTATCCGGTCTTCCAAGAAGAACTCGATGTTCTGACGCAACACCTCAGGAACCATGCCAACGACTGTTGGCTTGACCGGCTCTACCAAATCGGCGAGCGCAAAGAACCAGGCGACAAACGGTGAGGTAGTCCAGTCGAGCAAAGGAGTAGGTAACCCGTAGTGCTGTGCTAGGCTGAGCAGCTTGGCTTCAAGCTGGCGGAGGCGAATTTGTCGCCGATGAACATGCAGGTCGAAATCTTTTGGATCATCTAAAAGGAGATTCTTTACCAGACTGTGCCGGAAGCTCTGTTCGGCGCTGCTCTCAATCTCTCCTCTTAGGTTGGCGTATGCGTCAATGTACGATCTCACGGTTTCCGGGCCCGTCGTGTAAAGGTGCTCAAGGAACTCCAAAAACGCTGGACTGAAGGAGCCTTGAGCTCGCCGATATCTTGATTCCTGTTCAAATCCAAATTGGCGGAGCATCTGCCGGCGGAGTGATGATTCAAGCTGCCATTCGCCTCGGGCATGCCCCCGAAAAACAATTGCCTTGTTGCTCCTGTATTTATCCGTGTACTGCTTCAGAAACGAAGAGAGACTTGCGCATTTATATGTCTTCACCGCTCCTTGTCTATTCTCCGGTTGCGGCCCCCATTTACTCTGTGCAGAACTAAGTAACCCTGGATTTACTTGCATCATCGTGGGCCCATAATACATCACCCCGACCAGGAACCCGACGAACCCCAAGCTGGGCGATGCATGACCTTGCGGCCATCCACTATGCCCTCAGCAAGCTCGACGCCCTACGTTCCGCCTATTTCCATTCCTTGACCAGCAGCTCCGCGATCCGGCCTTGGACCGCTTCGAGCTCGAAGAAATCGCCTTTGTTCTGCCCGGTAAGGATCGCCACGACGGTTGGGCCACCGGGATAGAAAAGAATGCCGACGTCGCTTCCCGCCAGCGGTGGCCAGTCACCGGTCTTATGCGCGATCTCGATGCCGGTCTTCCATTGAATCCGCTGGGGGAGCCGCGAACTGTAAAACTGTCGCTTGAGCATATCCAGCATCGCGCGGCTGCTGGCCTTGCTGGCAAACCTGGCGTTCAAGATCCCTTCGAGAATCTGCGAGATCTCCCGGGCAGTCGTTACGCCCAGCCATTTGGACGGATCGCCCTCCAGCTGGAAGTCCATCTCGTCCTGACGAGGGCCGCTTGGCCAGTAAAGGTCGAAGACTTGGCGGTCGGTCATCTTCGCGTTCTTGGGATCGACACGGATGAATCCCTCCCGAAAAAGCTCGCCGGTGGTGATGTTCAGCCGGGTCTTCTTAAACCCGAATTTGGCGAGCATCTTGTTCACCGCCGACTTGCCAACCTTCTTGATCAAGATGTCCGTTGCGGTGTTGTCACTGGTAACGATCATCTGTTCGATAAGATCGCGGTAGGTGAGCTTCAGACCCGGATCGAACGTCTGGATGAGCCCAGAGCCTCGCCGCATATCCTCCGGGCGCACCGTGTAGCGGGCGCTCAGCTTCAGCCTCCCCGCGTCTGCCTCGCGGAAGGCCTGGATCATGACCGCGATCTTGATGATGGACAGGGTGTTCATCGACTGATCGGCACGGACGCCAATTGATTTTCCGGACGGAAGGTGTTTCGCATACACGGCGGTGCGCGCGTCCAAGCCGTTCAACATCTGGGCGACTTCGGCCTGGACATCCCGAGTGCCATCCGACGTGCCCTGGATGCATGCAAATCCGATCAACGACAAGCGTAGCGCGACGTGAAGTGGGCCCCCTAAGTCCATGCCCATGATTATGCGCTTTGGCTAACTCGCTGTGAACCGTCTGCGAACGAGCGGAAGGGTGTCGTCAGGTTCATAACGCTAACCTGGGTTTGGAAGGGCATTTTACGTCCTCATGACGAGCCTCGGCGATGCATGTGGCGATTATCCGTTCCATGCCAGGACCGAGCCTGTCGGGGGCTTCAGAAGAAAAGCTAGCCCCTTGGCGCTAACAGCTGAATGCCATTCAACCGCACCATGCGGTCCCAAACCAGCCTCAAGATGACCGTCTTCGAGTCTTTATGTCCCGAACGAATCTGAATATCGAAAGCCCTGTTACCCTTCGGGCGCCCCGTTCTGGACATTCCCATGGCCGTAAGCACTTGGTCCTCTGACATGCCGATTTTCAAGTCAGAAACCAGGCTCAGCGAGGGTAACAGCTTATTGGCGCGCAGCGATTCCTTCAATTGGCCCTTCCAGTCGCTGACCGAAACAAAATCTATTGCATATCCGTAACCGGTCGTATCGGGCTCCCAGCCGTCGACGGTCAGCGTCAGCCCATCCTTAAAAACCCAACAGTATCGACTGTTTGGGTGCTGCCCGACAAGCACTTCCGGAGCTCCGTGCCGCCTTGCCAGTTCCCTCATTGAAGTTATGCCGGGTTCGACACCGGCGAGGTAAGCGTCGCTCATGGCCACCGAACTACCGCTCAGTGCAATCGCAATCCACAACGGTGTCTGCAGGCAATCCATGTCCCATTCTACAGCGGGGCTGAAGTCCGGTCGCTGAGTCGGTGTGTGGCACATTGGTGGCCAGGGTCCCCAACGCGGACTTGCACTCAGCCGGCGTCATCTGCTCAGGCGGCCCAAGGATTCTGCCGCCCCTCCGGGGCTTGGACCTTATGGGTGGACGCGATACCAGGCCTTACGGCCTTCGCTATGATCTGTCGCCCGTTGGGGCCTGTGGATCGGCGGCAAGCGGTCGACGTAGAAACCCCGTAAATCATTTCCCTCGGCGATCAGGTTGATCAGCAATCGTTCTTCGCCAAGCTCCAACACGAACAACGGCTCGCGGATGTCCCAGGCGCAAATCGCCCAGTAGTATTTGAGCTCGGCCGCACTTGCCTTTCTGATCGTTGGCTTTGGTTTCTTTGGCGTCATCGACTGCATATAGGCCCACGCTATCGACTGCTGTTCGGGTGTTTTCGCCACTCTTCCGGCCATCTCGACGAGGCCCTTGGCGGTCGGGACGGCGAAGGTAGCGGGAGGGGAGTTCTGAAACTTGCTTCCGACCTTGCCCTTCATGGCGCCCCATAATCCGGGGCCGATGATCAGGCCTTTTCCTACCAGCGGGCCGAACGCTTGCTTCTTCGGGTTCGAGACGAATACCGCCTTAAGCTTGGCAAGCGCGGCCGAATTGGCGCCAGCGGACGCGCGCTTGTATCGCACCCCCTCGGGCACCTGTTGGATGTGGTCCGCGCTCGCCAAACAACACATGATCGCCGCACTGATGATCATTGGATCAGTATAGCGGGCCGATCTTAGGTCGTCGGGTGCATTCGGTCCGTCATCTCGAACGCGTCCTCGACGGAAGAACTAGCCGTAATCGCCTATTGGATGGAGTCCCGCACCTGAAGCACGAAGCGCGGACAGTTAGATTCCTCCCCGGGTCAGGATGCCCTCGCTCGGAATGGCAATGCCCGGCGTTCATCCTCCAACCAACATTAGGACTTTAACGACCCAGGCTCGGCATTAAAGCTGCTTAGAAGTCGTCGTCGTCGTCATCGAAGCCACCGCCACCGAACAGGCTCGTGCGCTTGTGCATCATTTCCTTCGCGTGCTTCTTCGCCTCCGCTGCAAGTTCACTGAACTTTGCTTCAATGGGTTTGGCAAGCTCCTGGACTTTGCCCGACGCAGTCGGCTCCAAGAACCCGAGTTCCACCGCGATCTCCAGGAGCGCTTCAAGTTCGGCAAACGACCCCCTCGACAGCTGGAGATAAAAATTGCCGGAGATGCCGGGTTTCTTGAATGCGTTTGGCACGGATCGGACCACCGTTCGCGCCAGGCCACGAATCTCGGTGGCCAACTCCTGGCCCTCTTGTGGCCAATTCGCGCTCAGGCGATAAACCTCAAGCGCGAGGGCCTTGGCATCGATCCATAGCTGGGTTTCGCGATAGTTGACTTTGGCAGGAGCCTTTTTCATCGGTTTGCTCGTCGTCCAAGGGCGGCCTCGAGCTTACTCCCACGGGCGAGTGGCCCGGGGATTCGCTATCCCGCGGCTGCCGTCAGGCATTCCGAGTTAGCGCTTCCCCACTGTCCATCGCGGGTTCTCCAATAACGGAAGTCGCCGACCGCTCTTGCCTCACCAGGATCGCGGCCAGGCCGACGGCCATGGTGACATCGATGCTGCCGCAGAAATAGGGCCACCAGACCGGCATCCCCGGATTGGAGATCAACGCCCCGTGAACCGCGTCATAGAGGCCGTGCCCGGCCAGGCCGGCCGCCACGATCCACTGGCTGCGCCTGAAACCGAGCGCCGTCAGCACGAAGAACACCGCGATCGCGATCGATTCGAGCAGCAGCGCTTCCATCGAGCGCCCCATCACCGCGAACAGGGCATAGTACAGCGCCACCACCGCCAGAATCGTCGCATAGTACGCGCGTTCGCGGTCGAGCCCCACCAATCGGCCGAACCCCCACACCACCCCACCCAACACCACTCCCACGATGAGAGCCGTCGTCGAAGGGGTCATGACCGATGCCATGCCGGCATCTTACTCGCGGCAGCGCAATGCGCGGAATCTGAAGGCGTTTTGCAGGGTCTCGTGACGATCTAACTTCCGGTCGTCGGGTTGCTACTTCATTCTGCGAAGCCGGCGCACGAGCCTCACCATTGCCCAGATCGGAAACAGGAAAACCGCCAACAGGCAGCCAAGTTCGGGAAGGATGGAACCTGCGACAATCGCCCACCATTCCCCCTCAGACGGATCGAGACGGCTCTTCCACCACGGCTTGCTGCGGACAAAACGCAATTGAAGTTACCTACGACCTGGCCCGCATCCGGGTTCTGCGGACCGCATTAACCGGAGAAGCGCTTTGGTTCGAGTAGTCGGTGATGATGCGCTCGGGCATCTAATCGCGTCCGGGTGGTTAGAGCCGTTCGCGGCAAGGGCTCTGCCGACCACTCGCCCGCCATGGCGACTTCCAAGACGCCTTCTCCCGTGCCGCGTAGCCCCACACCCCGCTCGGAATGACGAACCGCAATGTTGCTACACTTCGACAACCTTTCACGGTAATCATCGCCATGCAACTTCTCGCCCGGCTTGCCCTTACGCTTCCCGTCCTTTCGCTCGTCGCTTTCCTTTCGACCGCCGGCACGGCCGCGACGCAGGACCCCGACGTCCGCGCCTTCGACGGCGAGTGGATCTTCGTCGAGGATCGCACCGAGGGCCGCGCGCAGGAGCAGATGAATCCGCCGATGAATTCGCGCTTCATCTTCAAGATCGAAGACGGCGCGGTGGTTCTGGTGTGGGGCCATGGCGGCGGCGGCAACCGAGATGTGAAAGTCAAGCTCGACGGCACCCCCACCGAGATCGCGGGCGCCAACCCCGGAACCTTGACCCGCTATCGCGCCTCGTGGAAAGACGGCCTGCTCGCCACCGAGATGGAGTTCGTGCGAGGAAGCGGACAGGCAGCAGAAGGGCTCATCAAGCGGGAATTCCGCATGACGAAGGACGGGCTGGTCGTGCGATCCAACCTCGAGCTGACCGCGGGGGTCTGGTCCGTCGGGCTTTACCGCCATCCCCAGGACATTCCGATGCCGGCCGCCTTTAAGGCCACGATCAGTGACCTCAAATGGCTGGAGGGCGCGTGGGTCGGTACGAGGAGCTCGGGGGCGACCTTCGAAGAGCGATGGAGCCCGGCGAAGGGCGGGGCGATGCTTGCCACATCGCGGACTGTCAACGCCAGCGGCAAGATGTCGGCCTTCGAGTTTTTGCGCATCGTTGAACGCGACGGCGGACTGGTCTACATCGCCCAACCCAACGGCGCCGCGCCAACCGAGTTCGTCCTGACCGAGATGAGCGGCAATCGGGCGGTGTTCGACAACCCTCGCCACGACTATCCCAAACGCATCGTCTACGAGCTCTCTGGGGACGCCCTGACGGCGACGATCGGCTACACGAAAGGCGGGACGCCCCGGAAGTTCGAGTTCAAACGCGAAACCACTCGTTGACGCCGATTGGACAGCGAGCAAGCGCTTGGCTACCAGGTTTACATAACTCTGACATTTCTCGCCATATAATGAAGGTGTCCCGTGGGAGAGTTAACATGATGCTTCGCCAGTATTCGATCGTCGTCGCCCTCGCTGTTTCGGCCGCTGCTTCTGCGCAGACCATGACCGTGTGGGACGCCGCCTATAACCTGGAAGCCTATGCCTTCTCGGGCGCTTCCCAGGATCTCCAATCGTGGACGAACAACAGCACCGGCGCTCAGCAGAACTTCTTCCACCAGATCGATGCCTTCGCCAGTCAGGGGTCGAGCACGGTTCACTCGTTCGCGAGCGTCGGCTGGAATTGTACGCCGACCACCCTCGACGTCCAACTGGTCGCGTGTTGGGATTCGGTCGACAACGGCGCCGGCAACAGCGCACATCTGCTGAGCCAGCTCTGGCTGGGGATCAATCTCGACATACCGAACATCGTCACAACCTCCGCGTTGTTCGATCTCCCCAATTCGTGGGCCGAAATCGATTTCTGGAATGGCATCAACTGGGTCCTTCTCGTCGACCGGAACCAGATCCATAGCTACTCGGCACTCTGGGGTCCGGGCGATTACCGTTTACGGGCTGAGCGCCACTACGATCCAATGGGCAGCTCGACCGGCTGCGCGCCGTGGGATTTCCACATGACCGCCCAGGCGATACCGGAACCGGCTACCATGCTCGCGCTCGGCGCGGGGCTGGCTGCGGTGGTCCGCCGGCGTCGAAAGACTCCAAACGCTTAGCAGGGACCGGAATCACCATGGCCGTTCCGGGCTTGTTGTCCGGCCGACGAACCTGGCACGAGAGGAACGCAAGGAAGGATCCAGAGCCTGGTCCGCATTGAGTGTCCCGGTCGGCAGTTTTTAGACGAAGACCGTTGTGCGGAGCACGTTTTAGGTCCCACGCTGCCTGCACAACGGTTCAGCAGATCGAGAGTCGAGGCGCTTGGGTCGGTCTAAGTAGTGACACTAAAATTGCGACAGGATCTGGCATCTCCACATAGGTAGATTCAAGGTGAAAGCATTGGATCTCGGTTGTTCTATATCAGGACCGAGCACCTAGAAAGGAGAAGCACATGAAATGGCAAACGCGAGTTGCTGCCACGATCGCTGGGGTAGCCCTTGCATCCGCACCTTACGCAGTTGTCTGCTATTCGAACTTTGGGACGAACTATGGGTATGAAATCGCCGGTGGATGGACGGTTTCGGGCCCAACCAGTGGTTTTCCAACCCAAGTCGTTGCGTTCCAGTTCACTGCCCTCGCATCAGGATCGTTGACCAGCGTCGTCATTCCATTCGGCCACGTTGCGGGTACCAACATTGGGCGGGTCATACTCTACGACGATAGTGGATCGGACACCCTTGGGAATCCACTCATTGCGTGGACGGAGACCCTTGCTGAGCTTGGTGAGCCAGACCTGCTCAACCTTACAAACTCCGAAGACACGCCCTTCCTTGTGGCTGGGACGAAGTATTGGCTTGGCACCCACTACGTCGTCGATGACACTTGGGACGCGTGGAACATGACAACTGTCACGGACGAGCAGCTTTGCGGCTTCAGCTACGACGGCGGCGAAACCTACAACTACAGCATGCAGTTGCCGGCTGGCGCTTTCGAAATCAATGTGGTACCGGAGCCGGTCAGCATGGCAGCGCTCGGGCTTGGGCTAGGGCTCATTGCGCTGAGGCGAAAACGAGTTTAGGTACCAGCGTCTGAAGTAGCACCGAAGAAGTTGTGGGACTCAATCCACGACTAACCCGGCGTATCTTGAGTAATGGCGACATACAATGTGGGCTACTTAGTCGGAAGCCTGTCTTCGACCTCGATCAACCGTAAACTTGCCCAGGCCCTCATCAAATTGGCTCCGCCGGACTTAGAATTTGAGGAGATCGCTATTCGGGATCTCCCCCTTTACAGCAGCGATTACGACAGCAGCTTTCCGCCGGTGGCGAAGGCGCTCAAGGACGCGGTCAGCCGTTCGCATGCGATCCTGTTTGTGACACCCGAGTACAACCGTTCCATCCCAGGTGGATTGAAGAATGCGATCGACTGGGCCAGCCGACCTTGGGGGACCAACTCGTTTGCGCGAAAGCCGACCGCCGTCATCGGAACGTCTCCTGGCTCGATTGGTACGGCCGTTGCCCAACAGAGCCTCCGCAGTGTGCTGAGCTTTCTGAACGCGCCGCAAATGAACTCGCCCGAGGCCTATATCACATTCACCCCCGACCTCATCGACGCCGACGGCAACGTCACGAATCCGTCCACCGAGAAGTTCCTCAGAAACTACGTTGCGGAGTTCCATGATTTCATTGTGCGAGTGCTCACGGTGGTACCGCACGAAGAGGTCGTCTGCCCTACCGACTAACTAGGAGAGCGTGGCTGATCCCGCTCCCCTTACAATGCAACTACCTGGGCGAGAAAGCGCCTCACTCTTCCCGATGGCCTACGCTATACACTTTCCCAGCCTTTGTGATGGTGAAGGTGAACAAGTAGGTTTTACCGTTGAGTTCCCCACGGTACTTGACGACGGTATCGGGATCATCGGCCTCGGTGCCAAGGTAGGCCAATTTACCAAGGTCTTTGAATCGTGCAAAGCTTCCCATTGCCATTTGGCCCCTTCCGGTCTTTAATCGGGCGGACATATCCGGGTCGATCAGCTCTTCGTTCGGCGTTCTAGCAGCCAGCGACTTGATAACGTCCAGTCGCTGGGCCGTTGCCTTGGGATCAGGGTCCTGCGCCTCGGGGAGCTTGACGTAGCGCAGTTCGGGCACATAGAGTTCGGCGATCTTCTGCGCGACGCCGTCACCTCCGACATCGTGGATGTTGCCCTCCACGACGATCGTGAGCCCCTTCGTGGGAACCCGGAATAACGAGGCAAAGTAGCCGGCTGTGTTGCCGCCGTGGGAAACGAGCTTGATCTTGTTGACCTCTCGAACAAACCAGCCGTAACCGTAGCCGGTCTTTCGTCCGTTTGGCAGCCGATGGGCCGTCTGCATCTGAGCCACAGTTTCAGGCTTGAGCAGCTTGCCCTCGCGCAATCCTTTCTCCAGAGCGGCCAGATCCTCGCACGAGTTGATGAGCGAGCCGTCCCCGTATCCGGGTGCGATGCTCGGACCGTTCAGCAGGGTCGGTCCATTGCGCAGGTAACCCTTCGCGCGGTGTGGGATGATGGCGAGCTCGTCGGCAACATAACTATGCTTGAGGCCGAGCTTATCGAAGATGCGAGCTTGGACGAGCTCCAAGATCGGCTTGCCGCCCGCCTCCTCTGCCACAAAGCCAAGCAACCAGTAGTTGCTGTTGCTATACGCGAACTGGGTGCCTGGCGCAAAGTCGAACGGCAGCGTGGGCATCTTTTTGAACCAATCGGCCTTCTCCCACTTTTCGATCAGGCCCAGCCCAGGAACGCCTGCATAGTCCGGCAATCCGCTGGAATGACTTAGAAGCATCTGCAGAGTGAGATCCTTCCACGGCTCGGGGCAATCCTTAAGCCTCTTGCCGAGCGTATCGCTCAGGTTCAGCTTCCCTTCTTCGATGAGCTGAAAAATGACGGTTGCGGTAAAGGTCTTGCCGATTGACCCGCTCTCCATGACATGGTGCACCGTCATCGGCACATCAAGCTCGAGGTCGGCTTTGCCATAGGCAGCCCGCTTGATCAGCTTATCGTCTTTTGTGATCAGCACGGACATCCCAGGGATGCGGCGAGCGTCCATTTCTTTCCGAATCAAATCGTCGACGTCATCGGCCCAAGAGAGGGCCGCTAGGAAAGCGGCGGTCATGCAAACGGCAAACTTCATCGTGGAGCCTACGCGATGCCATGGCGTTTGGTTCCCAAAGCGATGTCGCGCACATCGAGAAACGCCCTCGCCGCACCGACAGACATGCGTCTAGCTTGGGGATAGAATGGTCCCATGCTACACCTGGAGCACCTTGTGCGAGCTTGGGACGAGGCGCACCGCGAACTCGCTATTGCGATGGGCGGCCTCAGTGACAGCGACCTCTGGTTGCGGGCGCATCCGAGATTGCTCAGCGTCGGAGAACTCGCCGGCCACATTGCCTTTGGCGAAGCGGCGCTGGCCACCAAACCCTCGTCTGGTGATGTCGGACGCGAGAACATACCGATACAGAGCCCGCTGGTCGATCGAGCGTTCTCGTATTACACAGCTATCGTGAACGCTCCGGTACGGCTGGAACTAACAACTGCCGACGTGCTGCGAGAGTTGACCACGGTCCATGGTGAAGCCAAGTCGATCGTAGAAAACCTCAACCCCGAAAGCCACATGCTCGCGAACGGCAGCGATAAAGCCACGTGGGGCATGGTGCTGCAATACATGGGTTTCCACGTCGCCTACCACACCGGCCAGATCTACTCTGTACGGGAAGTCTTCGGGCACGAGACCGAAGACAACTAGGAAGTCGCCGCCTATACTGAGGGTCAATGGGTAGGTCTCTCTTGCCGGAAGCCGTCGAGCGGTACATCGATGCCAACCTCGTGAAGTCAACCGAGGTCGAGCGTCGGCTATACGACGAAACGATGCGACTGGAGCGATCGGCCATGGCCAGCTCGCCCGAAGTTGGCGCCGTGCTGGCGCTCCTGGTCAAGTTGGTGGGTGCCAAACGCATTGTCGAGATCGGGGTCTTCACCGGATATGCGACCCTCAAGATGGCGATGGCCCTGCCGCCCGACGGCAGACTGGTCGCCTGCGACGTCATCGAAGAATGGACGGCAATTGGGCAGTCTTATTGGGTGGAAGCCGGCGTCGCGGACCGCATCGACCTCCGCATCGCACCTGCCCTCGAAACGCTGGCCGGCCTGGAGGCGGAGAGCTTCGACATGGCCTTCATCGACGCCGACAAAGAGAACTACCACGCATATTACGAGCGATGTCTCAAGCTGATACGATCTGGCGGCCTGATCGTTCTCGACAACCTGCTCTGGGACGGAAAAGTCGCCGACCTTGCAATCGACGATGCGGACACGGTCGCCCTCCGACAGGTGGGCCTGGCCATCGCATCCGACCCACGCGTGGATGCGGCGCTTCTTACCGTGGGTGACGGCCTGATGCTGGCGCGGGTGAAGTAGCAATCAACCATAGACATTTGGCTACCCTTTTGACGATCTTTCGTGTACTATAAGTCGACGCAAGGTAGCAAACATGGACCCAATCCTCACCCTTCTACTCGACTCGTGGAATCGAAATCGTCGAATCCTCGCCAATATCACCTCGCTGGTCACCGATGGCAACAAGGAGGTCAAATCCAGTGAAGACAGCTTCTCCATCAAGGAGCACCTGTGCCACATCCACGAAGTCCGGCACTACTGGCTAGGCCAGGTGTCCAAGGATGAGCAGGCGAAGCTCGGAGACGTCTACTCACAGGAAGGCGACACGTGGATTCCAATCGACGATCTGGCTGAAATCCGTCGGCAACTTGAAATCAGTGGTCAGGCGGTCCACGACGCCGTTAAGGAGAGGGCGGGCAACGGCCAAGCCGGTGCATACGACGATGCCATCTACTTCCTGCAGCACATGCTCTGGCACGACGGCTATCACTTCGCCTGCATCCTGGTTGGTTTGCGCAACGCCGGCAATGAACCGACCGAAGAGTGGGACGAGGCCAACGTGTGGGGCGTTTGGCGAGACGAGAGCCGGCGGGTTTAGGTCCGGTTTCCACCGGGTTGCCCGATATGGGTAGTTCCGGGCCGATCGAACCTGGGTTGGCAACGACCACCGATCTGCAATCGTAACGGCTAAGAAAATGAGCCAGTCGTTATCAAGGACGGAAACCTGCTATCACGGTGGTGCTGCTTTTCAAGCCATCGGCGACGATCTCCAAAGCCTGGAGCGCTGCCACGAGGTCATAGCTGCTGACGTCTTGGATGCCTGGTTCCCTCCAGCTCCGGGTGTGGTTAAGGCGCTACGAGATCACCTGTCCTGGTCCTTGAAGACGGCTCCTCCCACTCACGCCGAAGGTTTGGTCCGAGCCATTTCGAAAGCCCGCAGCATTCCCGAATGTTCCATTGCAGTAGGCGCTGGCTCTTCGGACCTGATCTATCGAACACTTCCTCACCTGTTGGCGCCCTCCTCGCGCGTCCTTCTTCTGGATCCGATGTATGGCGAGTACGCGCACTTTTGCCGCAACGTGATGCGATGCTCCGTCGATACCTTTCCCCTCCTACCTTCCGATTGTTACCTCGTCGACCTCGACAAGTTGATTGGCGCTGCAACCAGCGGATATGACTTCATCGTGATCGTCAACCCGAACAACCCGACCGGCCGACACATTCCGGCGTCGAACCTTAAGGCGTTCTTAGAGCGCTTGCCACCAAGAACCACGTGCTGGATTGACGAGGCCTATATCGACTACATCGAGGGCGAGGAATCGCTCGAAGCTACAGCCTGCGAAACCGCGAATGCCATCGTTTGCAAGTCCCTTTCGAAATCTCTCGCCCTCAGCGGCGCCAGGGCCGGCTACCTGGTTGCCAATACCGGTCTAATCTCTACGATCAGGAAATGGTCGCCGCCTTGGTTAGTGGGGCTTCCGGCACAGATCGCGGCTATCCGTGCACTCGACGAGCCCCAATATTATCAAAAGTGTTATGACGCGACACGAACACTTCGTGCCGCCTTGGCAGCAGCGATATCAAAACTGGACCCACTCGGCAAAGTAGTCGAGTCCGTGGGCAACTGGGTGGTCTGGGTGCCTACGATCGATCAGCAGCGACTTCTCGATCACTGCCAGCTGAACGGGCTCTATCTGCGAAGCCTTCCCGCGATGTGCGCCATCAGAATCGCCGTAAAGGACCATGAAACGCAGGAGCGCATGATCGCTATTCTGCGAGAGTCCTTGGACGTCGTCAGCAGAACTGGAAGCTTGGCATCGAGCCGATAAGCCGCATCACGTCGCGGAAGGCTGGGGAGGCACGCCGGGGATCGGTCAGCAGGCCCACGCCACCACGTTTGCCAAACGCCTCAGCCAAGATTCCTGTCCCCTCGATGGCCGGTTCCGCGTCGAAAACACTTAGAATTCCCTCGGCGACCGCTTCGTTGCTTTGCGTCGCACCGATGTCTTGCAGCGCCTTGACCAGCGCCGCTGCTCCGCCAGCAGCGTTGGCCGCCAGGCCGTCCATGAATCGTATGCGATCGATCACTGTTGCTGAGGTGATCCAGTTCGTCCCCCAGCTCCATCCATCGACATCCGGAGGATAGAGCAACAGCATCCCCATCTTGTTCATCGCGGTGAGTCCACCGGTTGCGAGGTTTCGAAGTGGCTGGGCAAGCGGAACCTCCGGCTCGGCGTCTTTGGCACGGAGGGCCAGCAATTGCTCTCGCATTTCGAATTGCCGAAGCAACGGAATAACGAAGTCAACCGGTGACTTCACAATCGCGCGCCGAGCTCTTTTCGACCAGAATTCATCGGTTTTTGCCATCCACCGAAGGACCTTCAAGCTATCACCATCGGAGCTTCGCCATTCCTTCGCAACCCGGTCCACGATCTTGGCCTCAGGGTCCGGATAAACGTAAAACTCCCACAGCTTGGCTCCGATGTGACGAGCCGTCTGGGCATGATCGGAGGCGATGTCGAGCAGCCCGTTCAGGTCGAACCTGCCCGTCTTGCCAAGGATGGTCTTGGTGCCTGCATCCAGCAATCCCGGTGTATAGCTCGAATAAACAAGGGGATCGAGGTCCGGAGCTGCTCGCACCAGTTGCCGCAGCCGCCCGGGGGCGTTCCCACCCAGCGCCACGCTCCTGAGATTCCAACCGGTGCAGGCTCGGGCAGCTTCCTTGATGTCCTGCTCGGTGTAGTGGCCGATTCCAAGAGTGAAAAGCTCGAAGAGCTCGCGAGCAAAGTTCTCGTTCGGGCTTCCTTTGATGCTGAGCTGGCCATCTAGCCACACCAGCATTGCCGGATCCACCGCGACGGCGCCGAGCAGGTCTCGAAAGCGGCCAGGCCCCATGCGCCTTAGCGTTTGGATATGGTTCAGCATGACCAATCCGGCCTGCACCTTTGAGGCGCTCGTCGCGAAATGGTCGTGCCAGAACACCGTGAGCTTCTCGACCGCAGGCTTGCCCGTCAAGACCATCTGTAGGAACCACCAGGCAGACACCCGGCTCGGTTGACTATTGAACTGGTCGTTCCGATCCCAAATCAGCTCAAATGGGTGAATAACGAAGTCGTCAGCATTGGTGAAGTTGAGGACCCGATCGATCGCAGCCTCATCCGAAAGGGGCTCCAGAGCGTTGATCTCCGACCGGCTTGCGCCTAACCCGAACCGACGCAACAGATGGGATGCTTCCACCCGCCTCATACCGCCATTATATGTGGAGTGAGAACGGATCGTATATTTTTCGAGATTTCTCGAAATATCGTGGTATAGTCTTTGTATGGACTCCACTCGGCTGGCGAGAATGTGCAAAGCGCTCGGCGATCCGACCCGGGTTCGAATCTTCGAGTTCCTGCTTCAATGTCGGGACTGCGAAGTAGGCATCGACGATTCTGGAAGTGTCAGCCCCGCGTCCGGCCCTTCGGTCGGGCAGGTTTGCTGCCACATCACGGGCATCGACCGAGCAACTTCTACCATCAGTTTCCACCTCAAGGAACTCCGCGAAGCGGGTCTGATCCGAATGGAGAAACGTGGCCAGCAGATGATCTGCGGCATCGACCCGGACGGCCTCAAGGGCTTGGCCGGTTACTTTCAAGCGGCATATAGCGGCAGCGAATCGTGCTGCCAAGGAACAAAAAAATGAACGATACCAACCTGCTAGATCGAGACGACATTCGAGAATTGGTGCGCCGGAAGTATGGCGAGGCAGCACTGCATGTCATGACTTCGGGAACGGCCGCCTGTTGCGGCTCTGGCGAAGAGCCTTGCTGCGGCGGAAACGAGCCCAAGTCAGAGGGATGTTGTACCAATACCGTGGACCCCATTACATCGAACCTGTATTCCGATACAGAGGCAAGCGAGGTTCCGGAGGCAGCGATTCTGGCATCTCTAGGCTGCGGCAACCCGACCGCATTAACCGAACTTCGCGAGGGAGAGATCGTACTCGACCTTGGCAGTGGGGGCGGCATCGACGTGCTTCTATCAGCGAAACGGGTCGGCCCGACAGGGTTCGCCTATGGCCTGGATATGACCGACGGGATGCTCGCCCTCGCCGAGAAGAATAGACAGGAAGCGGGAGCGTCAAACGTTACGTTTCTCAAAGGACATATCGAGCAGATTCCGCTGCCCGATGAGTCGATCGACGTGATCATCAGCAACTGTGTGATCAACCTGTCCGCCGACAAGAGCCAAGTGCTAAAGGAGGCCTTCAGAGTGCTTCGGCCCGGGGGTCGCTTCGCTGTCTCCGATGTCGTAGTCGATGGACCGTTGCCCGATGCGGTACGAAGAGACATGGAGATGTACGTCGGGTGTGTCGCCGGCGCGCTCGACAGAGACGAGTATCGCCAGGGTCTAGAAAAGGCCGGATTTGCGGACATCGACATCGAGCCCACTCGGCGCTACCGATTCTCCGATCTGGAGGGGACTTGGAGCGAACACGGAATTGGCAGCCTCACGCCAAATGAGCGGCAGGCCCTGGACGGGAAGATCATGAGCGCCTTCATTCGAGCTGTAAAGCCGGCATGACAACGATCCTCTTCGTCTGCGTCCACAATGCGGGCAGGTCGCAAATGGCAGAGGCGTTTCTAAATCGTGCTGCCGAGGAACGAGGTCTCGCGGCAAGGGCCAAGTCAGCCGGCACCGAAGGTGCCGGCTCGCTCAACCCAACTGTCGTACAGGTGATGGATGAGATCGGGATTCCAATGATTGGCCAGAGCCCAAAATCGATTACGGCCGAGATCGTATCCTGGGCGGATCGAACGATAGGGATGGGGTGCGGTGTCGAAGCCGACCGGTGCCCGGTCCGCTTCCTCATGGCAGAGGATTGGGGCATCGACGATCCGTCCGGGCAGCCCATCGAGACTGTCAGGAAGATCCGCGACCAAGTTCGGCAACGAGTCGAGCGGCTGGTCGAGGAGCTTGAAGGGTCCGCGGAATGACTGAGTTCCGCGCTGGAAACGTGCTGGTGGTCGGCAGCGCGAATGCAGACTTGGTGGCGCGAGTCGAACGCTTCCCTTGTGCAGGAGAAACCGTGATCGGCCTCGGGTTCGAGGTCCATCCCGGCGGCAAAGGCGCCAACCAGGCAGTCGCTGCGGCCAGGTTTGGGGCGGACGCGACCTTTGTCGGCTGCCTTGGGGCTGATGCCCACGCCGATCTTTTGCGGCGGAGCTTGCTTGAATCAGGAGCCAATATCGCCCACATCCAGGTCGCCTCCGATCGGCCCACAGGAACCGCGGTAATCCTGGTCGATTCGAGCGGCCAGAACCAGATCGTCGTCGTTCCCGGCGCAAACCACACGATCGACGCAAGCCGCATTCCGATCGAGAACCTTGCCAGAGGCGGCGCAACGGCCATGCTGGTCCAACTGGAGATCCCCACCGAAGCTGTGAATCTCTGCCTTGCCAGGGCCAAGGACGCGGGAATGACGACGATCCTGAATCCCGCGCCGATCACCAACTTTGAAGGCCTCAATTGGTCGGCTGTCGATGTGGCGGTTCCCAACGAGTCCGAAGCAGGGCGGCTTTGGTCTGTCGCGAGTGAGCGGGGGTACCGAGGGACCACTATCGTTACCCGCGGCAAGGAAGGCTTCGAGCTTCACCTCCCAAACGAAGAGAAGCTGGCTATGCAGGCGCCAGACGTGGACGCAGTGGATTCCACTGGCGCCGGGGATTGCTTCTGCGGGGTTGTTGCCGCACTATGGAACCAATCCGACGACAAGCTCGGTGTTTGCGAGATCGCCATGATGGCTGCGAGCCTCAGCGTCACCCGCCGGGGCGCACAGCCATCCATGCCGAGCTATTCCGAAGTGAAAGGCTTTGTCGAGAGCCTATAAATCCCATCCTGGTCGCCGGTCGGGTCGAATCAGCTTGTCGAACTCGTTGCTTCCCTTCACCGACATCCTCCGAGCATCCCATTCGACTCGTGGGCCATCTGCCCAAACGGCGAGGTTTCCGAGGAGAACCGTCTCCGTCAGAGGGCCGGCGTAGTTCGGGAAGTTCGCCATCGACGGCTTGCCGCCTTGGATTGCCCTCACCCATTCGGCGAAGTGGCCAGGCGAAATGTCAACTTCGATCTCCGGCAGCGGACCCTGCCCGATAACTTCCACGCTTCCGGCATATTCGGCTGCGGCATAGAGGACCGCCTGTTCGCAAACGATCAGGCAGCCGTTGGGCGGATACTTGAGGGTCGGTGCGATATCCTGCGAGGGAACCTTGCCGCCGTCGTACCACACCAGCTTTAACGGGGCTCTCTTGCCGCGCTGCCCAAACTCGTATGTAACGATCGACCATGAGGGAAAACTATCCCGGTTGTGTCCGCTCGTTTGAGCTTGAACGGCGATTGGATCGCGCAAGTCCAGAGCCGCGAACGGCAGGTTCATGCAGTGGCATCCGATATCGCCAAGAGCGCCGCTGCCAAAGTCCCACCAGCCGCGCCACGCAAACGGGTGGTACCCCTGAGCATAGGGCCGATCCGGTGAGGGTCCAAGCCACAGGTTGAAGTCGACTGTCCGCGGCGTGGGCGCGGGCTGTGGTCGGTCGACGCCCTGGGGCCACCATCCACCTGAGCGATCCGTCCAACAGTGAACTTCCTTGACGGCACCGAAGGTGCCTCTGCGAATGTGTTCGGCGGCTTGGCGCAAGCTCGGCAGCGAAGTGCCCTGATTGCCCATTTGGGTCGCGACCTTCTTGTCTTTGGCCAGCTGAGCCAATCTCCGCGCTTCGGAAATCGTGCGGGTCATCGGCTTCTCGCAATACACGTGGAGCCCGTACTTCATCGCCATCGCCGCTGCTACCGCATGGGTATGGTCGGGCGTGCTCACCACAACCGCGTCGATCTGCCGGTGCATAGCATCCAGCATCTGACGGAAATCCTCGAACGTCGCGGCGTCGGGGTGGGCGGCAAGCGCCTCGCCACGAAACGTCGCATCGACGTCACAGAGCGCGACGACCTTTCCGTATTGAGCGGCGGAGTCTAGATTGCTGCCTCCCCGGCCACGAACGCCAATGACGCCAAACCGGACCTTATCCTGCTTTGGAGTCGCATGGACGATAACGGGCGCAACCGCTGCCGCGGCGGAAGCCTTGAGCAGATCGCGTCGAGACAACTTCTGAGCCATGATCGCTCAGCATAACCGATACCGCCCCTATTTTTCCGTCATCAGTTTCGGGTAGTTTCGACGCTATGAAGGGCTTGTGGCTTGGCGCCGTTATCGTTGCTGTCTTTGGATTGGGTTCCGCTGAAATTCCAAAGGTGCTCGCAGACCATAATGCAAAGCTTTCAAAGGCCAGCTGGGTCGAGGCGACCCTGACCGTGATGCCGACCGGCCAACCAGCAAGCGAGTGGGTGCTGCGGTTCGAGAAGCCCAGTCGGGTGTGGATCGACTTGCCGGGACGAAGTCTCGTTAGCGACGGCACCAAACTAACCGAGTTTCGGGCGAAAGACAAGACCTATTCGGAGTCTGCCTTGCCTTCCGATTCCCTAACCAAGGTTCTTGACGGCGCAGAGCTTTGGGGATTTTCAGCCCTCTGGGCTAAGACGCCGTTTGTCGATGTGCTGGCAGCCAAGAAAGGCAAAAAGCGAGTGATCAAGGGCCTCAATCTCATGGAATGGGAGCTCGGCCGAAAGGACGGCACCCCGGCCTCGCTTCTGGTCGACGAGGCAACTGGCGTGGCCCGCGGTTACACGCTGCAGGACAATGGGCAGAACATCATCGTTCTCGCCACGGAGCTAAAGCTCCACGATTCTCCGCCACCCAGCAGCACCTTTACGTTTGTCCCTCCGGCGGGTGCCACGAAGGTTGAGGCCTCAAAATCGAATGCCACATGGGCGGCGGTGTCTGCCATCTTCAGCCGCTCCTGTATGCCGTGCCACTCCGCGCAACGCAGTCAAGGCGGCCTAAACCTCGCTTCGTATGAGTCATCGATGAAGGGCGTGATCAAGGGCGACCCAGCTTCCAGTTCGATCGTTTCGTACATCACTGGTCGGTCGCAGCCCCGCATGCCCAAGGACCGGTCGCCGCTACCAGAGGCCGACATCGCCACGATCGAAACCTGGATCAAAGAAGGGGCCAGCAAGGACTAGCTCATGGCAAGCCCATCAAAAGACCAGGTACGTCGAACCGGCGAGTCCGTCTCGCCGGGAGCGGTTGAGGCGGCAACGGGGCATCCTTTGGAGCACTGGCGCCACGTCCTGACGTCCTTCGATGTCGCCAAGAACGGGCACAAGGCAGCGGCAAACCACCTCGAATCGGATCATGGCGTCGATCCCTGGTGGGCACAGAATCTGACCGTCTGGTTTGAGCAGGAGACAGGCCTGCGATTGCCCGGACAGCGAAGTGATGGAAGCTTCTGCGTCAACGTATCCAGGACTATCCAAGCCACCCCGGAAGAAGTCTTTGCCGCGTGGACGACCGCCGACGGAATGGACAGTTGGTTCTCCTCCGGAACAAGGATTGATCTCCAGGTTGGCGGCCAGTATGCCAACGACGACAAGGACACGGGCGTGTATCGGAAGATCATTCCGATCGGTCCAGTTCGCAATAGCCAAGGCGAAGTGGGCCGGTTGGAATTCACTTGGGAAAACGCCGAGCATTGCCCAGGCTCCCTTGTCACGATCCAGTTTATTGACAAGGAAAATGGGAAAACCGCCGTGCTAATCACCCACGACAAGCTTCCTGGGCCTGATGGTTGCGAAAGCATGAAAAAGGGCTGGTCCTGGGCTCTTGAGTCGCTTAAGAGCCATTTGGAGACCGGCAAGAGGATCCGTTACGAAGACTGGCTCGCCGCCCGAGACTAAAGAATGTAGCGGCTTAGGTCCGCGTCTTGGGCCAGTTCGGCAAGCTGAGTCTGCACGAATTCCACATCCACCACAACCTTCCGACGACTCGCGTCTGGGGCCTCGAACAGCAGATTCGAAAGCAACTTTTCCATTACCGTATGAAGTCGGCGGGCGCCAATGTTCTCAACCTTGAGATTGACCTCCGCCGCGATCTTCGCGATTTCATCAAGAGCGGCAGGTTTGAACTCCAAATCAACTCCGTCTACGGCCAGGAGCTGCACGTATTGCTTCGACAACGCGTTCTTCGGCTGATGGAGGATCTTCCTGAAGTCGGCCTCGCTTAGATTGTCCAGTTCCACCCGGATGGGCAATCTGCCCTGGAGTTCGGGAATCAAATCGCTTGGCTTGGACATGTGAAAGGCGCCGGCGGCAATGAAGAGGATATGGTCGGTCTTGACAGGCCCAAACTTGGTTGCGACGGTGGAACCTTCGATGATTGGCAACAGATCTCGTTGCACGCCTTCCCGAGAGACGTCTGGCCCTGCCCCTCCGGTCTTTGCCGCAACTTTGTCGATCTCGTCCAAAAAAATGATGCCGGTCTGTTCGGTCCGATGCACAGCCTCGCGGTGGACGCTCCCGGTGTCGATGAGCTTCCTGGCCTCCTGGTCCACCAGGATTTCAAGCGCTTCCGACACCTTCATCGTGCGGTATGAGCGCCTTCCGGACATCGAACCTGCCTGGTTGATCAGATCCAATCCCATCTCCTCGAGCCCTTGGGGTGTGAAGACTTGGACGAATGGATTGCCGCCCGGCTCGTCGATCTCCACCTCGACCTCGCGGTCGTCTAGCTTCCCACTGACGATCTGTCTTCGAAGGGCGGCCTTTCGCTTCTTTCGCTCCGCGGGAGACTCGTCCTCGGTATCTTCAGAGGTGGAGTCCGAATCGGGGTATTCATCGTGCATCGCCTTGCCGAACATTTCGAAGGCTTGCCGCACAATTGGGTTGTCAAGCTCGGCCGGAGTCTTGCGCTTTTTCCTTTTCTTTGGTCGGGACTCCTCGAGAAGCTCGACCAACCTATCGAGGGCCTGCCTCTCTGCCGCCGGTCGAGCGGCGTCCATTCGCTCCTGTTCCACTAGTCGGACCGCACCGGCGACCAAGTCACGGATCATGGATTCGACATCGCGACCCACGTATCCGACTTCGGTGAACTTCGTCGCCTCGACCTTGATGAAGGGCGCCTTCGCCAGCTGGGCCAATCGCCGTGCGATTTCGGTCTTCCCCACGCCGGTCGGCCCGATCATCAGGATGTTCTTGGGGACGATGTCATCCCGTTCGGCGGGAGGAAGCTGCTGACGGCGGTATCGGTTGCGAAGGGCCACCGCAACCGCTTTCTTGGTCGCATCTTGGCCGACGATATACCTATCCAGCTCGGCGACAATTTGGCGGGGGGTGAGTTCCTCGATTGGGATGCTCATGAAGCCAATACACTGTACCGCGAGGCCACGATGGGCTATAGTTCGCCGTGCCGCGCGTCTATGGCTGCCACTGGTGCAATGCCCGTCCTCTTGCTGAAGATTGGGTGACAGCCGACTGGTCGGAAGACTTCGTCGACATTTCCACGCTTGCGACGCCCCGGTATCGGACTCGCTTTAAGGGACTCTGGAGCCCCTGGGGGTTGCACGTCTTCGCCGAACTGGACGAACCCCACCTTTGGGCAACGCTCTCGGACCGCGATAGCGTGATCTTCCAGGACAACGACTTTGAGCTGTTTCTCGATCCCGATGGCGACCACTGCAATTACCTCGAGGTCGAAGTCAACGCGCTGAATACCGTATGGGATTTGCTGCTGGTGAAGCCGTATCGAGCGGGTGGCCCGGCCCTGACCGGATACGACCTCAAGGGGCTGGAAACCCGGGTCGAACTGCTCGGAAGTCTGAACGATCCGTCCGACGTCGATAGCGGTTGGCGAGTTTGGATAGATTTGCCGTGGTTCGGACTCGCTGAGCTCGCCGGCACCGCCTGCCCCCCAAACGATGGTGACCGATGGAAGGTCAATTTCAGCCGTGTGCAGTGGGAGCTTGAGCAATCACCCAGCGGCTATAGCAAGGTGCCTGGTCGGCCGGAATCCAATTGGGTCTGGTCGCCACAGGGAGTTATCGACATGCACCGGCCATGGAACTGGGGAGAATGGGTATTCCTCAAGACCGGAGACTCCGCAGCGGTGTCCGATTCTCACCCCATCCGCATGCGTCTCGTTGCGGCTTACGAGGCTCAGCGGGCATTCCATGAGCTAAACGGCTGTTACGCGTACGAGCTTCCAGGCTTTGACGATATGGCATTCGTTGCCGGACGGCACGTGTTCGAAGCGCGATATCGCGGCTTTGCGATCGATCAGGGAAGCTGCTTTTGGGCAGAATGAGCATCAGCACGCGGCTTCTCGCGGTCATGCAGGAGGGCCAGCACGCTCCGGATATTGTAGCCATGCGACTCCAAGAGCTGACGGGCCTCCTCCTGAGTCACGCTGGTTAATTCTCTCAGGATATTGATGCAGCGATCCTTCAGCTTCTGATTCTTGGGGTGAACATCGATCATCAAGTTCTCGATCACCTTGCCGCAAAGCACCATTGCGGTGGTGCTGATTCGGTTCAGTACCA
Source organism: Fimbriimonadaceae bacterium (assembly GCA_019187105.1). Lineage (NCBI taxonomy): Bacteria > Bacillati > Armatimonadota > Fimbriimonadia > Fimbriimonadales > Fimbriimonadaceae > Fimbriimonadaceae bacterium. Next base: position 3,169,898 of record JABAQM010000001.1, on the reverse strand, counting down.
TCTTTTGGGCAGTGCCGGCCTTCAGTCGAGTTGAACCGGTCAGCACCTCGGGTCCGGTTTCGATGAGGATCGTATGCTCACTAACCGCCATAAGGGGCGTACCCTTGACGTTTGCAATACCGCAGGTCCAGATTCCCTTGGCGGCAGCGTGCTTGACCGCGGCCACGACATAGGGGGTCCTCCCACTTGCGCTTAGGCCGATTACCGCGTCCTTTCGGGAAAGATCCAGACCATTGACGCTGGCGATGGCCTCGTACTCCTCATCCTCGGCGCCCTCTATACTCTCGCTCGCCGCATGCGGTCCCCCCGCGATGAGCGTGATAAAGCGGCCAGGCTCAATGCTGAACGTCGGCTGCATTTCTGCAGCATCTGCAGCGGCCACGCGACCGCTCGTTCCCGCGCCGACGTAGACCACGCGACCGCCGTAGCGGAATGTCTCGGCGACGCGCTCCGCCGCGGCGGCGATCGCAGCTTCGGCCCCTTGCATCGCACGCATGACGATGGCTTCTTCCTCGTTCATGAGCCGCACGATTTCGCGCGCGGACATACGATCAAGGCTGTAGGAGCGGGGATTTCGGGCTTCCGTGCTCATCGAAGAGTAGCCTCGCCAGTTTTACCGCACCCATCACGGGCTCATCATCGAGCACCTCGCAGGACACGCCAGGGTAGCCGCAATGGGAAAGGCCCTTCTGGAAAACGTGGACGAGCTCTGGCTGCAGCCTCCAAAGGCCCCCGGTGAGCATTACGCGCTCGCTCGGCTCGAGCCGGGCGGTGATTTCGGCAAGATCCGCCATCGCGTCTTCAATGACTTGGCGAGACTTTGGAAAACTGGCCACCGCTCGCTTCCCTACCTGGGCGAGAAACTCGACCGGGTTGTCTCCTTGATAGGTGGCGGCAATAGCCTCGGCCGGCGTCATCCCACCAAAGATTTCGCTGACGCCCTCTCCTCTCCCCGAGATGTACGACCGGATCGCACGCTTTCCTATGTCGACCAGTGAGCCTTCGTCTCCGAGCAGATATCCGTTGCCGCCGAGTTTGACGATCCCGTCGTTGGTTGCTCGGACCACCGCCGAGCCGGTACCGGCGATGACCACGACCGTGTTCAGCGGAACCATGCCGAGAGGGGCAACAAAGTCGGCCGTCACGCGCACCCAGGCGGTCGGAAGGAGCTCTTTGACAACTTGCGTCGCCGTCGCACGGTCTTGAGGCGAAACGATCCCTGCCGCACAGATCACCGCCGCATCAATGTCGATATCGGCCAGGATTTCACCGATAAGCGATCGCCAACCGCCGCTAGCGGAAGTGGCCCAGTTCCCGGGGCCGAGCATTCTTTCGGCCGTAACCGAATTCGAGGCCGTATCCACCGCCACCAGGCGTGTTTTGCTTCCTCCAGCGTCGATCCCGACGAGCGCCATTGGTCCCTATCCTACCGGCGCGGCTAAACTCTGGTCGTGCAGCGCTACGCCGGCTCCGGGTTGCCGCCCAATCCCCGGGTGGCGGTCATAGCGAACGACGCGCTTGGCAACTACGCCATTCAGACCTCCATCTTGGCCATGGTTCGTCGCGAGCTCCAGCCATCGCACCTGCAGGCAGTGTCGGGGTCGCGAGCGCAAGAGTTTCTGGAGGCTTCGGAGCTGATGGACTCTTACTGGCTGCTGCATGGGTCAGAACCGACTGAGGCGGTCAAACACCTCGCCGCATCGGAACCCTTTGATCTTGTCATCAATCTTGAGAGTACGGCAATGTCAAAGGTCGTTGCCGGAGCGCTCGCTGGGAGCGGACACCTCTGCGGGCCGTGCGTCGGGCAAGGTGGGCGGGGCGATCTCGAATACCCCGACGATCGTCGGGGTGATCTTTGGCGGGACAAGGGTTGGATCGCGGCCGACCTGTGCGAGCGCTACCCGTTCCTGCATTCGCCCTTTATCGCCGAAATCTTCGCGCGCTGCTCATATCTCGACGGCAATATTCCCCCCTACGACCTCCCGATGAAGCTACCCGAGTCGCCGGGGACGGACGTTCTGATTTCATGCTCGGCCAGTCTGGCGTCAAAGGCATGGGCCGACAAAGCCTGGGAAGCATTGGTTGAACACCTCTTGCCCCGGTATTCCATTGGCCTGCTGGGCGCACCTCGGAAAATCCAGGCCGGACTTTATCAGGGCATCGAGATAGAAGACCGTCTGGTTGATATGGGTGTCGCTGACCTCCGAGGACGCTACCGCCTGCCTGAGGTCGTTGGAGCGATCGCCCAAGCAAAGCAAATCATCACCCTCGACAACGGAATCCTCCACCTTGCCGCGTCGACCTCAACCCCTACTGCAGGACTGTTCCGACACGGAATCCATCGGCTCTGGGCCCCACCCGCAGCCAACGTCTGCGTGCTCGAGCCTGGCGAAGGTCGAGAAGTAGCGGAGATTCCGCTCGCGTCCCTCCTGAATTGCCTTGAAATCTGACCGAGTCCTCGTCTGGCTAAAGCCACAATTCATCGGCGATGCTGTAATGGCCCTTCCACTCATCGACGCCCTCGCCGAGGAGTCTCGACCCGTAGTTATCGCGGGCAACGTGGTTCGATCAGTCTTTGCCGACAGGAGTGATCATCTGGACTTTGGTCCAGGATTCAAGGTCAAGGGGCTCGGTGGCCTTCGAGAAGCGGTGCGGTGGTTGCGGGGGGAGCAGTTTCGGCGCGTTCTTCTTGTCAACCGCAGCTTCCGCTCAGCGCTCGCTGCCCGGCTCGCAAAGATACCGGAGCGGATCGGACATGCGACGGAGGCGAGGAGCGCTCTCCTCACGACCAGGATCACTTACCGTGCCGACCGCAGCGAAGCCGCCTGCTATCTCGACCTGATTGGACAGGGCAACCGACCGGCCCAGCCGAAGCTTCATTTGCTTCCCTCCGAAGGCCCGGTGCAACGTCCCACGATGGTCGGCATCCAGCCGGGAGCCCGTTATGCCTCCAAGCGGTTGCCGTTCACCACGCTCGCCAAGGTTGCGGCCGAGCTCGCGTCGAGGGGGTTGGACCTTGGGCTGCTGGGGGGCCCCGATGAGGCCGACCAGATGCAGGAGTTTTCCCGTATGTCCGGTGGCCTTGTGAAGGACACCATCAGCAGCCCAGACCTCCGTCAAACCATGCGGTCCATGGCCGGCCTTTGCGCGGTCATCGGCAGCGACACTGGCCTGATGCACGTATCTGCCGCCCTGGGAACCCCGACTGTTGTGGCGTTCGGTCCCAACTCACCTGCAAAATGGGGCCACGCCGTGCCAACATACCGGGCCCTTCAAGGGCCGGTCGGCATTCGATCCATCACTTCAGCAATGGTCATCGAGGCTTTTGAAGAGGTTACAAATGGACGACGGGAGGACTCGGAGCCCTCCCGCCGACAGTAACTAACCGGTCCTAGCGATTGCGTCGCTTTCGAGCGAGCGCGGCGAGACCGAGGCCGAGAGCGGCCATGGTTGCCGGCTCAGGCACGGCTTGGAATTCCCAGCCGAAATTAGCGATCGGATTCCCGCCAAAGTTGAACTGGCTTCCCGGAGGGTTGTTGCCAACGAACGAGCCCGCCGCATTGGTAATGAAAGCCACATCGGCGCTGCTGCCGATGGTCGGGGGATTGAAGAGTCCCTGACCAAAGTTGTTCAACTGCGCTTCGGTAGCGCCGGTTCCACCGGTATTGTTGTCGAAGGTGATTCCAGCCCAGAATGTGCCTCCGGGCAAGAAGAAACCTGAACCCGTTCCAAGGTTGCCCGTCACCAGCGTGACTTTACCGGCAGCAAAAGTCAACGGGTTGAACGAATAACCGATCACGTAAGTGCCCGGATTCCCACCGCTTCCGTCATTCCGGTAGAACCGGATACGGGCACGGACCGAAACGTCGGACGTATTGCCGTTGAAGACGGAAAAAGTGACCTGCTGGACCTGTTGGCCAGCATACGCGCCGAGGGCCGTGATGTCATCCCCAACCATTTTGGTGATGATGTTGCCGCTTTGGTTGGCTGCACCCCCGTTCGCCATCGCCTGTCCACCAAAATTCGAGATGTTGGAATAGGCCTTATCGAGCGCAGGTGATTCGTAGGTTTGTGACTCGTTGACGTTGAATTCCGCCTTAATGGCAAGATCTCCGCCAAAGAGTTCTTGTGCTTGGCTGCCCGAAACGGCTGCCAACGCTAGAGCCGTCATTGAGATTTTTCGCATAACTCCTTCCTTAAACTCACGGTCAGAAGGGACTCAACCGCGATGCCTTAGCAGCGCGTTGTCTGCCCTTAACCGCGAATGACCTATTGTATGCCAGAACTAAGAAACTAGCCTGCGAGGAATGCGATTGTGCGACGTAATCAAGCAATATTACCGATGGCGCGGACGTTTGAAGCTGAACGCAATACCAGCTAGCAAGGCCATAACCGTCGTTGGCTCAGGGACTGCTTCGATCGCGTGATAGAAGTTGGCGTAATTCGGCCAGCCCCCGAAATTACGCTGATCGCTCGGATCGAATTGCCCGTTGTTATCGGCATCTCGCCAGTAGACATCTGCACTGGACCCAATCTCCACGGGGCCACCCGCAAACAGGTGAGTTGCACGGCGGTTGAAATTGGCCATTTCAGCCTGCGTCAGCGTGGCGTTCCCATGGGTGACGGCTGTACCGGGATTCCAGAATGAGAACTCGACGCCGACGCGGCCGTCGAAGGTCTTAATGTTCTTGATATCTTGCCAATCGGTCGTGTAGATCCCGTTTTCTGCCCCACGAACTTGAATGACCGCACTTCCAAGAAATCCGCGGTTGATCGGCAACGAAACCAGGCTGCCGAACGGGAAATAATCCACCTCATCCCAGTACCGAACGAGAATGTCGAAATCCGCCGCATCCCCCGTGCCGGCAACAACATACCCAACCTTAATCTTATCGATCTCCCAGTAATGGTCTTCCGATAGTTCGACATCATCCAGCGCATAACGTGGAGAGGCACTGGAGCTAAAAAGGTTGCCCTGCGTATTCGAATAAATGACTTGCGCAGATGCCGAGGCGCATAAAAGGGCAATGAGACCCGTCAGAAATACCGTTCGAATGGACATATCACTCCCATGGCGTCCAGCGAGCGCCAATGACTCTAAGTTTACAAGAACGGTGCCAAAGTTCCGCAACCCGCGGTGCATTCGCGTAAATGTGCGGAACCAAGCTGGGCAGTCTATGCCGCGCTATCTCCGTCGACTTCGACGCGTTTTGCCGACTCGACGGTCCCGTAATCCCAATTGTCACAATCTAATCTTCGGCAATAAACCATCCGCTGCGTCTTGCCGTCGTCCATCTCGACTTCAGCCATGTCGGCAAACCGACATTCAACGCATAATTCCGGCTCTACCAGTCGAACGACTTTAAGCTGTCTTCGTGCCATCCTCGCACCCTTAACCCACTCCTTGGGCCAAGTCAATCTTCGGCGACCGCATTGGCATGGTTCCGGCTACAAATACCGGAAATGGAGGTCATCCCGGCTCCATACCGTGGTTTTACGGAGGGCGCGGCGAAGCCGGACCAGATACTCCTCGTGGCTAAGGGAGACGGCCCCCATGCTTGCCAGGTGAGGGCTCATCACCTGGGCGTCAAACAACCTGAAGCCCAGTTCTCGGCATTTCTCAACAGCGGCATGCAGGGCCACTTTGGAGGCGTCCGTCACAGTGTGAAACATGGATTCAGCACAGAAGCAGGCGCCAATGCTCACACCGTAGAGGCCGCCGACAAGTCGGCCAGCCTGGAAGCACTCTACGGAGTGCGCCCACCCCTCTCGATGGACCTCGACATAAACTCTGATCAAACGCTCGTCGATCCAATTGTCCTTTGGTCGTCGGCAGGCACGCATGACTGCCTCAAATTCGGTGTCGAAACGAATTTCGAAGGTTCCGCGAGCGATGGTTCTACGAAGCGATCGAGACATGCGGATTCCTTCGACGGGGAAGATCGCGCGATCATGGCTGAGGTACCAGTCGATGTCCCCGTCTTCGGTTGCCATCGGGAAGTACCCCTGGCGGTAGGCCATGGCGATGAGTTTTGGTGTTAGATCCGGGTCGGCTTGTGCCATTTCATGATGTGGAAGTAAGGTACGCGCAAGTTATCGTTCAGTTCAGGAAAGCGTTGCTGACAAGCGCTATTCGGCGAAGGCTCCTCGAAATGGACGAGTTGCAAACCGGCCGCAAGAAACCCCTGGATATAGGTCTGCATGGGCCGGTGAAAGTTTATAAGCCGCATCCCTTTCCATTCCTGTTCGATGCCCCGCTCTTCGAAGTACCGATCGACCGGAATATGTAGCTGGCGACCAAGCTCGTCACGGAGCCAGCCATGATCGGAAGCTGTCACAAAGCCGTTGAGATTCGCGACCAATACGGATCCGCCCGGCGCCAGTACTCGGCCAATCTCACGCATACAATGCCGAACCCCCTCGACATCGACGAGCGTGATATAACTGATCACAAGGTCAAAGGTGTCCGATTTAAACGGCAGGCCCTCTCCCGCACCAATCGTTACCGCTCCGTAACTTTTGGCCACCGTTGCTAATTCGGGCACGGGGTCGAGCCCGACTGGGTTCCAACCCAGCCCTTTAAGGCTTGACAAGTAGCGGCCCTGACCGCAACCCAAGTCAAGAGCCCACTTCGAGTTTCCGGGGCCACAAAGCTCATTCATCCGGTCATCGAGCATTCCGACCCGATGTGGATCGGCATCCGCAAATCGGCACCAAGCCTCGGCGGACTGAATCCAAAGCTCGCGCGCTCTCGACATTCCCCGCAGTATGCGATACTCCCTCTGATGAACGCCAAAGATGTCTTGCGCAAGGCCATCGACGACGCCGGATTTCAGCTAAGCCAAGTCTTCGACTCGTTGCCTCCCGGAGCCTGGACGGGCCGGACTAGCGATGATGCTATGACTGGCCTGGAAACAGTCGAACACCTATCAGAGGTCTATATCGCGGCAAAGAAGGCGGCAAATGGCGAAACCCATGAATGGGGCACCTACCATTCAGAGTCTCCAGACGGACCGACGATGCTCGCCGATATGCACAAGCTCAGGTCGGAAGCTGTGGAAGCCTGTTTGGAGCTCGACGACACCCAGGCCGTCGACATCGGCCTCGGCTTTTTGGCTCTTCACGATGCCTACCATGTGGGCCAAATGGCGAGCCTTAGGCTCAAGGTCGATCCGGATTGGAACGCCTACAGCATCTACCCTGAAAGTTAATGTCACCAGGAAGGGCTACAACGATGAGAGGAACTCAACCGGTCGAGTAAACTGCCGGGTACTGAGTTCGTTCCCATGAGCGCTACCACTTACCCGAATTACAGCCCTGGCCTCGAAGGCGTCATTGGCGGTATTACGACGATCAGCGAGATCGACAGTGACCGCAGCAGCCTGATTTATCGGGGCATCGATGTCCATGACCTCGCTGAGCGCGGCAGCTTCGAAGAGACAGCTTACTTGCTGCTTTACGGGAAGCAGCCTAACGCCGCCGAGCTCGAGAATTTCCGGGAGGTGATTGGAAAGGAACGCAATGTTCCCAACGAGGTTTACACCGCCCTTAAACAGCTCCCGAAGACGACTCATCCGATGGACGTCATCAAGACGGCCTTCGCGGTCTATGCCCCCTTTGATCCAGACTATGCGGCGCCGTCGACTGATCACGACGCCAACGTCCGCAAGTCAGTCCGCATCCTGGCTAAGGCCGGGACGATGGTTGCCAACGGCCACCGAATCAGGCAGGGTAAAGAGCCTATTCCGGGCAAACCCGAGCATACGATCGCTGGCAATTTCCTGTACCTGATGAACGACGGCCAGGAACCCGACGAGTACACCGAAAAGGTAATGGACGCCTCGCTGACGCTCTATGCCGAGCACGGCTACAATGCCAGCACCTTCGCCTGCCGAGTGACTGTCGCGACGCTCAGCGATGTGTACAGCGGAATCGTTACTGGCATCGGCACACTCAAGGGACCGCTTCACGGTGGGGCAAACGAAGAAGCCATGTACATGCTTCAGGAAATCGGTTCGCCCGACAAAGCTGAGGCTTGGATCCGCGACGCCCTGGCGAACAAGAAGAAAATCATGGGCTTCGGGCACCGCGAATACAAGAAGGGCGACAGCCGAGCGATGTACATGACCAAAGTTGGCAAGGAAATCGGTCGGCGAAAAGGGGACACGAAGTGGGGAGACATTGCCGATATCCTTGAGCGTGTGATGCTTGAGGAGAAGGGACTTTTTCCGAACGTGGACTTCCCAGCTGCCTATGCCTACTACCTGCTCGGAATTCCCATCGACCTGTACACGCCGATCTTCGTCATCGCTCGTGTCTCCGGCTGGTGCGCTCACGCTATCGAGCAGCTTGACAATAACCGCCTTATTCGACCTAAGTGCATCTATGAGGGACCCCATAACGTTGCGTGGGTCCCGATCAGCGAACGATAAGCTGGTTCCTCCCCGGGGCTTGGCGATAATCTCGCCGAGCCCCTTTTTATGACCCTTGGGCAAGATCAAAGCCGTATCATTGGACTGCGCCGGGACCCTCCTCCGGATCGACTGGCAACCCAGCGCGTTTGCCGTTGGCATCGTTGAGGAACTTGGCTTCGAGGTCGACCGCCCAGACGCTCGATCCCGCTATGACGCGATCCTAAGGCGCCGTTGGCCCGACTATCTTCGGCTCAATTTGACGAAGGACCAACTGGCCTGCCAAGGCTTCTGGGAAGAGGTTACGGCCGAGTGGATTTCGGATCTCTCTATTCCTGACGGAAGGCTCACCGACATTCTTGAGCACGCCGACGCGCGGCTTTTCGGACCGTTCCAAACCCACTTTTCACCCTACTGCGACGTGCTGCCGGCGCTTGAAGCGCTTCGGGCTGCCGGCTTGCGACTGGCGATCCTCAGCAACTGGGACGTCACCCTTCACCGGGCGATTTCGATAACCGATCTGGCGGGTTATTTCGAGTTTGCGATTGCATCCTTAGAGGAAGGTGTCGAAAAGCCAGATCCAGCGATCTTTCAGATCATGATGGATCGATTTGGCCTGACGGTCGATGAAGTCATACACGTCGGTGACGACCTTATCGATGACTATCGGGGTGCCAAGGGCGTGGGTATGAAGGCATTTCATCTCGACCGCAGATCAACCAAGTCGGAAGGTTTCCGATTAGCTCGCCTCACCGACCTGCTGGAGGCGATTCGATCGCTCGATTAAGCGACTACGATTACCACCTGCCCGAAGACCGTATAGCGCAGGTGCCCTTGGACGACCGAAGCAGTTCCCGCTTGCTCGTCCTCAATCGGACAACGGGTGAAGTCAGTCACCGACAGTTTCGAGAGCTGCCCGACCTGCTGGACCCAGGCGACCTTGTAGTCCTCAACGAGACACGGGTGACGGCGCGAAGATTAATCGGATGGAAATCCTCCGGCGGGAAGGTCGAGGCACTCATTATTCGCCCTGCAGCCACGCCTGGCAATGTGGTCGCCCTCGTCCGGCCGGCCCGCACCCTAAGACCGGGCGTTCGCATTCGATTCGACGTCGGCGAAGCGGAGGTGGTGCGTGATCTTTCCGAAGGCCATCGGGAGCTTCGCTGGATGAGGCAAGAGACCCCATGGGAGGACGTCGGCCAAGTCCCCTTGCCACCCTACATCCGCCAGCCGCTCGAACTAGAATCCCGGTACCAAACCGTCTTTGGTCGCCGACCGGGCAGCGCGGCTGCACCTACGGCCGGTCTCCATCTGGATGATGCCGTGATGCAACGGCTCCAAGAAAGGCAGGTAGGGATCGTCCGAGTTTCTCTGGATATCGGCATCGATACGTTTCGTCCCATCCAGGTGGATCAGATCGAGGACCACCGAATGCACGGCGAACGCTGCCGCATTGACCCCGAAGCCCAGCAAGCCATCAACGGCACGGCTGGAAGAGTGGTGGCGGTGGGTACGACAACGGTTCGTACCTTGGAGACCTTTGCCACCGGACCCAAACACGTCGAATCGGGCGAAACGGAAACCACTCTGTACATCAGGCCAGGCTTTCAGCCGAGAGTCGTGGATGCTATTGTCACAAATTTTCACATGCCGAAAAGCTCGCTCTTGGTGATGCTTTCGGCGTTCTGCCCGCTGAATTACCTGCTTTCGGCATACGAGGAGGCGCTACGCGAGAATTACCGGTTTTTGAGCTTCGGCGATGCCATGTTCATCGTCTAGTTACTGTGGCGGCAATGCCACGTTCCATTGAAGTAAAATACAGCCTTGCTGCCAGGCAGCTACAGTAGGAGAAAGGGTTAGTGTCCTCACAGAAGTTCGATCCACTTGCATACATTGAGAAGGCATTCCAGGATGCCGAGACTGCGAAGGAATCAGGAGTCACAAACGGAATTAAAGACGGCGTCGTCGACATTCCGTCGATTGGTGAATACCTTCGCGCCAACGATGCCAAGAAGTCGGCGTCTGCGCTCCTCGACCGTCCGGGCAAGGTGGCGACGAAGTTCAAGAAGCGGCACCTAAGCGCCCCGCGACCACGGCGGGTAAAGGCCACTCCTGAGATCAAGCAGATCGACCCCGAAATCCAGGCGATCTGGCAATATCTGCCCAAGAACATCGATTTTCTCAGCAGCTTCTTCGACGACTCCGTTACCGCAAACTACTACCGCGGTGAATTCAAAGAGACTCGACAGGAACTGATCCGACGTCTCCTCGATCCGGAGCTCACCCTTGAGGAAGTTAGCCGCCTGCTCGGCGTTTGCCCGGCAACGGTTCGGCGCTACACCAACCGCGAGTGGTTGACCCACCACCGGACGAAAGGCGGCCAGCGCCGCTTCCGGTTGAGCGGCGTCGTGAAGTTTGTCGAAGAGCACGGCCGGCACCCAGAAGGATAAAGCACGTGCTGGAGAGCGCGCCCCTTCGGATCGCGCTGTTCTCCGACAGTGCTCTGCCGATCCTTAACGGTGTCAGCATCAGCATCGATCTACTGATCAGGGAGCTTCGACGACAGGGGCACTCGGTCCACCTGTTTACGGCGTCTCACTTCCGTCATCAAGACCGGGATCCGAACATCCACCGCTTCCCTGCCTTCCAGACCCCATGGACGAGGGGTTATCCGCTTGCCATTCCCCCCTTTTATCCGATGCTTCGGGAATTCCGTCGTCACACATTCGATGTCATTCACTCCCATACGCCGTTCACCATCGGTTTTGTGGGACTGAGATGGGCACAGTCGCACGATCTGCCAATCGTTGCCACGTACCACACACTATATGATAAGTATGTACACTATGTTCCGTTTTTTCCTAAGTGGTACGTGCGATATAAAACGGCAAAACATACGAACTTTTATTTCGATTCGGTAGATCATGTGATTACACCAAGCGAGGCTGCCCAGAAATGGCTCCGCAGACATTCCGTTCAGACTCCCATGACGGTTATCTCGACCGGGGTCTCCCCCCCAGCTCCACGGGATCGCAGTGAGGCTCGCCTCGGCCTTGGTATCGACCCCAACGCCAAAGTTCTCCTCTACGTCGGTCGCATCGCGCGAGAGAAGAACATGCTCACCCTGATCAAGGCGGCCAGCCTAGCCATGCGTGGCGACCCCCGACTCCACCTCATCATCGTTGGGGACGGGCCCTTCCGGCGGGACTGTGAGGCCGAGGTCAGAAACCAAGGTATCGGCGACCGTGTGGAGTTCACCGGGTACATTCCGCGCGAACGTGTCAGCGAGTACTATGCAACTGCCGACCTTTTTGTCTTCTCCTCGATGACCGAAACTCAGGGCTTGGTCGTCGTGGAAGCAATGTCTTACGGCTTGCCCAGTGTCGTCGTCCAAGGGGGTGGTGCGGCAGAAGCGGTCGAAGACGGGGTCAACGGCTTCCTCGTCCGCAACGACCCCGAAGTGATCGCGGATCGTATCGCGGCATGCCTGGAAAATGACGACCTCTATGTCCGGCTGTCACGCGAAGCCCAAGCCACGGCAAGGGCGTACTCTCCCGAAGTCACCGCGAGCAAGGTCGTCGCCGTTTACCGCGAGGCTATTCGGAATTCAAGCTCCAATGGAATCTACGCCGCAGCAAGCACCTAAAGCCGGGATTGGAAAGGGCACGCTGGCCTTCTTCGCAGTTCTTGCCCTGTTGTTCATCCTGCGGCTTGGGCTTCCTTTCGTTGGACTCGCACCCGCAGCGATCATACCGGTCAACATTCTGCTAACTCTTCTCTTCGTCGGTCTCCCGATCATCGCCCTGTATCGCGTGGGTTCCGACACCTGGACGGTCCGAAACGGCGTCGTGTTTCTGGTGTCCGGCATCGTAATCCAGGCAGTCGGTGTGATGCTTCGGGGCGCTTCACCGCCGGAGTCGTTTGGCATGCACTTTGGGGAAGCTCTTGCTCAACTTGGGCTGCCGATCTGGTGTGTCGGTCTCGGAGCATTGCTGGCCATCCTTCTCAAGGAAGCTAACCTCATTCCACCGGTCGCTATCTTTTTGGCCGGGTTCGACATGCTTGCGATTTTTTGGCCCGACAGTCCGACCCAGAGGATTCTTGCCGCCCACCCACAGATCTTTCGAAATGTCGCCGCAAGCGTCCCAAGTCTCACGGGTGCGCCCATGGCGTACGTCGGCCCGGCCGACTTCTTCTTCCTGGCGATGTTCTTTATCGCACTCTTTCGCTTCAGGATGAAGACCCAGCAGACATTTCGGTGGGTCGTTGCGGTTCTTCTTGCCTACATCGGGATCGTGATTGCCTTTGGTAGCGTGCAGATCGGTCCTATTTCGCTAGGCATGCTCCCCGCTCTGGTGCCGATCGGTCTGTGCGTCTTGCTCGTTAATCTCGACGCTTTCAATCTCAATCGTGAAGAAAAGTGGATGACGCTTGCGGTTGCCGTCCTCTCGGTCGGCATGGCCGTTTTTGCGCTTACTCGGCCAAGACCGCTAGCTGCGCCTTCGACATCGGCGGGCGACCAAGGTGTGCCAGGACCGGTTGGGATGCCTGTGCCAAAAGCTCAAGATTGACCCCCGTCTCGATCCCTTCGCGTTCGAGCAGGTAGACCAGATCCTCGGTAGCCAGGTTGCCTCCAGCACCCTTTGCATAGGGGCAGCCCCCAAGTCCAGCCGCCGCCGAGTCGAACTGCCACACGCCAAGCTCCATGGCGGCCTCCACGTTGGCGATAGCGGTACCCCTCGTGTCATGGAAATGGTAGGCCAAGCGATCGCTTCCCACGGCCTCATTCAGCATAGGTGTCAGCGATCTCACCTCCTTGGGTGATGCCACGCCGATGGTGTCGCCGATGCTTATCTCGTTAACACCAATATCAACCAGTTTTTCAGCCACCCAGACCGTTCGCTTGGGGTCAATTCGCCCTGCATAAGGGCATTCGAAGGCGGTACTGACATACCCCCGAATCCACCCATTGGGTCTCGCCTCTCGAAAAGCAGCGGCGACTTCGGCGAAGACGGCGAGCGACTCGTCCACCGACATGTTGATGTTCTTCCGCGTGAACTCGTCACTGGCTGCGGTGAAGATGGCGATCCGCTCCACACCGACTTGCAGCGCCCGCTCAAGCCCTTTGAGGTTTGGAACGAGTGCACTGTAGACGCCACCTGCAGGAAGGTCCGGCCATAGTTCGGCGGCATCGCCGAGCTGCGGCACCCACTTCGGAGAGACAAAGCTGGTTGCCTCGATCTCTTTGAGTCCAGCTTCCAGCAAACGGCCAATAAACGCGAGCTTGACGTCGGTCGGGATCGGAATCGGCTCGTTCTGTAACCCGTCGCGGGGACCAACTTCCACAATTCGTATCATGCCGGCTTGACCTTGACAAGCAGCTGGCCTTCGACAACCTGGTCGCCCTTTGCGACACCAAGGTTCTCGACCACCCCATCGAAAGGCGCCGAGACTGGCTGCTGCGTCTTCATCGCCTCGAGGATCAGCAGCTTTTGGCCCTTCGTGACCGCCTCTCCGTTCCCCACCAGCACATCGACGATCAAGCCCGGCATTGGGGCCAGCGCCTCGCCGTTTCCACTTGCAGTAGGGCCCGCGCCGGCCAGGCTCGCCTTTTGGATTTCGTACACCCTGCCCTGGTAACTCACCAAGGTCTTATCCCCCGTACGCGCTACGACAGCCGAATGCGCACCGTCAGCGGTTCGTACCATCAACCGGTCGGAGAGTGGGCTGATGGTCGCTTCAACGTCCTTTGGAAACTCGGTTTCGACCCCGTTAACTCGGTACTTGGACACCGTGCTTAGCCTCCTGGTAGCGTGCCGCCGCGACAACGAATGCATCGAAGATCCGATCGGACGTGGGCGAGCCCATCGACCGTTCCGGGTGCCACTGAAGCCCGATGATCCAGCGATCGCCGGTTCCCTCGATGGCCTCGACCGTCGAATCCTCGTGCCACGCCACCGCCCGGAGCCCGCTGCCAATCCGGTGGTCGATCGCCTGGTGGTGGAATGATCTTCCCTCGGCCCGATCGGAACCCAGAATATGGGCGAGCCGGGAACCCGGTTCGACGCCGTAGGTCTGCATCGCTCCACTGACATGGTCGGCGGTCTCTTTCCGGTCTGGGATGTGCTGTTCCAGGCCCCCTCCGTGCAAGACATTGATGAATTGAGCGCCGTAGCAGATGCCGAGCACCGGTAAACCCGTGGGCATGGCCTCCCAAAGCCTTCGCTCGTAGGCGATTCGTGATGGATCCTGCAGCTCACATGCCGGGTGGTTTTCTTCACCGTAGTGGCTTGCGTCCATATCGATCCCGCCCGGAATCAGCCAGCCGTCGATGAGCGACATAACGGTCGCGGGATCGGCATGGCAAGGCAGGATCACTGGCACACCGCCAGCCTTGGCAACGGCCTCGGGATAGTTCCAATAAAGACTGAAGTTGCCACCACCCCGCGGATCGGCGGGATCGCTCGTGGGAATCGCGGTTATGCCAATCAGAGGCCTCATTCGCCGACCAGTGCGTCAATACCCTCAACGTTCTGCTTGACCGCGTTCAGGAACTCGGCGGCGCCGACCCCGTTCATCATCCGGTGGTCGAACGTAAGGGCCAGATTGACGTACCGCATGAGCCGGGGCTCGTTGGAGTCCTGGTCGAGTCCGTTGTAAGGCTCGCCCAAAAAGAGCGTCGCTACCGCGGGCGGGACGACGACGGGCACGGCATCGCGCAGCCCGAACGCCTGCATATTGGTCAAGCTGATAGTCAACGCTTCCGTTGCCTGATCCTGGCCTCCCCGAGCCGTTTCGATGCGCTCCCGGGTGCGGTTGGCAAAGTCGCGCCACGGCAGGGCGTCGGCATCCTCCACCACCGCCATCACCAGCTCGTCGCCGGGCAAGGCGACGGCGATGCCCAGGTTTGCATGATGGTAAGTGCGGATCGTTGCGTCGCCGATCATCGTGGACCGGAGCGCCGGGTGATGCTTGAGTGCCTGGGCCACGGCAAAGGCGAAGAGTGTAAACGCAGACGGCTGGAAGTCTCCGCCGCTCGATTTGTAGGCGCTGCGTCGCTGTTCGATGGCGCCCCACCGGCATGCTACGGTGATCGTGCCGGGCACCACGAGCTGCGAGCCGCGAACCAGACGCGAGCTCAGCAGCCGCTGCTTCTGACCCATCGGCACCTCGACGAACGCGTCACTGGTCGCAGCCGGCGCCGGAGCTCCCCCACCCGACAAGAAGGCGTCGATATCCGACGGCATGAGCTTGGATCCGGCAGCCGGAATCCCTTCCAGGTCAGCGTCGGAAAGGCCCTTCTCCTTCGCATACGCCCGCGACCGAGGCGGGACGTCCAGACGACGGGAGCCGGATGAGGCGGCTGCCGCAGCGGGAGCGGTTGCGGTTGCTGTGGTCGCTGCGCCGGGCGAACCGTGGGCGGCAGGAACCTCGGTCACGCCGTCGGCGACCTCCATGGTGGCGACCTCGTCGCCGATGGGCAGGATCGTGTCCACCGCCGCCGACCAGCCGACGAGCACGCCTTCGTACGGCGATTCGACGTCCATCACCGCCTTGTCCGTCTCCATCTGATAGATCGGCTCATCGCGCTTGACGGTATCGCCAGGGTTTTTCAAGACGGCAACCAGTCGGGCCTCTTGCAGGCCCTCACCGATTTGGGGAATGCGAACGGATACGATAGGCATCGGGGCAATACAAGTTTGGCACAGGGGCCCTAGGTTGTTGGCAGCGGGCCGTCAAGGGTCTCGCGGTTCTTCGCCGGGCAATCGCCGGCTCCTGACGACTCCTGTACAAGTTAATGGATCACTTCTTATCCCGTTCCAGTCGGAAAGTGCGTCGTTCAACGGCAAGTGGCCGTCTCCGATTGCCGCTTACCATCGGGCGACCAATGATCGAAGTGCCCGTAACGACGCCGGTACACTGCGCGTAATTCTCGGAGGAGACTAACCCAATTTTATGAAGCGAATTTCCCTTGCATTGAGCGCGCTGACGCTCACCCTGGCCGCCACCGCGGTTCAAGATGCGGCGCTCGTGCTCAAGCGAGTGGCCAAGGTCGGCGATACGATGAGCTACAAGCTCAATGTGCAGGCCGAATTTAGCGGCACCGCGCTCTTGGTCACCGCGGTCACGACCGACAAGGTCGTCAAGATCGAGGACAACGGCAACATTCACACCGAGTCGAAACAGTCGGACATGAAGATCAAGATGGGTGAGGACGAAATGGAAGCGCCCAGCCAAGAAGCCACCCTTTACATCAACAAGCCGAGCGGCGAAGTCGTGGAGCTGAAAGGCGACGGCGTCGACGGCAGCTACTACCGCCTGGCCAATATTTCCGTCTTCAAGTTCCCGACCGATCCGCTGAAGGTTGGATCGAAGTGGAGCCACGTGTTCAAGGCTGACTCCAAGACCGGCGCCGCCGCTGCGAAGGCTGATTACGAGGTCCTCGGCTTCGAGAAGGTCGGATCATGGGACACGGTCAAGATCAAGCACGCGTTCAAGGAAACCGAAGGCTCCGATCCCGCGACGAGCGAAGGTACCGTTTGGATTCACGTCAAGGACGGAACGCTGGTTAAGATCGACGCCAAGCAGACCAAGGTGCCCATCCCGCAGATGGCTCCGATGGATATGAAGGTCTCGATCGAGCGAACGTCGTAAGCCGACGGATCGGGGGTCGGCCCGCTGGTTGACCCCCTTTGCTACGCCATTACCGGCTCGAGATTCATCGACCGGCCCACCGCCTGAGCCACCCGCTCAAGCTCCGGCATCATGGCCTCGAAGCTCGGGATCGTGATGCTCTGGGCGCCATCCTTGATTGCGTGGTCAGGGTTCGGATGCACCTCGATGATCAGCCCATCGGCCCCGCAGGCGATCGCGGCACGGGATAGCGGGGCGACGAGCTCCCGCCGACCCGTCCCTTGGCTCGGGTCGATAACGATTGGCAAGTGCGAAAGCTGGTGCAGCACCGGAATAGCCGCCAGATCGAGCATGTTGCGTGTGTGGGACTCGAACGTGCGGATTCCCCGCTCGCAGAGGATGATCCGCTCGTTGCCGCCGGCTGCGATGTATTCGGCGGCGAGGAGAAACTCCTCGTACTTGCTGGACATGCCTCGCTTGAGCATCGCCGGCGTACTGCAAAGGCCGACCTCCCGAAGCAAATCGTAGTTCTGCATGTTGCGGGTACCGATCTGGAGGATGTCGGCGTACTCGGACACGAGCTCGACCTTCCGTGGATCCATTACTTCGGTGATCACCTTTAGGCCGAACCGCTTACCCGCCTCCTTGAGCAGCTTGAGGCCTTCGACGCCCATGCCTTGGAAGCTGTAGGGAGAAGTCGAGGGCTTGTAAGCGCCGCCGCGCAGCACCCTGGCGCCAGCCTTCGCCACCCGTTCTGCGGTCGTAAACAGTTGCTCTTCGCTTTCAACGGTGCAAGGCCCGGCCATCATGACGACCTCGTCGCCCCCAATCAGCACCCCGCCCACATCGATCGTGCTGCGCCCCGTTTTGAATTCTCGACTGACGAATTTGTAGGGCTTCGAAATCAGCAGCACGTCGTCGACGTAGTCGTAAGCCCGCAGCTGATCGAAGAAGTCGACACGCTCGTAGTCGCTGCCAACCGCGCCGATGATCGTTTTTTCGACGCCTACGATAGTGGTTACGGTATAGCCCAGCTCTTCAAGCCGATCGATCACATGGTCGATGTTCTCCTGGGCGGTGCCGGTCTTCATCACGACGATCATGCGGGTTCTCCAATGGGTGCGATTTGGTTCATGGCTTCAATCAAGCGGTCGGTTTCGGCTTCGGTTCCAACGGAAATCCTTAAATATGTCGGCAGTCCCAGGACGTGACCGGACCGCACGATCACGCCTTTCTTCAGCAGCTCATGGAAAACGGGCTCGGCCGGACGGCCGAGGTCCACGAGAAGGAAGTTGGCATAGCTCGGAATGCACCTGAGGCCCAAATCGGTGAATGCCTGCGTCATGCGTTCGAGTTGTCGGCGGTTGTTGGCAACGGTTGCCTGAAGGTGCTCCTGGTCGGTCAACGCCCCGAGCGCTGCAGCTTGGGCTACGGCGTTGGTGTTGAACGGCTCTCGTGCCCGGTTGCAGGCGTCGATGATCTCGGGCGGCGCCATCATGTAGCCGAGCCGAATGCCGGCCAGGCCGTAGGTCTTGCTGAAAGTTCGCAAGCCAATGACCGGCAAGCCTTCCGCAACCAGGTCCCTGCTGTTTGGATAGCCGGGGGCGTCCTGAGCAAACTCGAAATACGCTTCATCCAGAACCAGCGCCGATCCAGGCGCCAGTTTCGAGACCAGCCGGCGAATGCCATCGCCGTCCACGATGGTGCCGGTCGGGTTGTTTGGATTCGCCACAAACACCAATCGGGTGCGGGGAGTAATCGCCAACGCCATAGCGTCGAGGTCGTGGCGCAGTTCGGCGTCGAGGGGGACTCGAACCAAGCGGCAATTTGCCAGCTCCGCTGCAGCGTCGTAGCGGACAAAGGACGGCGAGCCCACCACCACCGCATCATCGGGCCCACCAAGAAAGACCTCACCCAGAATATGGATTAGTTCGTCGCTGCCATTGCCGACAAGAATGCTCTCCATCGGCAATGAAACATGATTCGCCAGCGCCTCTCGAAGCCGGAAGGCGGAAGCGTCGGGATAGACATGCAAGCTTTCTACGGCATGCTTTGCCGCTTCGACGGCTTTGGGAGGCGGACCGAGCGGATTCTCATTGCTCGCGAGCTTGATAACCTCGGTTAATCCTAACTCTCGCTGCACCTCGTCGATCGGCTTGCCGGGAGAGTACGGCTGCATGCGTCGCACGTTCTCTCGGATCGAAAAGGAGCTCACTCCATCCTATTGTGAACGAAAGATCGGGGAGACCAGATAATATCAGCCGGTGAGGTTCGTGCTCTTTACCGGTGACGACGAACTGGCAGGAGCCGCACGTTCCGGGATTCCGACATCGGATGACCTCGTGATTTGCGGAAGCTGGCAGGCGGCGTTGGACGCGTGCGAGAACGCCGACATGATTTTCGTCGACATGCTCGCCACGCTCGAAGAACCCCACAAGGTTGGTGGATACGAGAAGTTCGCCAATGCCAAGATGGACCATCCGGCGGCCAAGTCCGTCCCACTGGTCTTAATTGCGCCGCCCACTGATTACTCGATGGACTTTATGGCCGGCTGGCCCAATTTCGTATTCGCCCACGTCCGGCGTCCGGTGACGGAGAAAATCTTCCGGCGCGCATCGACCTGGGTCTAACCGTCGGACACGGCCTTCCGAGTCGTGTCGTCGGCCGGATTGGTCAGCTTCTTTTCCGGCGGCTTTTTGTCCGCCGTCTTTGGCTTGGGGACGGCCTTGGCAGGCTGCTTGGGCTTGTCTGCGGCTTTGAGCGGCGGCTTCGTGCGTGTTCCTTTGCGCGATGCAATATCGCTTATCAGGCGGGGCTGCGTCAGCATGGCGTCGCTCAAGAAGTCCTTGCGATGCCGCATGGCCGCCACAACGTCCCGCTCGTGGTCGGCAAACTCTGCAATCGAGGTCAGTCCGTTCTGGTCGAACACGGCTTGCACGCGCTCCCTTAGCGGCCCGATTTTCCCGGTGTGGACCTTTCGGTCCATAAAGGTGGCCAATGCCGCTTCGGACTTGAAGAGTTTTTCAACGGGGACTTGCGTCGCTTTACCGGCGATGTTGATGGTTAGGACATCGCTTGGGAAGTATCGCTGATAGGCGATCCTAAGCTGTGCGATTCGGAAGCTGCCGCACTCCGCGCCAGCGCGTTCGAACGCGGCGATGAGTCGCTTGTCTTCGATAATGGCCATCGCTGCGTCGGGCCCTACTCGCTCATCGCCTGTCTTGAGGTCGACCGCCACCAGGTTGCCGTCGGCGGATACGTCGAGACCATACCGACGAAAATAGCTCTGGTACGCAATCGGATCAGCGGACTTCATTGCTTGAAGCACCTGCCCGAGTGACCCAGCACCGGCTGACAGACAGGCGAATTGGATGAATCCAACGCTGACGAAGCCGGTGTCATAGGTGTTAACCGAGTCGAAGCCTCCCTCCAGCAAGGACACCGACTTCATGATCCGAAAGCTCCGCTCATCAATCCCCGCCACTTTGGCGAGCCTGTTCAGTTCCGATTCGGGCAGTTTCTTGACCGGGGTTCCGCCTCTGATCACTCCCGAAGGAAATCGGTAATAGGCGTAGTTGTGGGGCGCCTTGATATTGTCCTCGTAGATCCAGGTTCGCTTGTCGTCGAACGTGACCTTGTATCGGTTCGGTTCGACGATTGTGGCGAAGCTGGGGCTTTCGCCCGCAAAGGCAACCAGGGATTCTGGTTGGGGGCCGGGATCGACCGGGTCGGTGGGGTACTCATCGACGGGGGGTGTCTCACGCTCCGCGGCTGCTTTTTCAGTGGCTGCCAAGAATTGGAGGTGGCGATCCCAATGGATGCGGCTATTGATCCACGCGTTCCACTCGGCGAGCATCTCGGGATCGGGGGGTACGAAGTCCAGGGTAGTGTTCTTGCCCTGCCCGGTCGCTTTTCGGAATTCGAGAAGCCACTTGGATCCTTCGATGCTGAGTCTGACCTGGTAGCGGGGCGTCTTGCCGTCCGCGGATACGCGCTCGACGATGTAGCGTTGTGGCTCTGCCCAGAACGAAAGGATTTGAGCCCGCTCGACTTCTGAGAACGCGGAATTCTGCCCTATTGCCAGCGCGAAAAAGACCATGATGACGCTTCGACCTCCATGTCGATAGGTTCAGTCTATCGACAGTATGAATCATGGAGATTGACGTTCATCACTGTAGGGGGCCTTTTCCCCTGTTGCCAAAGCGATCCGGGCTTATCATCCGACCAGGAAGTCGGCCGTCTTGAGCGGCAACTCCTGCAGTTCGCCGATTCGCTGTTCGATGAGCGACCGATAAGGATAAACCTGCTGGGCGAGAAAGGCGGGGCAGCCGTCACGGTCCTGACACCGACCCACGATCGTAATGTAGGGCGAACAGACGATGGCATGCCCGTATCGGCGATAAACCGCGTCGAAGCAGGTCACGTTCAGCAGACCAGTTTCGTCTTCCAGGTCGAAAAACACCACTCGCTTGCCGCTCGGCGTGGGTGGAAAGCGGAGCCGGATCGGATTGCCGACTACGATCGCCTTCGCTTTGTCGGGGAGTTTCTTCACCTCCTGGGTGGTAAGGCCGCCTTTTTCCTGCACCCGCTCCCGTTCGAAGGCCATCAGGTGGCGATGGATGTCCATGCCGAGAATGCGCCGTTCCTGAATCGCCCGCTCTTCCGGTGTCAAATCTTCAGGACACGGGTCGAAGGTCGGTTCCGGCAGGTCCATGGCGAAGGAACCTGCTTCCCCGCCGATCGTCGCCGACCATTGCATGGCCTTCGGAATCGCCCACAGCATCTCTCGTCGGTTGGAATGAAGCGAGTCCAAGGCCCCGCATAAAATCAGCGACTCCAGCTCATCCCGGTCGGGACGAACCTTCGCGACGAAATCAAAAAAGGAAGCGAATGGCAGCGTCATCGTCTCACCTCCGTCTGAACCGGGGCTTGCTGTAATTCGGCAAGGCTAGCCAGATGTTCCTTTGCCGGGCCTGCAGCGATCTGCCAGGCCACGATGCGTTTGCGAGTCGCTTCGGACAGCCCCGCCACTTGAGTCAGACTCGTCCGGATCCCTGCCCGTGGCAGCACGATCTTCGGATCCATTTCCGATTGCACATCCTCCACCTGGAAATCCTCACTGCTGAGGTTCACATCGACGGGAAGCATCGCCACCCCTCGACTGCGCGCCTCGTTCGCAATCGTGGTTGGACCGTAATAGCCGGCGGGCTGGGCCTGCAGCAGAGCCGCAAAGTACTCCGCGGGAAAGTTCTGCTGGCAAAAGATCGACCGGATCGAAATCTCGGCAAAGGCAAGGGCATGCCCTTGGGCAAAGCCGTAACCTTTGAATCCGGCCACAAGCTCAAAAACGTTCTCAGCCACTGAAGCGGAATAGCCCCGTGATCGAATGCGCTCCAAGACCTCGTCGCGGATAACCTGGCCGTAATCCTCCCGCCGCCGCTTGTGGATCTTGTCCCGAATATCTTCGGCTTCGCCGGAGGAGTAGCCGCAGAAGGTCTGCAGGAGCTGATCCACCTGCTCCTGGAAGACGATGATCCCATAGGTATGGCCGAGGATGGACTCGAGATCGGGATGTTCGAAGGTATAGGGCTTGCCGCGCCGCCTGGCGATCAGTTCGTTGATTTTCACCGCGCCACCCACGCCAGGGCGGATACCGGCTTGGACAAGACTGGCATCAACCAGATCCTGGGTTTTAAGCCGAATATGAGCTTGTCGCATCGCGGGTGAGGCCGATTGAGGAATGCCGATCAGATTTCCCGAGCGCATCGCCCGGTAGGCATCCTCATCCTCCAAGGGAGCATGCTCCACGTTGAAATCGGGGATGGTTTCCCTTACCCGGTTCTGCGTGCCGGAAAGGACATCCTGGCCACGCAAGCAGAGGATGTCGAACTTATCGAAGAAGTGCTTGGTGCTGCGCTTGTCCCACTGCATGATCCGCAGATGGTTGTCGCCCAACCCATCCGAAGCCGACCACATCACCGGCACGGTCTCCTCGATCGGAACCGACGAGATCACGACTCCGGAAGAATGGGCACGCATGTTCCGAGGCACGTCGGCAAGCTCCTTGGCAAGCTGGAACACCCACCGAAACCGTTCGCGAGGGATGTGGCTTCCCCTTAACTCGGGCCGGGTCATCAGCGCCTTCTCAAGATATTCCGGTGCGACCCCGCCATGAACGCGCTTGGCGAGAAAGCCGATTACCGCAGTCGGCAATCCAAGAGCCTTTCCAACATCCCGAACGATCCCCCGCGTGCAAAGGGCGCCGACCGCACAGACGGTGGCGACATGACGCTCACCGTACTTGCCTGAAAGATAGTTGCGGACGTCGTCGCGCCGCTTCGCCTCGAAATCGACGTCGATATCGGGACGTTTGCTGCCATCTTCGGGCAAGAAGCGGTCAAACAGCAGATTGTGGCGAAAGGCGTCGATCCGTGAGAATCCCAGGCAGTAGGAAACCACGGAATCCACCACCGATCCTCGTCCGCTGAAGAGGATGTTCTGTTCGCCGGCCCACCGGCAGGCATCCCACATCACCAGAAAGTGGTCGGCAAAGTTCAGCCGGCTAATCCGGTCCAACTCCTCGTGAATCCGTTTTTTGAGCTCGGGCGGCATCATGCGATAGCGATGAGCAGCACCTGCCCAAGTGGCATCCCTCAGAACCTGGTTGGGGTTATCGAAGATCTGAGGCAGCCGCGTCCGGTCGGGCAGCACATTGTCGTCACAGCGATCTGCCACTGCCAAGGTGGCCGCAAGCAGATCGGGGCGATCACCAAAAATCGCCACCATCTCATCGGGGCTTCGAAAGAATCGCTCGGCGTTGAGGGCTCGACGAGGGGTCGGCTTGACCTGGGGCTGAGAGGTATGGCGCTGTGGTTTGCGCCCGATCACTTCGTCAACCGTACAGAGCGTTTCTGCGCAGGTGAGGATGTCTTGGGCGGGAAACTCCTCCGGCCGGGCATGGGTTACCACACCGCCGGCGACCGCTTTGAGTCCAAGGTGTTCGGCCAATTCCAAAAGGCGTCCGTTCACCGCAATCTCCCAAGGAAGATAGCTGCGCTCGATCTCGACGAAGACGTTGTCGCCGCCATACAGGGCAACCAAGCGCCGACCAATTTCCTCTGCGCGCTCGAAATCGCGCGATACCAGCCGGCGGTTGAGCGGCCCCAAGTCGCCTCCGGTCAAGCAGACGAGATCTTGGGAATGGCGTTCCAACCGCGTCCAAGTAGCCAAGGGGAACTGGCGAGGCTCCTCCAGGAGGCAGGCCGTTATCAGCATCGACAGGCTACGGTAGCCCAGCTTGCTGCGGGCGATCAGCACGATCTCACCGCCATCCTCTATTTCCAGAGAAGCGCCGATCAGAGGCTTGACGCCGAGCTTGGACGCCTCATGGGCGAACTCGACCGCGCCAACAAGGGAAAACGGATCGGTGATCGCGGCGGCGGGCAGACCGTAGTGAGCGGCGGTTCGGGCGATCTGCTCGGCAAACATGACGCTACGGCCGAAGGCATAGCCGCTCATGACGTGGAGCGGCGCGTAGGCCTTGGGATTGCCCGAGTGGCCGAGACCGCGCAAAAAGGCGGCATACTCTTCGCCTCTTCCCTTCACCACCTTGCCGCAGGCATAGGACACCTTTTCATCGCGTACCTTTCGTGGGCGCAACGACCATTCGTCACGATGATCCGGCTCGCGGACGTTATCCCAGCGCCGATCGTGCCGTCGTGGCCCTCTCAACGGGCCCCCCGGTTCTTCGGAGGACGGTGAAGAATCCGGGGACAAGACCCGTTGAACCTCCCGCCGAATGCCTCGCTTATCGAGATAGCGTGCGACCTCCAGCGTCGGTTCGTCCGCCCACCAGGCGCCGATTTCGCGCCATCGGGCAATTAGCCGTTCAGAACCAGCCATTTGATTCGCCCCAAATGCGGAGCACCCGCTGACGCCGGGTTTCCGGCACATCCGCCGCCCGCAGCACCCGGTTCGGCCCATAGGCCGCATTCAATCCGCCCATTGCCTGTTCGGCCCGAGCCTGCTTGTCGGGCACGTTCGGCATCGTCCTAAAGGCAACCTGCCGCCGCTTAGTCGGCTGGAGCCCGGGCATTGTCCAACGCCATCCCCAGATCCCTTCCGACCAGTTCTCTTCCTGACCCAGCATCATCTGCTGCATCGCCCGGAAAAGGGGCGCCGCTGCCTGCATCGGCTTGGCCATCCGACGTTGGAGTCGGATTCGCCCGGTTTCCGACTCGATCACCCCAATCAGATCGGCCCCGACCCGATCCCGCTCGCTGAGCTCGCACGCCAGCCGCGCCGCCGTCTCCCGCAGGGCGGAATCGAGGACGACCGCATCGCGGCAGCCGCCCTCGAAGGTCCGCTTGACACTCACCGAATCAGGGGGGTAAATCGCTCGGACAGCATCGGAAGCTCCGCCCATCGCTGCTTCCCGAATCGCCGTCCCTTCGACCCCGAAATGACGGCGCAGCACCGCCACCGAGGCTCGGGCAACCTGGCCGATCGTTCGGAAGCCCAGGAATTCCAGCCGAGCACGATGGGTCAAGGCCACCGGTTCGAGGTGGCGGGTGGGAATCGGATCCAAAAAGGCAAACACATCGGAGATCACCGGAAGGCTGGCCTCGAATCGGCGCATGGCTCGGCCAAAGCCGCCTCCTTTTCGCTCCTTCAAGGTCGCTTTGGTCCACCCAGATTCGCCAAAAACTTCCGCTATCTCGTTGATTTCCGGCTCGGCGAGCCCAATCACCGGCTGCGATATCGACGAGGCCAGCCGGGCGACCCACTTACGGGGAGCGATCGCCGCCCGCACCAGACAGCCGGAAGCGCGGCGAACTTCGCAAACCAGCTCCTCGGCGATCCACGCGGGATCGGGATGACCGGTCAAGTCGATCCACGCCTCGTCCGGCTCGCCCGGCTCGATCACATTGGAGAACAACAGGCAGGCATCGAGCCAGGTTGCCCTTGCCTCTTCGTATTCTGCGGCAACATAGGAAATCACCCGAACTTCCGGCAAGATCGACCGCGCTTCGCTTAATCCCATTCCCTTGCGAACGCCTTGGATTTCCGCTTCCAAGCTGAGATCCAGTACCGTTCCATCCGCATCGATCACGAAGGGACTTCCCTTCAGGCTCGGCTGGCGGCTCGCCAGCGCCAAGGCGAAGAACCGGTGAAGCGAGATGTGAAGATAATAGCGCATATCTGTCTACTATTATAGACGAGGTATCTGCTAATTTCAAAGGGAATTTTTGGGGTGATTTCGGAAGATTTGAACAGGCGTGAGGCTCCGCACCGCATCCGCAATCGCGCCCAATGAAATGGCCATCAAGCGCTTCACGTAAACTAAAACGAACCGCATGAACCGGGAAATCACCTACCAACGGCGCCCAACAAGCCCATGCCGCATCGGGCCCCTTACGATCGGCGGTGGGCATCCGGTGGTCGTCCAGTCGATGATCACCGAAGAGACCCGGAACATCGAAGCCTGTGTGGACCAGATCATCAGCCTCCACCAAGCCGGTTGCGAACTCGTTCGCGTTACCACCCCGACTCTCGGCGAGGCCCAGTGCGTGGAAGAAATCCGAGCGAAAGTCACCGAGAAGTATCAGTACGTCCCGCTCACCGCCGACGTCCACCACCAAGGAACCGACATCGCTGTCGAGGCCGCAAAACACGTAGACGAAATTCGCCTAAATCCCGGGCTCTTCGTCTTCCGCAAGCCAACCAACAAGGAAGAATACAGCGCGGAAGAGCACGCGACCGAACGACAGGCCATCGAGGCGTCACTGCTTCCCGTCATCGATGCCTGCAAGAAGTACGCCCGAGGCATGCGCATCGGCGTTAATCACGGTTCACTCGCCGAACGCATGCTGGTTACCCACGGCGACACCCCAGAAGGCATGGTGGAGAGCGCGATGGAGTACATCCGGCTTTGCGAAAAGCACGATTTCCGCAATCTGAATGTGTCCCTGAAAGCCAGCAGAGTCCCTATCATGCTGGCGGCTAACCGCCTGTTCGTCAACCAGAACGACAAGGAAGGCATGTCCTATCCCCTCCACCTTGGCGTCACCGAGGCAGGAGACGGCGAATATGCCCGAGTCAAAAGTACCGCCGGGATCGGCACGCTGCTCGCGGAAGGAATCGGCGACACGATCAGGGTTTCGCTCAGTGAAGACCCTATCAACGAGATCCCCGTATGCTACGACATTCTGCAGGCCCTCGGCCTGCGGAAGACCAAGGTCGAGTACATTGCATGCCCCAGCTGCGGCAGAACCAAGTTCGACCTTCCCAAAGTGCTCTATGAAGTACGTGAAGCCACTCGGCACCTTGTCGGACTCGACATCGCGGTGATGGGCTGTATCGTCAACGGCCCGGGAGAAATGGCCGACGCGGACTACGGCTACGTTGGCAAAGCGGGCGGCATGATCACGCTGTACCGGAAGAAGGAAGTGGTTCGAAACAACATTCCCCAGGAGGAAGGCGTGAATGCGCTCGTCCAATTGCTGAAGGACGATGGCGTGTGGGCCGATCCGCCGTTGACGCCCAAGCCGTTGCACCACCTTCAAGTCGTCTGATGGCCGGCCTCTTTGAACGCTGGCGGGCCTTTTCTGACCGAATTGTCGGCGCGTTGGTCATCACCTGCGGCATCTTGAGCATTCTGGGTGGGCTCCAGTTGTGGCGATCCAGTGGCCCGCCACTGGCGTGGGGCCTCTTTATCGGTTTTGGCGTCACGGTACTGGTTTTTGCCTTTGTTCGCCGACCCTCGTAAGGCCACTGGCCGGTTCTTACCCTGGCTTACGGAACGACTACCAGGGCATGCTGACAGGGGAGTTGTTTGTGGAGGAAGGGCTGATCACGAACGACCAGCTTCGGCTTGCCGAAGACAAGCAACGCGAGCTCGGCGGTACCGAACCCATTGCCCGGGTTCTCGTCAGCATGGGATTGGTCTCTGAGCGGGACCGCGTACGTTGCACAGGCAAGGCGTGGGGAATTCCGTTCGAAGATCTTTCCCAAACATCTCCGAGCCCCGATGCACTTCAGCTGCTCTCCCCCCAGGTAGCCAAGCGCTTCAAGTCGTTACCGCTCCGAATCGTCGACGGCCGGCTGATCGTCGCGATGGCGAACCCTCTCGACATTTTCGTCATCGACGAACTGAGACTCACGACGGGTCTTGAAATTGAACCGGCGATTGCGGTCGAAGAAGACCTGGCCGCCGCCCTAAGCAACCACTTCAAGGTCGACATCAACGTCAACGATGCCCTCGCAGGCGTGATGAAGGACTTCGACGGAACGATGGAGCTTTCGTCCAGCGAGCCTGACGACCTTAGCGAAGATGAGCTTAGGGAGATGGGTGAGGATGCGCCCATCATCCGACTGGCCACGCTCATCGTTAACCAGGCCGTGGCCGACAAAGCCAGCGATATCCACATCGAACCGAGAAAGGATGGCATCACCGTTCGCTTCCGCATTGATGGCGTGATGATCCAGGCGATGACGTTGCCGAAGAAGGTGGTCGCACCCCTGACCTCCCGTTTCAAGATCATGTCCAACATGGATATCGCCGAGAAGCGAGTCCCCCAAGATAACCGGATTAGCGCTGTCATTGGCGGCAAAGAGTACGACTTTCGCGTTTCAACTCTTCCCGTTGTTTACGGGGAGAAAATTGTCCTCCGGGTGCTCGACAAGGGCGGGATCAACGTGGGGCTATCGAAGCTCGGCTTTCTTCCCCACAACTTGAAAACACTCGAGGACCTGTCGAGCCGCAGCTACGGAATTGTGCTCGTTACCGGCCCGACTGGCTCGGGCAAGTCCACGACCCTGTATTCGATGCTGAACAAGGTCAACACCGGCGAGTCCAACATCATCACGATCGAGGACCCTGTCGAATACGAGCTTTCCGGCATCAACCAGTGCAACGTCAACAATCGCGCAGGCATGACCTTTGCAGCCGGACTGCGGGCGATGCTGCGCCAGGATCCCGACATCATCATGGTCGGCGAGATGCGCGACAAGGAGACCGCGACCATAGCCATGGAGGCCGCGTTAACCGGCCACTTCGTCCTCAGCACGCTGCACACGAACGATGCTCCGTCGGCACCGACTCGATTGATCGACATGGAGGTGGAGCCCTTCTTGATCTCCTCGTCGCTCGTCGGTGTTCTCGCCCAGCGCCTCGTCCGGCAGATCTGTCTGAACTGCAAGGAGTCGTACATGGCTAGCCGCGAAAGCCTAATCCGGTATGGCTTCCCTGTGCCTGAAGATGTCGGCATGGAAACCGGAGGCGAGATCACGCTGTTCAAGGGCGCAGGCTGCGACCACTGCAAGGGAACAGGTTACAAAGGACGAACCGGCGTTCACGAGCTGATGGAGCTTAACGATGATATCCGCGACCAGATTCTCCACAAGTCGCCCAGCCATATCTTAAGGCAGCTTGCGGTTCAAAACGGGATGAAAACGCTTCAGGTCGATGCCGTTAGCAAGATCCTAATGGGAGTTACCACGGTTGATGAGGTTTTGAGGGTGATTTATGCTTAGTATCTCGTCCAACCGAACCGACAATTTGAAGGAGGACTGATCGTTGGCTGCGCAACCCATTCCCGACAATCCAAACCCAGTTGAGGCTATCTGTGCCAAAGCCAACCAGCTTGCCGTCCTTCCCCAGGTCGTCCACAAGATCTTGGAAATGACGGGTTCCGAAGAGGCCTCTGCGGGGTCGATCGAGCAAGCGATTATCGTGGACCCTGGCTTTTCCAGCCGCGTGCTCGCTCACGCCAACAGCGCCCATTATGCCCTTTCGAAGAAGGTGACCTCTATTCGGGAGGCGATCATGTTCCTCGGTTTTAAAGCGCTTCGCCAGCTCGCGATGACGGTCGGCGTTTTCGATCTTTTCGTTGGCAAGAGCGACAGGGATTCGCTTCGAAGACGGTCGTGGTGGCGTCACAGCCTTGATACCGCCCACTGTTCGGCGTGGCTCGCGACCAAGACCAGCCGAACCGGTCGGGACGAAGCCTATACGTGCGGTCTGCTCCATATGGTCGGAAAGAATTTGCTTGACCGCTTCGGCGGCGCCGACTACGGCAACGTGGAAGTCTTGACTTCCCACTACGGGAGCGAACGTGAAGCCGAAAAGCATGTCTATGGCTGCGACCACATCGAAGTTGCGCTTGCGGTATCGCGGCAGTGGGGCTTTCCCGACGTGCTTGTGGCCGGCATTAACTATCTGGATGAGCCGGAAGCCAATGATGATAATCGGCCCTTGCGAGCCTGTGTCTGCCTTTCTAATCTGATTGCCCGGTCGGCGCTAGAGCCCGAAAAGGCCCACACGGACTGGCCGGAATGGGCCCTGGAAGAATTAGGAATCACACCTGAACAGATACCTCTTTATATCGAAGGCGGAACCGTTGCCATCGCGGCCGCCGCCAAATTGCAGATCTAGGAAAAGACCATGTCGAACGCGTTTGATTGGAACAAGGTTATCAACTCGGATGCTGAAAAGTTAAATCCGGCCGCCGAGGAGGGCTTGGCGATCGACCCCCGTAACGGTTTGCCCGTAGGCCAGACCGCTGCGGAGAGCGATGGTCCGAAGGTCATCGAGATGTCCGGCTACATTCCTGCCGCAATTCCGGACGAACTTCGCATGCCGGAAGTCAACGCCGACAAGTACGACTTTGGTGTCGAGACTGGGGTGCGCCAACACGCCACCGGCGAGGGTGTGCGGCCGATCCACGACGTCCACATCGACGAGCTGCTGCGGATTGCGATCGAGCGCAAGGCAAGCGACATTCACCTCACGGTCGGGCTGCCACCCATGGTTCGCCTCGACGGAGAAATGGTGCCCCTGCCGTTTGAGGTACTGGAACCAAAGGACACTCGCAGACTCGTTTACGACACCCTCAACAATGACAACCTGCAGAAGTTCGAGCAGACGCATGAGCTGGACTTCGCTTACAGTGTCAAAGGGCTGGCGCGGTTCCGCTTCAACGTCTACATGCAGCGAGGCAGCGTGTCGGCGGCTCTCCGCGCGATTCCAACCAAAATTCCAACGTTTGAAGAGCTTCGAATTCCCACCGTCATTCGGGAAATCAGCAAGCGAACATCCGGATTAATCCTGGTTACTGGACCCACTGGGTCGGGCAAGTCGACGACCATTGCCTCGATGATCGATGATATCAACGAGAATCGCACGAATCACATTCTCACGATCGAAGACCCCATCGAGTACCTGCATGGCCATAAGAAGTGCATGGTGAATCAGCGAGAAATGCATGCTGACACCTATAACTTCCACAACGCGCTCAGGGCGGTACTCCGCGAGGATCCTGACATCATTCTGGTCGGCGAGCTTCGCGACCTTGAGACGATCGAGGCAGCGCTCACCCTCGCTGAAACCGGCCACCTTGTCTTTGGCACGCTCCACACCCGGAATGCTCCGTCGACCGTCGACCGCATTATCGACGTATTTCCCAGCGACCAACAAGATCAGATCAGGGTCCTGCTCGGAAACACTCTGGAGGCCGTTATCTCACAGCAGCTCCTGCCGAGGCTCGGAGGGGGTCGTAGGGCGGCAATCGAGATCATGTTGGGCACGCCCGCAATCAAGAACCTGATTCGAGAGGGCAAGACCCATCAGATGTACTCGGTCATCGAAACCAATGCCCAGATCGGTATGCAAACGATGGATTCCTCGCTCGCTGCCCTCTTCAAGAACGGAGAAACCAGCTACGAGGAGTGCCTCATGCGATCGGTCGACAAAGAGACCTTCGCGAGGCTGGCCAAGGGCGGTTAGTCGGGTATCCTCTCAAGTCCACGCGCTCGTAGCTCAGTGGATAGAGCATCAGCTTGCGGAGCTGGGGGTCGGAGGTTCGAGTCCTCTCGAGCGCGCCAAAACCCACGAATAGCGATCACCAATCGCGGAAGCTGACGGCATTGCGTGGGTCCAAAGTCCTGTTTCACCAACCGGAAGTTGCTGGTTGGTCGCGACCGTGCAAATGGCACGAATCGTGATCGAATCGTTCCCAGGAATGAACAGGAAAATCCTTCGATCGCTGGTCTTGGTCAAAGTCCTCCTCGTAGCAGCAGCGAGTCGGGCCGCCGTACCGGCCGTGAGCGAGTCGACCAGCTTGATTTCCGATGCCGGCAACAGTGGGTACGCGTTCACCACCCCTGCCTCTGAGTCATCGTTGGAGCCGGCAGCCATCGCATCGATCGGGATGGGCCTCGCGGCACTGCTCCGTCGCCGCAAATTGAACTGAGACGCCTTATCGGAGGCTTTGAACTGCGTCAGCAACCGTGAAGGCGCCTTCGTAGAGGGCCCGCCCGACGATCACCGCTTCGACGCCGGTTGACACAAGGTCCCGTAAGTCTTGCAGGGATCCGATACCTCCACTTGCAATGATCTTGAGACCTGACCTCGCGACCATGTCGCGGAGCTGGTCGAGATTTGGGCCCGTCATCATGCCATCCCGGCCAATGTCGGTTACGATCGCTCTGACTCCTCCCATAGAATGAATGGATTGGGCAAACTCGACCTCATCCAGGTCGGTTGCCTCCAGCCAGCCTGAAACCGCCACCTTTCCCTGGTTTGAATCGATGCCGGCAACGATAGCGTTTCCAAACTGCGCTAAGGCCAAGCTGGCGAACGCAGGGTCACGGGCCAGTTTCGTCCCGAGTACGACGCGTTTGGCGCCTGCGTCAAGAGCCGACCTGATGGACTCCAGCGTTCGCACGCCGCCGCCGAATTCGACCGGAATGCTTAGCAGCTCCGCCATTGTTTCCAAGGTCCGGAGGTGGGAGGATTCCCCCGTCTTTGCGCCGTCGAGGTCGACCAAGTGGATGCCGTCCGCCCCTTGGTCGGCGAACGACCTTGCGATATCGATCGGGTCTCCATCGTAAGAAGTCACGCGGTTGAAATCGCCTTGCCGCAAGCGGACACAGCGCCCCTGTCGAAGATCGATCGCCGGCCAAATCAGCAAACCAGGAACTCCCGAAGGATGGCAAGGCCGACTTCCCCACTCTTTTCGGGATGAAACTGGCAGCCCCATACGTTATTGCGGCGCACTGCCGATGCAAAGCGGATACCGTGTTCGGTCCATGCGGCAACGTCGGACAGGTCATCGCATTCGGTGTAAAGGGAGTGCACGAAATACACCTGGCCCTGGTTC
Source organism: Fimbriimonadaceae bacterium (assembly GCA_019187105.1). NCBI lineage: Bacteria > Bacillati > Armatimonadota > Fimbriimonadia > Fimbriimonadales > Fimbriimonadaceae > Fimbriimonadaceae bacterium. The sequence goes on along the minus strand of JABAQM010000001.1, from coordinate 3,136,693 downwards.
TCGTCGGCTGTCGGCCACACCGACCCATTGGCGGGCTCGAGCCCATTCCAACCGATGTGCGGGACTTTGATACCAGCATGGACGGGTAAAAAGCGCACCGAACCCGGGATTAAGCCAAGGCCCCGGTGGTCGCCATGCTCCTCGCTGCGGTCGAACAGCATTTGCTGTCCGAGGCAAATTCCGAGCAAGGGACGGCCCGAGGCGGCATGCTGCTGAATGGACGCGGCCTGGTGGCGAATCCGATCCATCGCTGCACCAAAGGCGCCGACCCCAGGGATGATCAGCCTATCGGTTGACCCAACCTCCGGCCGAACTTCGCAGTCGAAGCCGAGATGGCGAACCGCACGCTCGACCGAGCGAAGATTGCCCATGCCGTAATCCAGGATGGTTGTCAATCGATCTTGCCTTTGGTCGAGGGCACGACCCCACGGCGTTCGTTATGGCGGGTGGCCTGGTGGAGTGCAAGCCCAAAGCCTTTGAAGATGGCTTCGCAGACATGGTGGTCGTTGCTGCCGCACACTTTGTGGACGTGGATGTTGGCTCCGGCATGGATTGCCACCGCCTTAAAGAATTCGGCCACGTTCTCCGTTGAAAGGTCGCCTAGCTTCTCACGATGAAAATCGACATTAAAGCACAGGTTGCCGCGGCCGCAGATATCAAGGGCGACGAGGATGAGGGCGTCGTCCATCGGTGTGTGGTTGCTCGCATATCGCACGATATCCTCGCTGTCGGTAAGGGCGTTTCTGATGGCCCGGCCCAGCGATATGCCGACATCCTCAACCGTGTGATGGTCGTCGACTTCCGTGTCCCCTTCCGCGCTGATGCCCAGATTGATGTGGCCGTGAAACGCCATTAACTGCACCATGTGGTCGAGAAACGGAATCCCCGTGGAAATGTCGCGTCGGCTGCCGCCGTCGAGATCCAGTACGACCTGAACGCGGGTTTCCGTCGTTTCCCGCTCGACTTCGGCGTACCGCACCCCCGGCGTGCCTTTGCTCATAGGAAGGTTATACCGGAGCCCTTAAAGTCGAAGGTCCCCCCTTTCGGAAGGACCTTCTGCGATACAGGAGGTGTATTCAGGACACCCACCCGCCTTACCTCTTAGATCCGAGCCATGTGCGTGCATGGCCGAACCCACTCGTGGGTAGGCGAAAGCGTGCCCACGTGTTTGAGAATCGCGGATACTCCCGAAGCCTTCGACAGGTCATCGGTTGCTGGGTGGCCATCATTGGCCGCCCTGCGACTCTCGCTACGTCTACGGAGTTAGCTGCCGGGTTCGGGCCAAGAGTTACCCTAGTCAGTCTCAATCGACTGCCATTCACCCCTATGGTCTGGGTCCCCCGTTCCATCTTTTGAGGGATGGATTCGACGCACGGCACGGTTAGGTGCCGCATTTGTATTCTACTACGGAAACTGCCAGAGTGTCCTTTCCAGAACCGCAGATTACAAAAAATGCCTTCCTGGAGCTCTCTGAAGCGGCTCAGCCGTCCTGTGGCTGAGCCGCTTCTCCGGTTCGCTTAGCCCTCGCTATCCGCTTCGCTCGTACGAGCCTCCATCTGCTTGATGGGTACTTTTACCGGAATCGGTTTGGCCTCGGCGACCTTGGGCAAAGAGATCGTTACAATGCCGTTCTCGAACTCTGCCTCAACCTGATCGATATCGACGTTGCTCGGAAGCCTGATCGAGCGGCTGAATGAACCGAGCACCAATTCCCGTCGGTAGATCTTCCCTTCCCGGAATTCGTCGAACTGCTTCGACTGACCCTTGATCGTGAGGACGTTATTCTCGATGTTGACGTCAAGATCCTCGGTCGATACACCTGGAACAGCGGCCCTTACAATCCATTTTCCGACGGTTTCCACCACATCGATGGGAAGCAAACGGGCGTCGCCAGACTCGCTGGACAGTCGGCTACCGACCAACCGGTCGAACGTCTCGACGAAGTTACGGACTTCCTCAGCCGGATCGAAGTTAACGATAGATCGAATCATTGGGTTGCCTCCTATTTCTCTCCCAAATTTGGGATACTACTTATAACGTGAGCCCTTTACACTAAAGTTCCTTGATATATCACAACTCACTTATGACCAGCACAATTACGGGCAGGAAAGCTAGCCAGCGGCAATTTGAACGGCGGTAAAGGGACTAGATTTCTTCGGCGTGCCGCCAGACCGGTACCGTTGCCCGGTCCCTAAGTCCCACGAATCGGAATACCCATCCCAGAGCCGACCAACGGCATCGGAGCGGATTGAATTATGCGAAGGAATATCACAACTCTGTGTCTCTGCGTTCTCGCTGGAGCAGCAAGCGCGCAGACGGTTTTCGACGACGGAACGGTTTTCAGCCTTGGGCAGGGGGCTGCCCAGGGCCCGATCACGCGATACGGCGACTGGCGACTTGAGCGCAGCCGCGGTGGCTACGCCGACCACTCGAACTGGCGCCAGCACGGACGACCTGACATTCTGCAGACCATGCGGGCATACGGGGGCACCTACGCACCGGCCAATCAGCTCGAGATCGACGCCATGCAGCAGCTCGTGGCAAACAACCAGCCGCCCCGACCCCGCATGCTTGGAACCCAAGCGCGCTTCAACGAGATTAAGCAGCTCCTGAATACCGACACGACGCTGCAAGGCTATCAGACCTTCCTGGTTAACCGCGCCAACAACATGAAGACGATGCGATTGGCAATCTACCGGAACGACGCCAGCATCCTCAGCGAAGCGCGATATGCCGCGGATGTGATCATGACTTGCGCCTACGTTTATCGCACCACTGGCGACTTGGGCGCCGCAACTCGCGCCAAGAACGAAATGATCAATGTGGCCTCTTGGCCAAGCTGGTACCCCCAGACCAATACCTTTCACTTCGTGAGCGAATGTGCGATGGCCACGGCGATCGGACAGGATTGGCTCTACGACGTAATGAGCCCGGCCGACAAGACTGCTGTTGTGAATGCGCTCTCGAACAAAGCGCTGGTGCCGGCACTCGATCAGCTTCGAGCGGCCGATCCCCTCATGTGGTGGCAGTGGTCCGGCCTAAACATCACCCTGGTATCGAATGCTGGGCTCGTTATGGCAGCCCTGGCGGTCGGCGATACCGATTCAGGCCTTGCCGGCGAAGTCCTTGCCCACTGCCTCAAGTCGATCAGGCTCGCCCTCGACTCGTACAAGGGTGGCGGCGGCTGGATCGAAGGTCATGGCTACTGGGACTATGCAACGCTTCATCTCGCCTACATTTCACAGTCGCTGAGCAATACGCTCGGAACCGACTTCGCCCTTTCCGCGGCGGAGGGCTTGGAATCGACTGGCGACTACAAGCTCTTCATGGGAGGACGCAGCGAGATCGTTTACAACTTCGCAAACGTCGGCACAAACAATGTGGCGACGCCCGTTCTGATGTGGCTCGCCAACAAGTTCAACAAGCCCGAGTACGCGGTTTACCAGCGACAGCGAATCGCGGCCCGACGTCCCCAGCCGATGGACATGCTCTGGTACACCCCGGCGGGAACTGAAAACGACCTGTTCACGATGCCCAAGAATAAGAAGTTCGACGGCGTCGACCAGATGTTCATGCGCTCCACCTGGGAGGATAACAACGGAATCTCGGTGGCCTTCAAAGGTGGAGATAACAGCGCCAATCACAACCAGCCCGATCTCGGCACGTTCTGCCTCGACTGGAACGGTGAGCGATGGGCAAACGACACCGGAATGACCTCGGATCAGCCGCGAGACGACGTCTATCGTGGCCGCACAGAGGGCCAGAACACCCTGACGCTGGACAAGGTGGACCAGCAGAAGTTCGCCGAAGGGAAGATCGTCAACTTCAACGCGGACAGCAACAAGCCGTTCGCCGTTACCGAGCAGTCGACTGCGAACGGCAACAAGAGCACCCTCTGGCAGCGCGGCATCATGTTGGTCGGCGACAAGTATGTCGTGCTCCAGGATGAGATCAAAGCGGAGCGGGGGACCGTTGTGGAGTGGGGCATGCATACCTACGCCACGCTCGACGTGAACTATCGAACCGCAACCCTCACGCTGAACGGCAAGGTCATGAAGGCTTACATCCGGAATCCTAGGAATGCAAGGTTCTCGGTCGGAACGATCAATACCGACTTGGGGGAATCTCCGCTCACTGGCATGAACAAGCTCGTGATCAATTATAAGAGTCCAAAGACGACGACCCGACTTAGCGTGGTGTTCATTCCCCAAAAGGAAGGGGCACCCAAGCATACGTCGGTCAGGGTATGGCCCCTCAAGGACTGGCTAAAAGTTTCAAACAAGCCTTAACCGAAACGACACATAGCGTGAATCCAGGAGCCCAAGCCGCAGGCTTGGGCTCCAAACTTTTACGGTCCCGTTGCGGATGCGATTCGAACCCTGCTGTGCGGCAAGTGGCCAAAGAGCGACTCCCTGAGACCAGCAACCCGGGGTCGGATGAGCTCGGCATCACGCTGGAAGTAGATGGGAATCCAAGGGGCATCCTGAAGCACGATGTCCTCCGCCTTGGAATAAAGCTCTTGGCGCTTGTCCCAATCCATCGTCATATCCGCCGTTCGGCAAAGCTGATCGAACTCGGGGTTTGAGTAGCCCAGCTTGTTTTCGGGGCCGTATGTTGCGAGCATGAAACTCAGGAAGTTCTCGGGATCGAGATAGTCGGCCGCCCACCGCATGTGATAGAACGGGATGACGGTCTTCTGGTTCCACTTCTCCAGATAGGCCCCCCACTCGCTGGTTTTCAAGCTCACTTCAACGCCAAGGTTCTGCTTCAGTTGGCCGGCAACCGCTTCCGCCACGATTCGAATGTCGGGCCTGGCTTCCCGGAAGTTAAGTTCCACCGGAGGGAATCCTTTGCCGCCCGGGAATCCGGCATCGGCCAGCAATTTCTTGGCCTCCTCTACGTTGAACTGTATGGCCTTTGCATCCGATCGATGACCGGGGACACCGGGAGGGATGATGCTGTTGGCGATCGTGTTGACGCCGCCAAGCAGGTCCTTAACGATCGGCTCCTTGTCGATCGCCATCGCGAACGCACGCCGCACGCGAACATCGCGAAACACCGGAAACGCAATCTGGTTCATGGCAACGTACCAAATCGCGGGGCGGTCGAAGAATTTCAAGTGCTTGCTAAGCTCGGGATCCTGCTGGAGGCCGGCGATATCTTGGCGTTCCAGTTGAACAAGGTCCAGTTCACCACCCTTGTACTTGTTGAGCCGAGTCGAAGCATCGAGAATGATTGGACGCTCGATCTGATCGATCTCAGGCTTGCCATCCCAATAGTCGGCATTGGGTTCTAAAACGACAATTTGATCCGGCACATACCGCGCAAGCTTAAACGGCCCCGCACCGATCATCTGGGACGTCTCCGTCATCGGCTTGTCGAACGGCACCACTTCTTTGGGCAACGCGGCTGCCACGAGGTACGTCAGCTTGCCAAGAAAGTAGGGCCGGGGCTTGTCGAGGCGGATGACCAGCGTCTTGGGATCGCGAACCTCGACTCCAGAAATCTCCTGGGCCTTCCCTTCGGCGACGGCGTTCACACCAACGATATCGCTCAGATACTGCTGGGCGACAGGCGAATTCACTCCCTTCTGGAGGTTGCGCGTCATCGACCACTTGAAGTCCTCAGCTGTTATGGCCCGCCCGTTGTGAAACTTGATATTGTCGCGCAGGGTGAAGATGTAAGTCTTGCCGCCATCCTCGATGTCGATTCGCTCGGCAAGTCGCGGTTGTGGCTTGTTATCCTCTCCCCACCCCACAAGTCCTTCGTAAATCTGCTGCAGGCAGTCGATGGTGTCGCCATCCTGCACCGCGCCCGGATCCATGGTTGTCGGACTCGTTACCAGCGGGTACCGGAAGACATTTCCCTTACCCTGCTGGACCTTCTCCGAAAAGCCACCGCCGGTGCAGCCGACGACGATCACGGCCGAAAGGGCCAGTGCGAATGCATGACGCCACGTCATGCCGTGGAGTTTACAAGCAATCTTGAATGGACGGTCAGAGTGCAAGCAATTGGTCGGTTGCGGTGAGGGGCGCTTCGGCGAGGGCACGCGCGAAGATCGCAAGGATTACCATGCACTCACGCTGCAGCTTGAGGCTCGATTCGGGCGGCATTTCGAGAGGCATTTTGGCTAGCGAGAGGGCCACCTCGGCCTTCGTTGAAATGGCGTCGGCAGGAGAGCTGCCCGATGCTCTTGAAACGTATCCGCCCGCCGAAGGCGAGAGGATGACCGGGTTCTCCTCGATCGGTGAACCGGTAACGACACATCGGTGCCAGCTCGGCATGACGCCTTCCATCGCAAGGAGCCTCAAAACTGCGGTAATCCAGGCTGTCCCCGGCGCCAGGTGTTCTTCAATCATTCCAAGGTCGCCGAGCAGCTGCTCGTATTCTTCCTCCCCTTGCCCACCGTGACGCGCAATCGCAGCGTAGATTTCGGCGAGGGACAGTGCCACCATCAGGCGATCCAGATCGGAGCGAAGTTTCGGAAATCCGCGCTTCGGCTGGGCCTGGGTGATGAAGGTCCGGCTCCTGCCCTTGGCCAGGTGGAGGACGCTGTTAGCGAGCGGTTCCGATACGGTTGCGAGCCGACTCGCCGATTTGCGCGCGCCTTTGGCAATGACGTCGACGACGCCGGATTCGCGTGTCAAAAGCCGAAGCCATCGGTCTGATTCTCCCGCATCGCGGCGAACCAAAACGATGGCTTCAACGACCTGTTCCTGCGACAACTAGCGGCCCAAGAGACCCTGCATGAGCCACTCCTGCCAGACGAAGTACATTCGGTCGATCAGAAGCGTGAACCGCATCATGACCGTTGATCCGAAGATGGCTCCGAAACCGATCATGAGCAGCCACCGGCCAGCCACCGTCATGTTACGGAGGAGGCGGTTCTTGATCTCGAAGCTAAACAGGAAGTAGCTCAGCACGCAGAGGAGCGTGATGACGAAGATCAGGTTGTTCAGCGCTTCCGAAGCATAGACCTCGTTGCGTACGGCGGCGGCGGCAGCGGTCTCCATCCCCGTCGTTCCAGGCTGGAACAGCGCATCCGTTGTGGTTGGGATCACCGGCTTCATCGAGTTGGCTATCTGCGGTCCGTACCGTTCAAACCAAACTTGAATCTGCTGTCCCGACCAGAGGCCCAAGATGATTCCGATCGGTATTCGGCTCATCCAGTTATGCTTCCTGGAAAAGACGAAGTACGCCATCATCCCGATCGGTAGCAGGAGGGCCCAGGCCCAGTTGCCTGAGGTACCTGGGGTGGTGCCTTCGGCGGCGACTCCCACCATGTTGTCCCACCATGCGCTCTTGAGCGTTTCCGTCCAAAGCGCGACGAGCATCCAGCCGGCGGCAAGGCCCAGGAACATGTGCTCGAAGAACCGATAGAACTTGTTCTCTTTGAAGAGCACCGAGTAGAGGCCGACGGTTACGAGCACGCCAGCCCAAAGTTTCAGATCGAATAGGCTCATGCTTCACCTCGTCGTTGCTCGCGTCGAGCAAGCACCATACCCACGTTTCCGATCACGACGGCCAGGATCAAGAGTCCGATTGCCACGTGCAGCGTGAAGTAGTAGTTAGTCGCCCTTGCGAGATTGGTCCTTCCTGCAAAGCCAGGAATTGGGTCGACGCCGGGGACATCGGCTGAGCCCTTTTCCCCGGTATTGACGCCGAACTGCATCATCGTCTCCAGGTCGTAGCTACCTTTGAGGCCACCGACCATGCCCTTGAGCTGGCCAGACGAGTAATACACGCTGGTCTCGGGAACCATGACGCCGGTTACCGAACCCATGAGATTGCTCTTACCGGATAGCCGTTCGATGGCGATATTCATCGAGTTGCTGGCGGTACAGATCAGCACCAGAGAAAAGTCGCCGACGGACTGGATGTCCTTGAGTACCGGGGAGTTGATCGGGTCTTCCATCTTCCCTTCGGGGGTCATCTCCCGCCGGCCAGCTAGGGCAGCCCGAAGGTTGGCCGCCATCGCGTTGTTATGTGCCTCCGCATTCGGGAAGTAGCCGAGGTTAACCCAGTCGGCCCACCGCACGTAACGGCGTCCTCCTTCCTTAACCTCTTCCTCCGAGATTCGCTGGATCACGTCGCGGGCCACTTGCGGCGCCTGAGGATCGGCCGCCGAATAGACAGCAAATTTCAGGTTGCGACGCATCAGGATGCGAACAATCGACTCGAAGGCCGCGCCACTCTCGCCTCGGGTTGAGTTCGTCCAATCCGACTGGATGAGGACTGTACTGCCTTCCGGCGCCAGCATGAGCTGTCGATAGAAATCGACGGTCGGCGGGAACTGCTTGTTTGGAATGACGACTTTGACGAACAGAGCCAAGGAGGTCAGGACGATGAGGATCATGAACAGAACCCATCGTGGGACCGCGTTCAGCACCTGAGCGAAAGATCGGTGTTCAACTTGTGCCATCAGCTGCTCACGCCTCCTCGCTCGAGACTGAGCCAAAGGCGAAGGCCCATCGCAAGAGCGCCGATACCGATACCGAATTCGATCGCGCGAATACTGGATGTCTGGAATGTATCCTTGATCCACGCCGCGATCGTGCCCAGCTGGAAGTTGTTGACAAAGGCGTCGGGATTGCCTCTCGCCAACGTGTTAAGGACGAAGTCATTGGCCGGCTCAACGATTCCACCGAGCAAGCTCAGCATCATGATGAAGGCTGCAGCGAGCATGATCGTCGCCTCTATTGAGCGAATCCGAAAGGCGCGATAGGCAGCCGAAAGGATGTAAAAGGCGATGATTGAGAACATCGCGGCATCCATCTGCTGCAAGAGGCCGTCGAACAGAAAGTCTCTTCCCTTCTGAACCAGACCCCAGTTCTCCTCAAGGGCCATCTTCGGCCCCATCGTGGGATCCTGTCGCTGTATCCAGTCAAGGTAGCCGAAAACGATCATCAACAGCATGCTGGCGATGAGGACCACGCTAAATCCCCAGTCCCTCTGCTGCTTCGAAATCCTACCGAGATGGATACGGAGGATCGAATAGGCGCCCAAGCCCAACAAGAAGGCGGTAAGAATCGAAGCGAAGTTGCTGACAACAGGGTTCGCACTGGCGAACCATGCTCCGATTTCCTCGGACGTCCCCGTCGTTGCTTCTCCGGGCTGCCAATCGAAAGGCCGAGGCCAAAGGAAATAGAGAACGTAGAAGAGACCTGAGACGAAGGTGAACGTTGCAACGACAGGCCTTCGCAGATTGGATGGCAAATAGAGGCACGCCACCAAGAAGGCAAAGCCAACAACGAGGGCGAGCGCTATTTTGCCCCACAGCGCCCCGCTGCCGGCCGGAGCCGACCAAAAAGTTGCGAAGTCAAAAAGATTAGCCACCGGTCGTGCCCCCTTCCGGAGCTGCCGGTTGGCGATCGACCGTTACCGGCGGTCGATGGGCAGGGTTCGGCCGGAACAGTTTCATGAGCGTGGTATCCCCCGGGTTCATCAGCTTTTCTTCCACCGCGGTGGCTTTGGCGCCGTCTTTCCATTCCCAGTCCACACGCTGCCTCCCTTCGCAGCTCACGGAAATGAAGCCGATTAGCACCGATGCGCCGATCAAGAGCTTGCACCAGTCCTGTCCCACCAAGCTGCCAACCAATACGGGCTCGCGAGTGAGGTAGGCGCTGGCTGCGTAGAACTCGTCGCCGATGAGAACGTAGTCGCAAGCGGCGATAAAGAATGGCGTCTGCGTGTTCTGAGTCGAGCCCGCAACTTGAATGGCGCCAATCGAGTTCGCTGTTTCGGCAAAGATCAACGACTCGGCGAAGAACTCGCCCAGAAAGAACGTGGCTGCAGTTTGTTCACGAAGAATGATTCCCGAAACACCGGCGGCAAACGCAAACTGGCGGTCGGAAACGAACCGGACCGAGTCCTGATCGAATCGCTCGATCAACCCCTCGGACTGGTACACATCGCGAATCACCTCCTGGGCGACCGTATAAACGGCGGCGTTGTTGCAGCAGAGCCGGATGGGATTGGCGAACCGCGCTGCCGTGCGTGTGACATGCGCGAAGATATTGATGGCCTGCACCGAGATCGCGTTCAGGTCACCGAGGCCAGGAACCATCAGAACGGGCTTGCCCATTTCAGTAGCGCGCCCTATCGCCTCGTCAATCGCATTCAAGCCGGCGATACGGCGAATGTAGAGATCTTTCCCCCCTCGCGCCCGCTTGATGTTCAGCAGAATGAAAGCGATCAGGACGAATGTGAAGAGGATGGCGAACCAGCCATTGTTGTAATACTGTTCACCCCATGACTCAATGTTCATGCGGCTCCCTCCTCCGTCGGCGGCGCTGCCGACGATCTCTCTTCGATGCGTTGAATGAGCATTTCAATATTCTCGCGTTTGGCCATGATTCGTGACCAATTGTTGACGTTGTCGAATCCCACAAATGGGACTAAGAATGGCGAAAACCCCACCATCGACATACTGCCGAAGAAGTGGAGTGGCTTATGAGATTCCAGAAAGAAAACGGCGGGGGTTTGAAGTCCTCGCTTGACGATCTCATCGGCTAGGCGGTCGATCGTCTGCTGCGTGGCCTCTGGAGTGATCTCGTCATCCCACAACTGGAACATCTTTCCCCCAATACCGACGCACCAGTTCCAAGACGGGGTCACGGTTATCGCCGAAGCGAAGGTAGACGCCGCGGAAGGCGTCCATATTGCTCGGCGTCTCAAGCGGTGACAACTTGATGCCCTCGTCGTTCACCCATGCCCGCTTTACATCGCTCCACGCCATTGCGGTTTCCGAAACTCCGCAGCGGGCCGACACCCCCTGCTCGTCGATCCGGTATCTCAGGGGGAGGAACATCTCGGCAGCGGAAAGCATCACGACGCCAAAACCGACCGCCGCCATAACGGGATGCCGGAACATGAGCTGACCGGCGAGGCCGGCGAAACAGGCGAGGGCAACGACGATCCACCGGCGCTCCGGATGGCGGTCACCGAGACGAACCACCCATTTCAAAGCTTGCACGCCCTCGGTGTCACTTTCCTGATAAGACAGCTTGGAACCCCCAATCGATTCGAATCGTCTAGCGCCAGTCCTCGAACAGCACGCTGATCGAGACATTTTTGTGGATCCGCCGGATCGCCTCGCCGATCAACGTTGCGCTTGGCAGGATCGTGAGCTTCGGGAACATCTTCACACTCGGAATCGGAATCGAGTCCATGCAGACGACCTTGCTGATCACGCTGTCCTGCAGGCGTTGGCTCGCATTCCCGCTAAAAACGGCATGGCTGCAACTCGCGATCACTTCCGTGGCCCCGCGCTTGAGGAGTGCCTCGGCGCCCATGATCACACTCCCTCCAGTGTCGATCATGTCGTCGATCATGATGCACTTCTTGCCGGCGACGTCACCGATGATCTCGACGATGTCGACCTTGTTCGGCTCCGGACGTCGCTTGGCGACGATACCGATCGGCGCCTTGAGCATTTCAGCAAGCGACCTTGCCCGGCTAACGCCAGCAACGTCGGGGCTGACCACCACAATGTCGTCTTGATCGTAGCCTTGCTCGATCATCCAGTGGCCAATGATGGGGCCGCCGTAAAGGTGGTCCACCGGGATCTGGAAGAACCCCTGGATCTGGTCGGCATGGAGATCCATCGACACGACCCGGTTAGCGCCGGCGACTTCTATGAGCTTCGCAACCAAGGATGCCGTCACTGGCTCGCGAGGCTTGATCTTCTTGTCCTGCCGCGCGTAGCCGAAGTAGGGCATAACAACCGTGATCCGTCGGGCTGAAGCTCGGCGGAAGGCATCGAGCAGGATCAAGAGCTCCATCAGCGTGTCGTTGACGGGATAGCACGTGGGCTGAATGACGAAGATGTCATTGCCTCGAGCGCTCTCGTCGACCATGATCCGCAGTTCGCCGTCGCTGAACTTGGTCGAGGTGAGCCGCCCCAGCTCGATCCCGAGGTGATCGGCGATGCGCTGCGCCAGTTCCGGGTGCGCATTGCCCGCAAAAAGCTTCATCCCGGTCAGATCGCCGTTTAGCTCGACCGTTCCGCCTTTCGTTGCCGCCATCGTTTCGCCCATTCTTCCTTCACTTCCTGCTGTGATCGTCCAATCGCCATCGCGTCGGCGGGCACATCACGATTGATCGTGCTGCCTGCCGCGACGAACGCCCCATTACCGATGTGCACTGGCGCAATCAGGGTCGAATTCGACCCAATGAATGCCCCTTCCCCAATTTCCGTCCGGTTCTTGTCGAACCCGTCGTAGTTGCACGTGATCGTACCCGCGCCGATATTGGAACGCGCGCCGATTGTGCTGTCGCCCAAGTAGGTCAGGTGTGAAGCGCTGACCTGCTCGCCAAGCTCCGCATTTTTGACCTCGACAAAGTTGCCGATCCGTACACCCTTCCGCAAAATCGTCCCGGGCCTTAAATTGGCGAACGGGCCGCATCGCACGTCATCTTCAACCACGGCTGAGTTGAGATGACTCATCAGGATGATGCAGTTCATACCAATTCGGGTGTCGACCACCCGCGTGTTAGGCCCAATGGTCGAACCGGCGCCGATGGAGGTCCTGCCCATCAGAATAGTAGACGGCTCGATGCACACGTCTGGACTGAGCTCCACGTCCGGGCCGATCCACGTTGTTTCGGGGTCAGCTATGGTCACGCCGGCAAGGGCATGGGTCTTCAGTAGCCGCATTCGGAGGACTGATGAAAGCTGGGCGAGCTGCCAGCGGTCATTGACCCCTGCGACCGAATCTGGATCAACCGAAACAGCGGTGACGCGCTTCCCTGACCCTGCGATCGCCCCGATGGCATCGGTCAAGTAGTATTCGCCCTGCGCGTTCGAATTCGATAGCTTGGGCAGCGTTTCCCAAAGCTCGGTACCCGTAAAGATGTACATCGCCGGGTTGACCTCCTGGATCTTGCGCTGCTCCGACGAGGCGTCCCTTTCTTCGACGATGCCGGCAACGTGGCCGTTGGGGTCTCGGATGATGCGACCATATCCCGAGGGGTCTTTGGCTTCGAAGGTGAGCATCGCGGCCGCAGCCGCCGATTCCAAATATGCGTCAACGAGCGCACCGATTTCCGCCTCTGTTATCAGCGGCGTATCGCCCGGCAACACCATGACCGGACCGTTGTGGCCAGCCAAGGCGTCTCTCGCCTGCATCGCCGCATGGCCGGTGCCCAATTGAGGCGATTGGTGGGCGAACGTGACCCCCAGGTGGGCCAATTGGTATTCCATCAGTTCGGCCTGGTGCCCGATCACCACGACGATGCGGTCGATACCAGCCTTGCGCACCGACCGGACGATGCACTCGACGATCGACAGTCCCATGATCGGATGCAGGCCCTTGGGCAAGTCCGATTTCATGCGCGTGCCCTTGCCGGCTGCGAGGATGATGGCGGCGACATCGCGACGGGTCATGGGTGCGAAGGGACGATACCCCGAAGGAGCGGTTCGTGGCGTATGATCGGTTCATGGCCGTGCGCGTCCTCGACCATCCCCTTGCCAAGCATCTCGTCATGCGGCTCCGCGATCAAAACACCCGTCCGGAAGCGTTCCGCAAACACGCGATGACGCTCTCGCAACTTCTCATTCTGGAAGCCACCCGTACGCTGAGGACCAAGACTGACACCGTTCAAACGCCCTTGGAACCCTGTTCCGGAGAGTCGATGGATCAGGGTTTGGTGGTGGTCCCCGTTCTTCGGGCGGGCCTCGGCATGCTCGAACCCGCCCTTGCAATGTTCGCCGACGTCTCCGTCGGCTATATCGGCTTGGAGCGCAGCCACGATACCGCGATTGCCCACAGCTACTACTGCAAGCTGCCAGCCATCGGAGAGCGATTTACCCTCTGCCTCGATCCGATGCTGGCCACCGGCGGCTCGGCATCGCAAGCCCTGGCACTGATCAAAGGCGCGGGGGCGAAGGCGATCGTCATGGTTTCCGTCGTCAGTGCGCCGGAGGGCGTCGCTCGCCTGCAGAGCGATCACCCCGACGTCGACATCGTGACCGCCGCTCTCGACCGCGAGCTCAACGAGCTGAAGTACATTCTTCCCGGTTTGGGGGACTTTGGCGACCGTCTGTTTGGAACGTCATAGTTTCCGGCGAGTATTCTGACTAATAGCTGCCGGCACAGCGTGGTGCAAGCGGAAGGACCAAAGCCATGCGCGTACTGATTGCCGACGACGACCCCATCATACGACTCGATCTGCGCCAGATGCTCGAGAACCTGGGCTACGAGATCATCGCCGAAGCCGGCGACGGGATAGAGGCTGTCAACCTGGCCGAAGCCAACAAGCCGGACATGTGCATCCTAGATGTGAAGATGCCGCACCAGGACGGCATCGATGCCGCAGCAAAGATCGCCGATGGAGGAATCGCCCCGGTTATCTTGCTCACCGCATACAGCGACAAGGAGTTGGTGGAGCGCGCAAAGGAAGCCGGCGTTTTTGGTTACCTGGTCAAACCGTTCAAGCCGGGGGACCTGCCCCCCGCGATCGAGGTTGCGCGGAGCCGCTATGAAGCCAATCTCCAGCTCTCCCAGGAGGTCGCCAGCCTCGAGGATCGTCTCGAGACCCGGAAGCTGATCGACCGGGCCAAGGGCATCCTGATGAAAACGCAGAACGTCACGGAGGCAGAGGCCTACCGCCGGATCCAGACGCAGTCGATGAATGCGAGGAAGTCGATGAAGGAAGTGGCCGAAGCCATCATTCTCGCCACATCGGTATGAGCGACGAACGCCCGCCCTGGGTTTGCGAAGACTGCGGCGAGCTCGCCACGGGTGATATGTGCGAGCATTGCGGCAACATTCCTCCCGTCCTGGCCACCGGAGCGCCCGCGCCGCAGCTGACGCCGGGTCCACGTGTTCCCCGGCATGGCGCTTGGCGGGCCAAAGTGGGTTCGGATCGCCTTCGTGGTCCTCCTGCTGATCGGGGTCGCGACCTGGATCCTCCTGCCGTTATTCTCGTCCTGATGAACGGCACCCCAGGGTATCCTCTGGAGCCTATGCGGTCAGGGGCCTCCGCACAACCGTCATCGGCGGATGCTTTCCTGCAATGCACCTCTTGCAAGAAGATCCTCTTCAAACGCGAGTTCGAAGCGAATCTCCATGTGTGCACCCACTGTGGCCACCACCACCGCCTCAGCGCCTCCAAGCGCATCGAGGTCACGTTCGATCCGGGCTCGTTTCAAGAGCTTGACCAGGAGCTCATGAGCGGCGACCCGCTGCAGTTTCCCGATTACCACACCAAGCTGTCGCAATCGATGACCAAATTCGAACGCGGCGACGGGATCGTCTCCGGCCGCGCCATGCTGAACGCCATGGCCGTAACCACCGCCGTTTCCGATTTCGGGTTCATGGGCGGTTCCATGGGCAGCGTCGCCGGCGAAAAGATCACTCGCACCCTGGAGCGCGCGGCCGAAGAGAAATGCCCCTGCATCATCTTCTGTGCCTCAGGAGGAGCCCGCATGCAGGAAGGGCTGTTGAGCCTGATGCAGATGGCGAAGACCACCGCGGCCGTCGAACGGTGCCGAGAGGCCGGAGCGCCTTTCGTCGCCGTTTTTACCGATCCGACGATGGCGGGCGTGCTGGCCTCCTATGCCAGCGTCGCCGACATCATCTTCGCCGAGCCCAAGGCAATGATCGGGTTTGCCGGAGCGCGCGTCAGCAAGCAGGCCCAGGTTGTCAAGGCGCAAGACGACTTTCAAACCGCGGAGTTCTGCTACAAGCACGGGATGGTGGACCGGATCGTGCCCCGTCGCGAGCTCCGCGATACCCTGATCCAGGTCGTCGGCGTGCTCGGAGGCGTGCGTGGCCAGTAACTGGGCCGATTGGGAACGGCCGCTGCGCGAGCTCGAGGACTCGATCGCCAAGCTCCGCGTGATCGCCGAGCGTTCCGATCCTGCCAAGCGCAAGGATATCGAAGCCAAGATTGCCGGCTACGAAAAGCGCATCGAGAACTACATCTCGATCATGTATTCGCGGCTCGGGCCGTGGGAAAAGGTTCTCGTCGCCCGCGCCACCAAGCGTCCGTACACCCTCGATTACATCAACACCGCGTTTACCGAGTTCGTCGAGCTGCAAGGTGACCGCCGCTATGGCGCGGATCAAGCCATCGTCGGGGGCACCGCGCGCATCGATGGGCGTCCCGTAGTCGTCCTCGGCCACCAAAAGGGCCGCAACATCCAGGAGCGGCAGGCCCGCAACTTCGGCATGGCCAAGCCCGAAGGCTATCGCAAGGCGATCCGGCTGTTCGAAATGGCGAACCGCTTCAAGCTGCCGGTGATCACGTTCGTCGACACCCCTGCCGCCGATCCGGGGGTGGAGAGCGAGTCGCGCGGCATCAGCGAGGCGATTGCCGCTTCCATGCTCGCGATGTTTGAGCTGCGGGTGCCGGTGGTCACGGCGGTGATCGGCGAGGGCGGCAGCGGCGGCGCGATCGGCATCGGCGTCGCCAACCGCGTCCTGATGCAAGAGCACGCGATTTACAGCGTCATCCCGCCCGAGGGGTGCGCGGCGATCCTGTGGCGTCAGCCGGAAAAGGGCCCCCAGGCGGCGGCGGCGCTGCGCCTCACCGCCCAATCGGCCAAGGAGTTCGGCTTGATCGACGAGATTCTGCCCGAACCGTTTGGCGGCGCCCACCGGAATGCGATGGAAGCCTCGGAGATCGTCAAATCGGCGATCCTGCAATCCCTGGACGACCTCGCCGGGGCAAGCGGCGAGGAGCTGAAGCGGCTGCGGTACGAGAAGTTCCGCGCCATGGGACAGATGCTGACTCCTGGCAGTTAGAAAGTCTCATCGCACCAAATGAGATTAACTGCCCTCTTGTCCACTGCAAACCTTAGCTGTGGAATTCCTTCCTACGTCGGCTCCAACTCAATTATTCCCGGATAACCATCGTCCGGCCAGTCTCGGACTCGCGGCTTGCGGAAGCCGCCAAACCAAGGCAAATCTTTCCCGTGAAGGGGTCTGCACCGAACGAGTCTCGCGTGCAGGACCATGACTTCAAACTCGACATACTCCAGGCCTTCGGACATCGCAAGCCGCGCCGATGACCGCCCATTGAGTTGAATCTCAACGCCGTAGTTACCCTCTCGCCATCGCCACATGCCGGTTTCGTCTTTGTACTTGTGTCCGATACAAACGATGGCGTTGGGCTTAACCTTGGTGAAGAGGGTGTACCCAATCTCTTTTAGAGCGTCAACCTGAAACTGCACCGCCCAATCTAGAGAACCGGGGGTTGCAATGAGACAGTTAAAAGCGTCGACCGTGGCGACCCGGTCCTTCCCATTGAGATTCGGCTCTGCTCTCAGCTCAAGAGCGACGTCGTCGCCTGGGATGTTTATGACCGCAGCCTGAACCATGTTTCGACCATGAAACAAAACGCGATCAATGCCATCCGCATACTGCTCTTCAAAGGTCCTGGTAGGAGATGGGTAAGGGCGTGGGTGCGACATGGGTTTTTACTTTGGCACGTGCCGAAACGGATCTCTGTCAGCATGCTCCACAAAAGTCCGCAGAACAAGCCGCGCGGAGCTTCCCATAGTCTGGCATTACATATCGCAACATGGTTTTCACCGAAATACCGCTTAATGCTCGGCCTGAGTCACCTACCAGGAACCCTTACTATACGAGGGCGTATTGGGAATCGGAAGAGTCAATCTAAGATAGGCTTCGAGAACTGAATCCATATCCATTCGAATCGCCGCAAAGTCCAAAGGAAGGCTCTTTCTTTCGTAATAGCTAGCCAACGAGTTCGCTCCGTTCCTTAGGAGGTTCGCGTACGCCAGTCGAAAGTCCTCCTCGGATGGAGTCTCGATTGTGCTCAGCGATACTCCGATCGTAACGCAAGCGGAATTTTCCTTTGGCCACTCTGTTTCTCGTCGACGAATGCCGTCTCGAATTTCACCACCGGCTAGTGAACCACCCGTAACAACATGGAAGTCGATCGCAAAACTGTCGCGACTACTGCCTGTTACTTCCCGGAAGAGTCTGAGCAAGGCCGAGTCATGACTAACCCGTTGGTAATAGAGCCACTCCGGTCCGTGGCTGAAACCTGACAGTCCGAACCGGTGAGGATGTATTCTGTTAAGCATCTCTGACCTTAAGCTTAATCCGGACTTACCCACTTCCCAAAGTTTCGCTGGCGATTCGCTCTAGCTCGTCCAACCAACGAGTCGACCAGTTTCATTTTCTTACAAATGCTTGGAGCTCGTAGATGCCCGTAAGTTCGCTCATTCTTTGCTACTTCTGTTCCTTTGTACGCTCTTCCAATATACGCAAAAAAGCTTCGTAGCCTTCCCTGGCACCATCTTTCAGCTGCAAGATCTCACTCATTTCGGGGTTGTCAATAAACACAGCCAGGGCCTTATTCAGGTCAGCTAAGAAGCCCTTGCTGTCAAACCGTGGATTCTGGACGAGGAGTCGCTGAATCATGGCTTGGAGCAGATTTCCGATCTCCGTGGCCACCACCCGTCGGTAATGGTCTCCGCCGTTCTCCATGACCGCAGATCCATCAATTGTCGTAATGCCTCGGATCATTGTCCCATTACCCATGACGCGAGTCGTTGGCCCCTTACTTTGACGGAAGTCCTGAATTGATCCCCTGACTTGTAAGATTGCAGCCAGTTGAACTCTGGGCCGGTTCAGGTCTGCCTTCCGATTCAACTGGCCAAGCAAGTGACTAAGAAGTGAAGCGCTTGCATCTAGGGAAACGTGCTCAGGACCCCCAAAGTGATGGAAGAGCGTTAAGACTAAGTCGGAGCTAATAATCCACTCTCCTCTCGGTCGTAATCTCCGAGGCGAACCTAACTATGATACTGTATAATGTCGGAATCGCACTCTCACTCTTCTGATAGCCAATATTCAAGACTCTGCTGCCTCCTTTTGCGTGCTGTCTCCACCATTGGTATAATATGTTCGTTCTTCACATACTCTTCGAGGGCAACAGGTAGCTGGATCCACCACGGCAACATCAACCCTGCGAGCTGTTTCGCGAAATGCTCTGGTAAACCGGTCTGCCAACCGTTTCGAACATACCTGGAATAGGCTTCCTTATTCAGCGGCCCGCCGTGGTCTCTGTTTAGGCGATATTCCATGTCGAGGATTTCTCTCTTATCGCTGGAAGAGTAGATGGGAAGCACCGAGATGTGGGTCATTGCGAGCGATGGCGGCCCCCGCTTGGACCCTAAAAGTCCATTGCCGTCGGCGTGGATCATTTGGATGTAGGCCATCTGGCCGACGTGATACATCGGGTTCCAATAGGCATAGGCATAAAATCGCGCCAAGGAAAGTTCCCCCACGGGGTGTCTAGAATCTCGCCGAGCTTCTCGTCGGGGAAGGCGCGGATGGCCTCATACAACTCGCCCTTGGTCGAATCGAAATGCCTACGGCACGCCTCGATCGAGTCGAATCCACCGGTTGCGTGGGTTTCCTCTTCCATGTCAGCCGGAAGGGCCTGGTCGCGGATCGTCTTGGCGAGGGAAGCGGGAACGGTGGCGCACTCCACGAGCATCTCCATCGGCGTGCGGTTGAATTCGCCGGCCTTGTAATCGAGCTTATCCTTGTTCCGGTCCGCATTCTTGAACGGCTCACGAGAGGCGTCTTCGATCAGTTCGGGTAGGGCTTCGGTGTACGTCATGGCGGGAAGCTTACTTGGCGCAGCAGTGGGTCCTCACATGCCGGCTATTCGAAGGTAACCGCACAAATGCTTCACATCCTAGATCGGTTTCCCGTGCACATGGTAGTATAGATTTGCCTCAATCCCGTGATGCTCGCTCTCGGTCGAACGAACAAAGCGAACCATGTCAGCCAGGCTTGTAACCCTGTTTAGTAACGGCACGCCAATAGAAAGAATCTGTTGTTTGGCTTCCTCCAATCGCTGGTGACCCAGCGCAGTGTCTGAGACAACCAGCCACTGTTCGTCTATTCGATTTCGAAGTTCGGGCAAGTGATTGAGTCTTGCCTCGATGTGCGACATATTTTTGATTAGTGGTAACGTCGAAGAGTTTATGCGGAGTATAACGTAAGCCGTTTCGCCGAAGGACGACAACTGAACCTCCACAATATGGACAATGTCGTCGACGCTTCTTGTTGCTCGATTGCGCACAACGCGAAATCCTAAGTCTTTTAGAGGTGACAATAGAACTCGATAAATATGCTGCTTATGTTGCGGTGTCATGGGCTCTTAGTAAGGATTGACATAGGTCTCAAAAGAATAAGTCCATGGCTTTGGACCAGGTTTAACTTGATTGAGCACACGAATGTAGCCTTCAACTTGCCTCCTTTTAGCCGCTCTATTGGCGGTGGTTGTGATGAGCTCGATGATATGCAGCGTCTTTTCATTTAGAGCGTCAACCTTCTTTCCGCTTGGTAGAACGTACTCTATCACGTAGCCGGGTTTTGGTTGCCACTGTTCATGATAGCGTCTTCCGTAGTCTGCTCTTTGGTTGTGTCCTGGACCTCGCTTGGGCAGGCCCGAGTTGGGAGGTGCCACCTTAGGTGCTCGCCGCGGAAAGGCCCTGACCCCTCTACACCCTGATGTTAGAACGGCTGCCACCACAACTGCGCCAACAATGAACCAAACGAATTCTCCCGTAGGATCCGCACTCGTTAGCGGCGAATTCCCGCAGTACCCGTACCAGTTGCGTCCATCCTTCGCCTTGTCCCGGCTCAGGAACCGACCCGCGGACGGGTCGTAGTAGCGGTGGCCCAGCAGTTGCAGGCCCGAATCCGGTTCGGACTGATACCCAAACGCCCGTCCAGGACTATCTGCTCCACTTTGACACCATCGCGCGCTGGCGCCCAGACCTTCGAGAGCCATCCCTCCTCGGTGACCGGCATGGCCAACCCCACCTAGTCGAGGTCCGGAAATAATTCTTTGTTAGGGCCATACCGGTTACCAAAGAGATGGTGCCGCAGGTCTCTACTGATTAGCGGACGACCAGGAGGTAGGCCTTGCCCTGCATCGGTTGGAAGCAAAACTCGCTCGGGCGTTACGGATACCAAACCAACCGCAAACTCGCTATAGTACTCCATTGCACTGAGCACGTCCCTAGTAAAGACTAGCCGTCTAAAGTCCTGGGACATTGCCTTCGTATCATCGTAAGCAGCCATTCGGTCTTCGACAGCAATGGACTTGTCGCAGAACGAACCAAGGGGCGCACCTAAGGCGCACTCGTCCAAGTCCCTTCGCTGAGGATATGAAGGTGAGTACTCTTGAAAGTCTAATCCAGAATCTAAATCGTACGCACTCGCGAACGTGTACTTGCGAAGATGCAAATAGAGCCTTGTCTTGTCAAAGTCATGAAGCCAATACTTTCCCTTCTTTCGAAAGGTAAGACTTCTACAAACTTCCTCGAAAAGAGGTTTAACAACCAGATCCAGATTCTGCCTCACGATTGCTCAAGTATCCTTTGTGGCGGAGTTGTGACTATCTTGGGCCATTGACAATCGTGGCCATTCCATCCTCCATCCGATACCACACGATTACTCCGTTGTCGACACCATTATATTCCATGTATCCTATTACTTGCCTTTCATATCTTGAAATAAGGCCCTTGTCACTGGTAATCATTTTAAAGTCAAGAACGGCTGCTGAAACCTCGTCTCACCCGACGTCCGCACCGAGAGCCCTGGCGTGAAGTGCGACGCCCCATCGCCCAGCACCGGCGCGGTGACGCCCGCCCCGGCACGCCGATACGTCCGCGAGCCGAAGCTACCCGAGGCCGAGACCCGCGTATCCCCTGTTTCAGGTTATCTCTTAACGAGCTGCTGCTTGACAAGCTCTCGGTTATCTTGCAGGATTGTCCGAACCGCACGCCGCGCCATGTCTTGGCGCTACATCCATCAGAGATATCAAAAGAGTACCTACCTCGTAAGCAGCGCAGTGCAAGTTACTAATATATTTATGCGGGAATAACCAATGCTCTGCCTCCTCCTGCTGATCCTGTCGCGGCTTGAGTCCGTGGTAAGCACAGTACGTTAATAGATAGATAGCGGGCAAGAAATGGTCTATGGCCTCACGGTAGTGTCCGGTCGTAGGATCAATAAATGTGGCATCGGTTGTCGGTATCCTCGTCTTCTCCGCAATCGTCGGTAGCACACGGCCAAGGATCATCTCCTTGTCACGAGGGCCAGGTTTATGCTCGACTTCGACTTCGATCAGGTCACGGTAACGGATTCCGACCAACGCTTCTCCGAGGGGTACTACAAGCGGAGTAGTGACGGCAACTCGTACAACCGATAACGGTGGCACATACCATATCGACAACTTCTCAAACAAGAACGGAGACTCCAGCAATCGGATGGCCTTTGGCTCATCAGCCATAACCACGAACCCATTATCAAGACGACGCGCCAACTCAGTTATCACCGTTCGCATTGCCTACCTGCCTTTCCGTACTAGGGGCCACACAACGTGTTCCTGGGTCCCGCCCCTTCCTACTTCGATAATTAAGCCCGGTCTACCGTTGAATACATGCCCTTTCGATATCATTTATCTGCCTTCGGGTCATCCCTTTCTTTCCCGTCTTCCAGTCAACCACAATCCAAGGTGCGTTCTTTGGTCCAATAGCAACATCGGCTGATATGGTACCCTTCGGTCTCCACCCTTCATATGGGACTGCTCCCCTGTAAGCCTGTTCAACATGAACATAGTCTTCAATTCCAAGCTGCTTTGCTATGTCCTTTACAAAGTCCCCTAGGACCTTGTGAATCCTTGCCCCATGTTGTTTTCCGATTAACTTCGCAACATGGTCCCAAGCTAGATCTATAAGTATATCCTTTAGGATTCCAGCTAGTTTCTTTAAGATGAAGTGTACTATCGGCCCGGTCGGGTCCGCATTCGTCAGCGGCGAATTCCCGCAGTAGGCGTACCAGTTGCCGCCGTCCCTAGCCTTATCCCGGCTCAGGAAGCGACCCGCGGACGGGTCGTAGTAGCGGTGCCCCAGAAGCTGAAGTCCCGAATCCGGTTCCGACTGGTACCCAAACGCCCCGCCATACCCAAACGGCCCCGACCACGAACCCGAGGAGGCAACGGTCTGCCCATAGGCATCGTAAGTCCGCGAAGCGGAAATAGTCTGGGACGACGTCGATTGCGCGTCGATGTTCTTCAGCCCGAAATGCTGGAACCGAGTCTCCGAACCCGTCCGCACCGAGAGCCCCGGCGTGAAGTGCGACGCCCCATCGCCCAGCACCGGCGCGGTGACGCCCGCCCCGGCACGCCGATACGTCCGCGAGCCGAAAGACCCCGACGCCGACACCCGCGTATCGAGGCCGTTGTAGCCGTAGGTCGACGAGCCGCTCCCTGGATAAGAAGCCGAGGTCACCCGGTCTTCCAGGTCGTACGTAAAGGAAGTCGTCCCCGCTCCGGTCGTGACAGCCGTCGTGCGACCAGCGAGGTCCACCGTGTATTCCCGAACCGGAACCCCGTCGACGAGCACCGATACAAGCTCGTCCCGCGCATTGGTGGCATAGGTCTCCGTCACGCCGCCGGCGGTCCGCGTCAGGCGGTTACCGTTGCTGTCGTAGGTATAGCTCGCCGCATAGCCGGTGCGCGTTTCCAAAGTCAGCTGCCCGATCGCGTCGTGCACGAAGTCGGTCGAGACCCCGTCGACCAGCGACGACGTCATCCGCCCCGCCGGGTCGAACTGATAGCCCACTGAGCGCGGCACCGCCTGGGCGTCGCTTTTCAGCACCACCTCATCCATGCGGCCCCGGTCGTCGTAGCCGAACTCCTCACGGGCGCCGCTGCCGAACTTCGTCCACGCGGGCCGCAATCCGGCGTCATAGCCATGCTCGGTGATCTCGCCGTGGGGGTTGGTCACCTTCTTCAGGAGGCCGTTAAGCAGGTCGTATTCGTGCAGCGTCTCGCCGATGCCGGGCTCGATGACCTTCTTCAGCTTGCCGCCGTCGTCGTCGCAGTATTCGTAGTTCACCGTGCCCTGCGGCGAGGCGAAGGTGGTCAGCTCATCGGCGGCGTTAAAGGTCCAGCTGCTCGTCCCCGACCCATCGACCATCGAAAGCGGCCGGTCCCAGTTGTCATAGGTGACCACCGTGTCGGTCCCGGTGGGATAGTCGACCTTCCACATCCGGTCGGCATCGTCGTAGTGGTAGGCAATGGACTCAGAGAGCGGGTTGGTGTAGGCGGTGACATTGCCGTTGCCGTCGAACGACCACTGCTGGCCAGCCGACGAGATGAATCCTCTAAGTACTAGAGCTATGGCACCTCAGAGGATCCGGTGGATTCAGATGCGGCTGCCATTCTTGGCGACGCCATGGGGTAAATCAGCGACCTAGTCTTCCGTCGATCTCATTCCCGTTAATGTCCAACTAGCGCGAAAACTCTGCTGGCTAACCTCGCCGGAATCGATGAGGCCGAACCAGCAGAAGACGAGATACTCTGATCTGGCAGCAATCAGGCGCCTTGAGAACCATGTGATGAGTGGCAACCCAATCTTACGGATCGATAGCACTTGCACTAGTCCATCCGTTGTCGAAACTAAACTCAGGAATGGTATCGCAAAATTGACGAGGTGAGACTCGATTGAAAGAATTGTTTCAAAGTCTTCGCTATCTCTTAGCGCACTCCATCGTAGCTTAGATGTGTTGATAGACTCATATTGCATTGCAGCTGGCAATCTCTCAAGGTCGATACGAAGCTCGGCGTCAATCCACTCATCCTTGGCATGTTCATCAACGATCGGACGTAAGGCTGCCGAAGTCGCGCAGACCTCGGCAGTCACGCACAGCAGGTCGAGATGTTGCTCGAAACCAAAGAAGATGTGATGCGACACTTCGTCAATGTGGCGAGTGTAAACCTGTCCATTTCTTCTGAATCCATATGGCCCCAGAATGTTTGTTATACGCCGAAGAATCGTAGCCTTAGTCCAGTTCACGTCCTAACGAAACCTCATCTCATGTACTGGAATGCCATCTCGCTCTTCTAGAAACTGGTCTTTTGACTCTTGCTTTGTTCCTTCGTAAGGCGAATCTCCTGCCTTCACCTCGGTCTTCGCCGGAGTTCCTTCGGGTGTAATGGAGTCGAGGTCATACATCCTCCTTCCCTCTGGCGTCTTTTCATAGTTGCGCTTAAACTGAACATCCGTATGTCCCCTCGCCTCTAGGTCAGCTTTTGCTGCTGCTTCGGCTGCCTTGCCCTTAAGAATATTCTTTTGCAACTGAGACGCGCCATCCGGAATAGCTTTTACGAGCTTTTTGAAGAGCGCCTTTCCGACCGGACCAGGATCAATGTAACCGATGGCCAGGATAGCACCCGTCATCGGGCTGGGGTCTGTTACAAAGTTGTAGGCATCGTTTGCGCTATCAAGGAAGTTATAAATTGTTATCTCTGCAACAACCAGGCCGATGACAACATGCACAGGAGTCTTGCCAGTCGGATCCGCGCTCGTCAGCGGCGAGTTCCCGCAGTAGGCGTACCAGTTGCCGCCGTCCCTCGCCTTATCCCGGCTGAGGAAGCGGCCCGCAGACGGATCGTAGTACCGATGCCCTAGGAGCTGCAGCCCCGAATCGGGTTCGGACTGGTACCCAAAGGCTCCGCCATAGCCAAACGGTCCGGACCAACTGCCGGAAGACCCCAACGTCTGACCGAAGGCGTCGTACGTCTGCGTGGCCGAAATCGACTGAGAGCCGGACGACTGGGCGTCGATGTTCTTGAGCCCAGCGTGCTGATAGCGCGTATCCGAACCCGTCCGCACCGACACGCCCGGCGTGAAGTGGGACACGCCGTCGCCCAAGACCGGCGCGGTGACACCCGCCCCAGCTCGGCGATACGTCCTGGAGCCGAAGGATCCGGACGCCGACACCCGCGTATCGAGGCCGTTGTAGCCGTAAGTCGATGACCCGCTGCCCGGGTACGAGACCGAGGTCACGCGGTCTTCGAAATCGTAGGCAAACGTGGTCGTCCCCGCTCCGGTCGTGACAGCCGTCGTGCGACCAGCGAGGTCCACCGTGTATTCCCGAACCGGAACCCCGTCGACGAGCACCGATAGAAGCTCGTCCCGCGCGTTGGTGACGTAGGTTTCCGTCACCCCACCCCAACCGCCCTATCGCGCCGTTTGTTCTACTTCAAGGTCTGAGTGCAGAGGTCATTCAAACAATCTCCACGCTGGGCAACTTTTCCCGCAAAGTCCGAATGCTGTTCATTTCGACGAGCCTGGTCTTTCCCATTAAGACCACCTTCCTTAAAGTTCCCAGATTGACTAGTGGGTCTAAGCTCTCTACAAGGCCAAGGTCGTCAAGTACAACCACCTCTAGTTTAGGTAGCCCTTCAAGCGATCGAAGGCAAGAGCAACCACCGCAGTTGCGCAAATTTAGGTGCTTCAGTGAAGTTAAGCTTGCAATGAAGTCAACGTCTTTTAGCTTCTTGAACCGAGCCAGTTCCAGATACTCTAACTTCGATAGGGCTACCAGATCATCGAGGTTGGCGGCCTTGCACGACATCAAGCAGAGGGTGACTAGAGATGTCAGGGCGCTTATCTTTGGGATAAGGTTCGCGGGTGTGGAGTTTATCGTAAGACTTTGCAGTGATTTTAGCTGGAGTAGACTCTCGTATCCTGCTGACCAATCCACCCAGCACTCTTGCAGAGAAACGAGACCATCGAAGCTTAGCCTAGGTTTACCGAACACAGATAGTTGGAGCCGCTTCAACAATTTTAACTCGCTAATCGGCGTAAGGTCGTAGTCTTTTTCTGCGCGAACGATTTTCATACCTGAAGCAAGGCCGTTATCACCAAAGCTAATGACTGGATAGTATCCATGAAAGAAGATAACTAGCTCCAAGAGATTGTCTATGGTAAGTATAAAGTCGATGTTGTCATCGTGCCAATCTTCGGAATAGTCCAGCCAGAGTCCAGTGATTCTGTTTGCCTTCATGTATTTGGCAACTTCTGGACTCCATGCTCGTCGGAGGTCCAAGATGGGACCAAAGTGTCCAGGGCGGATCTTTCCGTAGTCCTTACTCAAATTGCTTCTGCCATCATTTCGGCGATTCAAGACCCAGGGCCTCACGTAAGCCCTTGTTTATTGGCCACCTGTCATTTGCCGTTTTGCCACCACCAGGCCCTCCAAGGTCTCTGAGTATCTGGGCTTCAACGATTTCCCTTTGCCGTCTCGTATAACCTGGCAGAGGAATGAAGTCTAGCCCGAAGGGAGCGCCCACCATTACCTCCAATCTCGCCGTCCTCGTGGCGGCTGATCTCGCCACCGGGCGGTAGCGACAGCACGGACTCGGCCCCCCTGGCGATCGTTCGACCCACGGACCAGTCGGCAGGAACGGTGGGGCCGGAGTCTTCTTATTCCAATTTAATCTTTTTTCGCAAAAGACTTGACTTGGGCGGAATTCTTTGATACAATGCCCGCTACTATCGACAGGGAATTGCGGTCATAGGTTCACGATCAGGCATAACGCCTGGTGACCGCTGGGTCGGTAATCAGAGGAATCGGAGGAAAGATGGAAATGTTCAGGGGCCAAGCGAACTCTTCGTTGATCATGCGGGCGACGGCTATTGGCATGAGCTTGTGCATGGTGATGCAATCCAGCGCAGGGGTGATCGACTCGATCCTAACCGCTGCCACCAAAGCGCAAACGGCCAAACGAAAGACTTACACGACCGCTCCTGGCCCGATATTCCTCGGCAAGAACCCCGGCCGTGAACCAGAAACGCGCGGTGGGCTATGGACGCCGCGCCTCCTGAACGACCTGCGCAACGTTGAATTCGCCGAGGCCATCCGTCGCGGCGAGAGCATCTGGATGGCCGGCTTCTGGGAGCTTGGCATGGCCGGACTCGATGGCGGCGGCGGCAACGGCTCCGGACCGCCCATCGGCGGCGAAGGCTCGGGCGGACCGGGCGGCCCCCCGCTCCCGGGCCAAGGGCCGAATGGGTCGGGCAACCCGGGCGTCGGATGGGGACCGGGCGGCGTCAACACCCATACCGGGAACAAGCTCACCGCGATCCACCTCGTCGATTGGCCCAGCCGCGGCCAAACCGGTGTCAGCCTCACCCTCTATCACAACTCCATCGGCAGCTATGCCGGCGCCAACATGAGCGCCGGGTGGAGCCACACCTACGACATGAAGGTGAGCCACACGCCTGGCTCCTCGGCGATCGTCCGCTGGGGCGACGGCCTCACCGTGCCCTATAGTGAGGGCGGCAACGGCGCCTTCAACCGGCCGCCGGGATTCTTCGAGACCTTGGTGAAGAACCAGGACAACACCTGGACGCTAACCGCGAAATCCCAGACGAAGTTTCAATTCAACACGGGGGGCTTTCTGGTCGCGATCGAAGATCGTAATGGATACGCAACCAGCGTATTTCGCGATGGGCAGAACCGGGTCGAAGAGGTCCGCTGCGCATCGGCCCTGCATCCTCGAAAGCTGACGTTTGAATACGACTCGGAGAGCGGTCTGCTTACTCGCGTCGCCGGCAATTACGGCACGCCCGACCGGGACTGGCTGTTCGAATACAACTCGGGCTACCTAAAGAAGATCAAGTATCCGCAGCTTCCCGGCGAATTCGGGGTGCGGCGATTCCACGACTTCATCGTCAACACCCAGGGTGACATTCTGTGGCATACCAACCGTAACGGGAAGATCTGGAAGTACGAATACGCGGCGAGCAAGTGCACGAAGATCACTACGCCGCACCCAGCCGATCCGCCCTACACCTTCCAGTTCACGTACTCGGCGACGAACACCGTCATTACCGTCCCGGGTGGCCAGCAGTGGACCCATAATTACTCTGCCGGCAAGCTCGCATCGGTGGTCGACCCCAATACCGGCAGCGGGAGCTACAGCGAGTCGTACCTGTACGATACCGACCGCAATGTCACGCAAGTCATCGATCGCAACCAAGAGCAGTGGAACTACACCTATAGCAACGGCAACCTGCTGACGGCGACCGATCCGCTGTCTCACGTCACCACGATCACCTACAAGTCGACCAATGAGGTCGAGACCGTGCTCCGCCATAACGAGACCACGCCGATTACCTACCACTATCACGCGAACGGCCAGGTCAAGAAGGTGGTCGACCAGCTTGGGCGCACCTTCGCCGAGACCTTCCTGGACGGCAACGGCGAACTCGACAAGGTTATCGATTCGAAGAACCGCACGACAGAAATCACGATCAACGCAGACGGTGATCTGGTCGAGATGACTCCGCCCGGTGGGTCGACCGCGACGATCACCTACGACCGGTATGGGAAGCCCGTTACCATCGGCGACACGATCAATCCCAATCAGCAGTTCGAGTACGACACCTGGGGCCGACCTATCCTCCAGCGGACCTGGGGACTGGGTTTCGAAGACGACACCCTGATCACCTACGACTACGAAGACAACGTCCTGTCCGTAACCGATCCGATGCTCCATCAGACGGTGGCGACGTATGACGAAGCCGACGCGATCAAGACCGTCACCAACGCCGAAGGCAAGACCACCGAGTTCACCTACAACAGCAACGGCTGGTTGACGGCGATCGAGAATGCGCGCGGGTACACGCGCTCCTACGACTACACGGCTCGAGGGGACGCCTATAGGTTGACGCTGCCCGGCACGCCGGCGGCAATCGAGGAGTGGTCGTTTGACGGCAACGGCAATGTCACCGCCTACACCAACCCGCTCTCTGAGACCATCGCCTACCTCTACGACGATGCCGACCGGATGTGGAAGGTCGATTATCCCACCGGGACCGACACCGTGGTCACCTATGACCATTGGGACCGGCCGCTTTCGATGGTCGATGGGTCGGGGACGAGCAGCTGGACCTTTAACGCCGCCGATGAGCTGACCACCTTCGCCGCGCCGCAGGGCACGGTGAACTATGAGTACCTTGACGACGACGGCGGCAAGCTGAAGAAGGTCATCGAGCCCGGCATCGGCGAGACGCTGCACGAGTATGGGGCCGCTCACGGCCTCTTGGAAAAGGTGACCAACCCCCACGGCGAGATCACCGAGCATGGCTATGACGCCGGATTGCGGCCCGCGTGGACCAAGTTCGGCAGCGGCGCCCGCGAGGAGTTTGGCTACGACGACCGCGGCCGGATGAATTCGGTCGTGCTGAAGAACGACGCCCAGGCGGTGCTGCGCTCGGTGGCGTATGCGTTCGACTCGGCGGGGCGGATGACCTCGTCCCTGGTCGATGGGGTTTCGACGTCGTTTACGCACGATGCCATCGGGCAGCTGACTTCGGAAACACGCAGTGGCTATGCCGCGGGCTACACCTACGACGCCAACGGCAACCGCCTGACGCGGACCGTCGGCAGCGTGACGGAGACCTATGCCACCAACGAGCGGGACGAGCTGGTTTCGATTTCCGTTAACGGGAATCCGGTCCGGGAGTACACGCTGGACCTCGCCGGACGAACCACCGGCGTCACCACGGCGGCCGGGACGACCACGTTTGCCTACGATTTCGAAGACCGCGTGACCTCGGTCTCGTACCCGGGCAGCGGGTCATCGACTTACGGCTACAACGGCCTCGATACGCGGGTGTCGGCGTCCGGATCCTTCGGCTCCAGGACGTATCGCCGAGCTGGGGCGGGTGTCACCGCGCCGGTCTTGGGCGACGGCGTGTCCCACTTCACGCCGGGCGTGTCGGTGCGGACGGGTTCGGATACGCGCTATCAGCACGCTGGGCTCAAGAACATCGACGCCCAGTCGTCCGGCTCTCAGTCGATTTCGGCCACGCGGACTTACGACGCCTTCGGCCAGACGGTTGCCTCCTCGGGTTCGTGGTCGGGGCCGTTTGGGTATGGCGGGGCGTTTGGGTACCAGTCCGAACCGGATTCGGGTCTGCAACTGCTAGGCCACCGCTACTACGACCCGTCCGCGGGTCGCTTCCTGAGCCGGGATAAGGCGAGAGACGGAGGCAACTGGTACGTGTACTGCGGGAATGGGCCGCTGACGCGTGCGGACCCGACGGGGACATTCTTCTTCCTCCTTGCAGGAGCATTCATTGCAGGCGGCACTTGCGCGTGGGCTCTAAACGAGATTATGGAGAACCCTGACGACCCAAAGGGTTGGATTCTGCTTGCCTCATGTCTTGTGCCTGGTGGTCTCGTAGCGAGAGGCGTAGCTAGACTTCTTCCCAAGGTACTAGCGCCTGCTGCCAAGCCGCTGGCTCTCATCCAAAAGAATCTCACCAAAGGAAAGCTGGCCGAAAAAGCCGTACTGCAGGGCCTAATAAAGAAGGGGTACAAAGATGCCACCGATAAGCTCAACTACTTTGACACTCCATGGGGTAAGCGTCTCCTTGACCTGAAATATACTCGGGCTGACGGCAAAACTGTCTTCGTCGAAGTCAAGTCAGGGACTTCTAGGTATCATGGCACTTTGCAAGAAATGAAGGACAACTGGCTGAGGGCCCAGGGCATAATTATCGTCCTTGTCCGAGTACCATGACCAAGAGTCCCTTGAAATCCAAGATACTTGATGAGTTAAACGAAAAGCTTAACCCAATTGGGTTCTTCCTGGAAGGTGATGTCTATGTACGGGAGGTGAACGAAGTCATTCATTATATAGCACCAATCTTTTTAGCCGAGGCTGGAACTTTGTACGTGATGCCCGAAGTTGCGGTTCTTTCAAAGAAGTTGTTTGGCTGGATCAATCGGGACAACCTAAAACCATCCTATATGACGGCGCAAATCAGAATGGATCTCGACATACTTCGCGCTAGGCTGAATTTTGAAGTTGGTTCTGGATCGAAGTCGACATGGTCTTTCAATACGTTGGTAAACCCCTCTGCGGTTATTAGTCGCCTCGTTAAGGAAATCTCAGAATTGGGGATCACGTTCCTTAACTCTATAAGAAGCGACGAAGACGTGATCCGTTGGATTTCTGTACGTCGGATAGGCATGGCACAGGCAACCTGGTTCTCAATTATTCCTCTTGAGATGTCCGATTATCTCGTTAATGCATACTTCGGATACATTGACCCCATGTTTACGTCCGTTGAAGACTATGTCCGTCAAGCGCGGCAGGGTCAGCAACCTACAGAATTTTCTGAGGGCCATATATACTCGCTTGAGGAATTCTTAGCGACTTTGGAAGATAACTCATGAGTTGGAGGCGGGCTCCGAAGAATCGGGAGTCGGAACGAAGCGTTCATCGCCGTCCGGCGGACGATCCCCTTCACCGTTCGAAACTGGGCAGACACTGGTCCAGCGTCGTCTTGGCGTGGGCCAACCCCAGTTGCACTTTCATTGCAGTCGGTGCTAGGTGTCGTCAAACGTGATTGGGCATCGGGACAGCCGCGTTCTGCCTATGACTGCGAAGACCGAGTGACCTCGATTTCGTACCCGGGCAGGGGGGTCGTCGGCTTACGTCTACAACGGGCTGGATACGCGGGTCTCGGCGTCGGGTAGCTTCGGCTCGCGGACGTATCGCCGTGCAGGGGCGGGGGTTACCGCGCCGGTGCTGGGCGACGGCGTGTCCCACTTCACGCCGGGCGTGTCGGTTCGGACTGGTTCGGATACGCGCTATCAGCACTACGGCCTAAAGAACATCGACGCGCAATCGACGTCGTCGCAGACTATTTCCGCTTCGCGGACTTACGATGCCTATGGGCAGACCGTTGCCTCCTCGGGTTCGTGGTCGGCCGTTTGGGTATGGCGGGGCGTTTGGGTACCAGTCGGAACCGGATTCGGGACTTCAGCTTCTGGGGCACCGCTACTACGACCCGTCCGCGGGTCGCTTCCTGAGCCGGGATAAGGCTCGGGATGGGGGCAACTGGTACGCCTACTGCGGGAACAGCCCGCTGACGAATGCCGACCCGACGGGGCAAATTCCCTTAGCTGTTCCGTTGGTCTTGTGGGGGGTTGCCGCTTGGCGGGCATGGTGCACCTACGACTTCATGACTTCGATAAACGAATTCATCGATGACCCGTCGATTCAGAACGGCCTATTCCTGGTCCTGGCAGTCGTAGGCGGTGGCACCATCGTGAAGGCCCTGTCAAAGGGCGTCAAGAGGATGCTCCAGGGGCAGGAAGCGCATAGGCAACTAACCGCTGCATACAAAGCCTTGCACGGCAATCCGCCTGGCGTGAGGTACAACCTAAAAAGCCTTTTTGGCCGTGGACGACCGGACATCTTCGATCCGAAGGAAGGCGCCGTTCTGGACTTCAAGATGATCACAAGTAACCCCAAGACAATTCGAAAGTACCAGCGACAACTTATTCGCTATATGATTGAGAATGACGCTGAGCACGGCGTAATCGTTTGGTATAAAGTGGTTGGCGGTAAAGTAAGCGTCGTCAATGGCCCACCTTTGCCATGATCTTCTGTCCGCGGGTAAGCCACTCATGAAGCCCGTCGATTCCGATACGGTTCGAACAACCTTCGAGGGCCTAAGCAGAGAGCTGGGATTTCGTAAACTTCGAAAGTATTGGTATAAGGACTTGGGAAGAGTTCGGCTGTATCTGCATCTACGGCGTTATACCTTTGGTGCCCAATTTGACATGGACTCCGGCATTGATTTTAGTGAATTCACTCCAACGTACCCATACAGGCAAGACCTCCGAGAATGCGCCCTCAACGCACCCCTTTCAACGTTTTGCGATCGGCGATCCAGGGTACTTGATAGTCTTAGAGCGTACGATGACGAGGCTTCCATATCTCCAGAACTCCGACGCGAAATTATACGCAGGGACATATTAGCATGTGAGAAGTACTATTCCGTCTTTCTTGCCGGACTTTCGGAGGTGACTCCGGAACGAGTATTCTTGCCCTCGGATGTTGGCCGAGGAACAAAGTCACATCAGCCAGAAATCAGCAAGGATCTCCGTCGGCATTTATTCGGTGAGCAGTATCGCAGGAATAGCGACATCTTTCCTGAGGCAGATGATTAAAATCAGCTAGTTAATAGTGAGCGACTCTACCACTTGTTTGCATGTGGACTCATTGCGCTTACATTGTGCTAGTGTGTCCACAGGTTGATCGGCATCGTAGCGATCGCGAAGATTAACGAACAATTCAGGTCTTAAACTGGTACGCCTTACTAAGACCCAGACAGCATCTGGCCCATGGCCCGGAACTTCTCGTTCCGCAGCCGCTTCAACTCCTCGCCACTCGGCCCGGCGACCGCAATGAGATCTCCCAACCGGAGGTGCGATATGGCGGCAGCCAACTCCAGCGGTCGGCTTTCTACGGCCTCCAGGACGGCCCGGAGGCCGTCCCGCGCGTCGGGACCGCCATGGTCGTCGCCTTGATCGGTCCAGCCGGCGTTATGGCGCGGCTAAAGTCATAACGTTCACGCGGTCAAGTGCTATAAAAATTCCGTATGGAGACCCTAAGCCTTTGCATAAATAGCGATGAAGCGGGCTGCCTTGTCCTTGTTTCGGTGTACATTGATCGATATCTCTAAGCCCCCAACATTGAGATAGAAAACTGGCATACTTGGTTCCGTGGGCCCCCTCTCTCCCCTTGGGGGCCCTGTTTTATGCCCGCGACGGCTGTCGGTGGCGCGGTTTCCGCGTGCCGTTGCCGGCGTTCCACCTCCACCAGGACCTCCCAGCTCCCGGCAGCCACGGGCGCCGTAAGAAATCCGCTAGAGACGCAAGACTCGCCGCATAAATGGCGCTTAGGCAGGCTGATGCGGCGTTTGCCCGCTGTATAGTTAAGAAAACTATTGGCACCCCAACAATAAGTTATGCTATCTGTTGAATTGGCCCCACACCCCAGGGGCCTCTTTTTTTGATCGGGCGATTAGATCAGCGAGGCGGTGACTTCCGAACAGAAGTGGCGGCCCTGGGGAGTCAGCGCGACGCGATCTTCGGTCTGCTCCAACCACCCGCGGCCGACCATCTGGGCCACCGCCTGATGTTCGGCCCAAGCCATGGGAATCCCTGCCGAGAGGCGAAGTCCGAGCATCACGCGCTCCATGTGGAGGGTGCGTTCGTCGATCGTCTCCTTATCGAACCAAGGATCGGCTCGATTCTCAATCGCTTCGCAATAGCGCTCAGGATGCTTGATGTTCGTAAACCGAAGCCGCGTCTGGGCGCCGGAATCCACGCAACCCACTGCCCCGGGACCATAAGCCAGATACTCCTCACCCTTCCAGTAGGCAAGGTTATGCCGGCATTCCTTCCCTTCCTTGGCAAAGTTCGATATCTCGTAAGCGCTAAGGCCCGCGGCCGCGCAGGTCTTCGTGGCCAGGTCGTACATGTGCACCTGTTCTTCCTCGCCGGGCAAGTTCAGCATTCCCCGGCGGTCGTAGCGAAAGAAGCGCGTATTGGGTTCGATGGTCAGCCCATAGAGACTCAGGTGGTCGGGGGCCAAGCCAAGAGCAACGTCCAAATTCCTTTGCCAAGCGGCAATCGACTGGCCGGGCAAGCCAAACATGAGGTCGAGGTTGAGGTTTTCGAAGCCGGCTTCGCGCGCCTCATAGACCGCGCTGACGATGGCAAGGTCATCGTGGACGCGGCCCAGCCGGACGAGATCGCCGCGGTCGAAGCTCTGGGCGCCAAGGCTCAGTCGGTTGAATCCTGCCCTTCGCATGGCGGTCAGCTTGGCGAGGTCGACCGTGCCGGGATTGGCTTCGGAGGTTATCTCCGTTTGTTCGTCCGTCGGATGGGAATCTTGGACTGCCGCCAAGATCGAGCAGAGCTGTTCGGCGGAAAGGTAGGTCGGCGTTCCGCCGCCGATGAAGACAGTCTTTGCGGGGCGACCGCGCCAGCCGCTCTCGCGGATCTGGCGACAGATGGCATCTACGGTGCGATCGACGATCGCCCCCGTCATCGCGAACGAGTTAAAGTCGCAGTAGCCGCACTTACTTGGGCAGAACGGGGTGTGGATATAGACCGCGACCGGCGAATGGCTCAACGATAGCAGTTTACAAAAAATTGGCCCCCCGCTTTAGGCGAGGAGCCAGATATTGTTCAGACGATTTGTTCTGCTTACTTGCGTCGTCGTCGGATCATCGCAGCGGCGCCGAGGCCGAGAGCGATCATCGTGGCGGGCTCAGGAACGAGGTCGCCGTTGACTTCATAGGCCGAGTCGCCTGCGCCGAAGCCTGCTGCACCGGCATTCATCCACAGCGGGAAGCCATAGCCGCCGCCGCCGTTGGGGCCGTCGCCGAGAGCGCTGTCGTCACCGGTCACCGAGCTCGATCGAGCGGTGTACTCCCAGTCTCCAGGGCTAACCGTCTGCATGTTGACCCAGTAGCTGCCCGGTCCAAGGACCCAGCCAGCGCCACTGACGTCAGCGGTGTGGACGTTGCCAACGAGGCCGAAAACGCTGTCAACGAAGCCAGCGCTGCTGATCGCGAACGTGCCCGAGAAGAGCTCAGCACCGGGAAGGGTGCCGCTGTCGGCGTAGATTCGAACGCGAGCCATCGCGTTGCCGCCACCGAAGCCGAGGTTGCCGACCTTGACCGAGGTGAGCGTGTAAGGACCGCCGGTGACCTTGAAGTCGTCGGCGACGCGAAGGTCGAGGTAGGAACCAAAGAGCCCCGAGCCATCTTCGTGGTTGCCGTTACCGGTGACGTAGCCGCCGCCGGTGGCGATGCCGATCTGATCCATCAGCTTAACTGCGTTTGCCGAAGCAACGCCCATGACGAGCATGATTGCTGCGAAAGTTTTCTTGTTCATATCCGTTCTCCTTTGGAAATAGCTCAGGGATGGTTACCCCCAGTAAGCTGAATCTATCTTATGTCAAAAAGCGCGCCGTTGAGTACGATTTCCGCCCGTCGTGGCTGAAATCCGGTACCAATCCTAGCCAGCAATATTAAGGTCACTAATCCCTTCCCCCAAAAGAAAACGACCCCCGAGAAACCCGGGGGTCGAGGTTGGTTGATCGCTAAAGATCGGTTATTTGCGTCGTCGTCGGATCATCGCAGCGGC
This sequence comes from Fimbriimonadaceae bacterium, assembly GCA_019187105.1. Lineage (NCBI taxonomy): Bacteria > Bacillati > Armatimonadota > Fimbriimonadia > Fimbriimonadales > Fimbriimonadaceae > Fimbriimonadaceae bacterium. The sequence goes on along the minus strand of JABAQM010000001.1, from coordinate 3,099,875 downwards.
GCCGAGGCCGAGAGCGATCATCGTGGCGGGCTCAGGAACGAGGTCGCCGTTGACTTCATAGGCCGAGTCGCCTGCGCCGAAGCCTGCTGCACCGGCATTCATCCACAGCGGGAAGCCATAGCCGCCGCCGCCGTTGGGGCCGTCGCCGAGAGCGCTGTCGTCACCGGTCACCGAGCTCGATCGAGCGGTGTACTCCCAGTCTCCAGGGCTAACCGTCTGCATGTTGACCCAGTAGCTGCCCGGTCCAAGGACCCAGCCAGCGCCACTGACGTCAGCGGTGTGGACGTTGCCAACGAGGCCGAAAACGCTGTCAACGAAGCCAGCGCTGCTGATCGCGAACGTGCCCGAGAAGAGCTCAGCACCGGGAAGGGTGCCGCTGTCGGCGTAGATTCGAACGCGAGCCATCGCGTTGCCGCCACCGAAGCCGAGGTTGCCGACCTTGACCGAGGTGAGCGTGTAAGGACCGCCGGTGACCTTGAAGTCGTCGGCGACGCGAAGGTCGAGGTAGGAACCAAAGAGCCCCGAGCCATCTTCGTGGTTGCCGTTACCGGTGACGTAGCCGCCGCCGGTGGCGATGCCGATCTGATCCATCAGCTTAACTGCGTTTGCCGAAGCAACGCCCATGACGAGCATGATTGCTGCGAAAGTTTTCTTGTTCATTCTCTGTCTCCTAATCTCCTTTGGAAATAGCCAGGGGCTTGTCCCGCCCGAGTCTGAGAGAACATAACAGAATCCTGGCTAGCTGTCAATAAAGCCTGCAAAAAAAAACACAATCCCAGTATCAATGCGGGGAGCCAGGCTCAGACGGCGTTAAGCAAGCGTAACGTTGACAGCCTGCTTGACGCGCTCGATATCAGGCAGCGCGGCATATTCATAGATCGGGTTGTAGCCGATATGCACGTCTTCCCTCGCGACCAACTGAGGTGGTGCCAGGAACAGGTTGAAGCGTTCCGGAATTCCCGTCATTTCGGCCAAGATGGACTGCCCAAAGCCGCAGGTCCTGGTGTCTTCGTGGAGAACCACCAGTCGGCCCGTCTTCTCAACCGATTTTGAGATGGTTTCAAAGTCGCATGGCACAATCGAGCGCAGATCGATAATCTCGATACTGGTTTCCCCGGCCATTTGATCGGCGACTTCCTCGGCAAGCTCGATCGTATTGCCCCAGGTAACGAGCGTCACATCGCTTCCCTCCCGAAGCAGCTTTGCCTTGCCAAATGGAACCGGTTCGACTGAATCGACCGACACTCGCTTTCGGAAGATGTGTTTGGGAATGAGGATGAATGTCGGGTCGTCGCCCTGCATGGCCGTCCAAAAAAGACCAGCAGCGTCTTCCGGCGTCGAAGGGATCGCGATTTTTAGGCCAGGAACATGAGCTAGTCCCGCTTCGTATGCCTGGCTGTGCCATAGAGAGCCTCCGGGCAGATATGCGCCATAAGGAGCATAGACAACCATCGGGCACTTCCAATGGCCAAAGCTGCGCCACCGAAGGGTGCTCAGGTTGGTGACAATCTGATTCCACGCGGGGCAGATGAAATCGATGAACTGGAGCTCAAAAACCGGCTTCATACCATAAGCCGACATGCCAACGGCAGCGCCGATGATGGTGGCCTCGGCAAGCGGCGAATTGAAGACCTGCTTCGGAAACGCCTCGGACAATCCCTTGGTAAGTCCGAAGACGCCGCCTTTGGGATCTTCGATGTCTTCTCCGAAGAAAATGACCTCGGGATCGTTTTCCAGCGCCTTGCGAAACGTCTTGTTGATGCTCTCGACCATCGTCATTGGCCCGATTTCGATGGGGGGCCGTTCGGCAGGCCGCTCGCCACCCCAGCAATGGTCGTACACTTCTCCGGCGACGGGGTCGGGAGCTTTTTCGGCTCGCAGGTAGTCCTCGTCGACTTGCTTTGCCACCTCTACTTGAATCCGGTCAAATTCTGCCTCGGTAAGATCGCCGGCTCCAATCAGCTCATGTTTAAGGAGGACGATCGGATCTCGAAGCACCATGGCATCGATGTCTTCTTGGGCCCGATAGACGCGGTGATCGTCGCTGGACGTGTGGCTTGAAAGGCGATCGATATCGCACCAGAGTATCGTTGGGCCTTTTCCGCTCCTAGCCTTTTCCGCAGCGTCTCGAAAGGCAGCATCGACTTTGTCGACATACCGGCCGTCCACCTTGACCATATGGTCGTTGCTGAGAATGCCGCCGATGTTATAGGCAAAGAACTTGTCGGTCGGCGTAGAAATTCCGTACTTGTTGTCTTCGATCATGAAGACAACGGGCAGATTTTCCTGGATTGCGAATGCGATTGCCTCATAGAACTCGCCTTGCCGCGATGCCGCGTCGCCAACGCTTGCCACACAGAGCGAATCCTTGCCGCTGAGCTTCATGGCCCATGCCGTGCCGCACGCGGGAATGAGGGAGCCTCCTGTGGGCGTGCATACGCTAAAAATGTTGTGCTCTCGGCTGGAGTAGTGGCCCGGCATTTGCCGCCCACCAGAACTGCTTTCTCGCTTGGCGAAGTATGCCAGGGCGAGGTCGAAGTTCGAGAGACCCCGAGCGAGCATTAGGGCTCGAGATCGGTAGTAGGGGAAAATCCAGTCATCGGGCCTAAGCGACATCTCGATCGCGGCGAGCGCCTCATGCCCCATGCCGCTGACCTGAAACCAACCTTTGCTCTGCCGGAGCAGGATGCCTTCGCGGCGATCGCCTTCTCGGCTGAGCATCATGAGTCGTAGGAAATCGAGTTTTGTGGTTGGCTTGGCGCCCGCAGCTAGCGACATTTGAGTTGAAATACCCTCCGTTTCAACGTTGAAATTGAGTTCGAACGCAATGGCGCGTTCAGCCTGAGAGTATATCCGATAAGCCATCCTTGAGCCCAAAATGGCGGCCCCTGATCGGGGGCCGCCAAAGGGTCGATTATTCGGCTTCTTCGAAGTCTTCGCCGGCGCCCGCAAGGTCGGCGATGGAGCCAAATTCCAATGCCGAGAGATCGCCTTCCAGCGCCTCCTCATCCGAGTCGATAAGAGCGGTGAGCGACTGAGTTGCCCACGAAGGCGTATCCCGGTCCACATCCACGGCAATGTCGCGATACTCCTGAACTCCGGTACCGGCAGGAATCAGGCGGCCGATGATCACGTTCTCCTTGAGTCCCACGAGGTGGTCCTTCTTTCCGCGAACCGCGGCTTCCGTCAAGACGCGTGTGGTCTTCTGGAACGAAGCCGCCGATAGGAACGAATCGGTCGCCAGAGAGGCCTCGGTAATGCCGAGGAGAATCCAGTTTGCAGTGGCTTCCTTAGGATCCCGCTCAACCTGCTCGCCGGTGATCGGGTCTGTGTATTTAATCTTGCGTCCAGCCTCGATGAGCTGGCGCACGCGCTCGTTCTCCCGCTCAAAACGGAAGCGATCGACGATCTGGCCGGGCAAGAACGAGGTGTCGCCCGGTTCCTTGATCTGCCGCTTACGCAGCATCTGGCGGATGACCACTTCGATGTGCTTGTCGTTGATATCAACACCCTGAGACTTATAGACCGACTGCAGGTTCTCAATGAAGTAGTCATAGACTGCGCTCGCACCGGCGAGCTCAAGAACCTCGTGCGGATCCCGCGGACCTTCGGTGAGAGGATCACCCTTGATAACCTTGCTGCCCTTGGCAACCGGCAGTTTTCCGATCGGCGGAACCAGAATCGGATAATAGACAATGACGGTCTCAACCTCGTGCTTGCGCAGCACGGCAAGCTGGGGAGCCATCAGTTTCTGACCCATCAGGCGTTCGAGGGCCGCGTCGTAGCCGCCTTCCTTGCCCTCCGGCCAGTTCTGCTTGTCCGCGATGTACGCATCCCGGAGGGGGGCACTCGTTGAGACTTCTGCCTCGACCACGACCCATCGGCCGTACTGGCTCTCTTGAATCTCCCGGACAATACCGGTGACCGGGCAGATAATCGCCTTACCGCGCGGTTGACGCCGTGCTTCGAAGATCTCCTCGACGCGGACGATTCCGCTTGATTCACCCGTCCAGGTGTAGAAGAAGGTCTTTCTGGAACGATCCCACAGCTTCTTGGAGTCGCTGTCGCTCTTCTCCGCTGCCTTCTGGGCAGCTTTGGTCTGTCGCTCGGTCTTCTTCTTGTCCGGAACCTCTTCAACGGGCGCTGCACCACCCCGGGCATAAAGCGACTTGACGACGTTCTCCTGCGATTCCAGAAGCTTGGTCGGGTCGAACTGCTTCATGTCCGTATCGGTGGCGGTAGCAAAGTCCTCCAAGAACTGCTTGATGAACTTTCCGGTCTTGTACTGGTTGGTTCTCGCGATAACCGCCGACCCGGCGACGCCACCGGTGTGGAAGGTGCGCATCGTAAGCTGCGTTCCTGGTTCACCGATTGACTGGGCGCCAATGATGCCGACAGCAACTCCAACCTCGACGACCTTGCCGGTCGAGAGGTCGACGCCGTAGCACTTCGAGCAGATTCCCTGCTCCATTTCGCAAGTCAGCGGGCTGCGAACGCGTACACCAATCTGGTTGTGCTCATTGACCGAGAAGCCCAGGGCCGAGTACTTATCGACGAGCTTCTGCTTCGCCTCCTCGGTTTCCGCCGCCTCGTACTCGCTGACGTAGCGGCTCTCCACGGCCTGAAGTCGCTTGGCCTCGTCCGGCGATACCAGGGCATCAAATTCGACCACAACCTCTCCCGAGTCCGGGTCCAGGATTGTCGAGAGTGAAATGCGGCCATGAAGCCGTTCGGCGATCGATTCGATCGTCTCACCCTCATCCACCAGTCGGTGGACCACCATTCCCTCGGTGGTTTCGCAGTCGAGGCCGCGGATGATCACATCCTGGGCGACGTCCACGAGTCGGCGCGTGAGGTAGCCGGCGTCCGCGGTTCGCAGCGCGGTGTCGGCAAGTCCCTTTCGGGCGCCGTGAGTCGTCACGAAGTACTCAAGCATACTGAGGCCCTGGTGGAACGAGCTCTTAACGGGTAGCTCGTAGATAACCTCGTTGAACTGGTTGAACATAAGGCCGCGCATGCCGCTCAACTGAGCGAGCTGCTTCACGCTGCCTCGTGCGCCGCTGACGGTAATGATCGACAGCGGGTTCATCTGCTGCATGCCGTTGACGAGTTCCTTACCGATCTGGTCGTACGTGTCCGTCCAGAGCTTGATAAGGCTGATCTGCATTTCGTTGAAGTTCAGCAACCCTCGGCGGTACTGGTCGCTGATACGCTGCGATCGTTGGTCGCCTTCCTTGAGAATTTCCTCTCGTCGGTTCGGCGGGTCCATGTCGGTCAGCGCGATGCTGAGGCCGTACTTGGTCGCCCATTTGAAGCCGAGATCCTTCATGTCGTCGAGAAGACGGATGGTGCCTTCGACGCCGACCGTCTTATGGCAGTCGGTGATCGTTTCTGCGATGGCTTTCTTCGTCAGCTCGACGCCCAGGTACTTGTCGCTGTACCGCATCGGATACGGCAGGATCGAGTTGAGAATCAACCGTCCGGGGGTTACCTTGGCGATGATCGTTTCCCATTCCTGCTCGAGCGCGACCAGTTCCCTCGACTCGGTTTCGCCGTCGTCGGAAACGGTGATCTCGTACGTGTATTCCTCACCGGTTTGGCCGTCGCGATAAGCGACTTCCGAATCAGGCCGGAATTTGGGTCGTCGCAGCCGGACCTTAATCAAGTCGTTGATGAGGAACGGCGTCTCGTTGCCCGGATTTTCCAGGAGGTACATGACCTCTTCAGCGCCGGAATAGACCGGTGGCGCAGGGTTCTTCTCGGGATCGGCGGCATGAGCCTTTTCTGCCGCTTCCAGGGCTCTTGCGCTGTCGTGGTTCGTGAACGTCAGGGCGTAGCCACCAAGAACGATGTCCTGGATTGGGGCACACGTCGGCTTGCCATCAGCGGGTGAGAACAGGTTTTGGGTCGAGAGCATCAATACGCGCGCTTCCGACTGTGCCTGCGTGCTGAGGGGCACGTGCACGGCCATCTGGTCGCCGTCGAAGTCGGCGTTATAGGCGTGGCAGACCAACGGGTGAACCTGGATCGCCTTGCCGTCAACCAGAATGGGCTCGAATGCCTGGATGCCGAGGCGGTGGAGGGTAGGCGCACGGTTCAGAAGAACCGGATGCTCCTTGATGACCTCTTCCAGTCCGTCCCAAACTGCCGGATTCATTCGGTCGATCATCCGCTTCGCAGTCTTGATGTTTTGGGTGATCTTCTTCTCGACGAGCGTCTTCATCACAAACGGCTTGAAGAGCTCGAGTGCCATTTCCTTGGGCAAGCCGCACTGGTGAAGCTTAAGGTGGGGACCGACGACGATGACCGATCGGCCGGAGTAGTCCACGCGCTTTCCGAGCAGGTTCTTGCGGAATCGGCCCTCCTTGCCCTTGAGCATGTCGCTGAGGGACTTGAGCGGTCGGCTGCTTGAGCCCACCACGGGTCGAGCCCGGCGGCCATTGTCGATCAGGGCATCGACCGCTTCCTGAAGCAGGCGCTTTTCATGGTTGATGATCGAGACGGGGGCTCGGATCTCCATGATCTTCTTCAATCGGTTGTTGCGGTTGATGATTCGCCGATAAAGATCGTTGAGGTCCGAGGTAGCAAAGCGGCCGCCGTCCAGCTGGACCATCGGGCGCAGCTCCGGGCTGATGACGGGGATGTTGTCGAGAATCATCCACTCCGGCCGGCTCTTCGAGGACAGGAGGGCTTCAATGAGCTCAAGCCGCTTGATCGCCCGGGCCCGACGCTGACTCGTCGTACCGACGATCTCGACCCGGAGCTCGCGAGCCAGTGACTCCAGCTCGACTCGCTGGAGAAGCTCCTTGATCGCTTCCGCACCGATCTTCGCGTTGACCAGTTCATCGGCTTCGATGGAAAGTTCATCTCCGACGACATCGAGCAGCTTTTGGACAGCTCGCCATTTGTCTTCGTCGATCAACTGATTGCGCTCAAGCTTGCTGAGCTCATGGAGAGCGATGTCCAGGTCCTTGCATCGATCATCGGCATCGCGGTATTCCGCGCGGATGCGGTCATGGACCATCTTCGTGCGTTCACGGACGTATTGCTCGTCGTACTCGTCCCGGTTATCGTCGAGCTCGTCGACGAACCGCTTGAGGCTGTCGATCTCCAGCTTGCTGATCTCTTCCTGGATCGCCAACTTCTGATGTTCGACGATGCCACGAATCTTGGGCATCAGCTCGTTAATGCGCTCAATGTCGATGCTGATGATGATAAAGCTGGCAAAGTAGGCCACCTTCTCAAGCTGCCTCGGAGGAATATCGAGGATCAGCGAGACAGGCGACGGAACGCCCTTGAGGTACCAGATGTGGCAAACCGGTGCGGCCAGCTCGACATGGCCCATCCGCTCGCGGCGGACCTTGCTGCGGGTGACTTCAACGCCGCACCGCTCACAGATAATGCCCTTGTACTTGATCTTCTTGTAGCGGCCACAGGAGCATTCCCAGTCCTTGACGGGTCCAAAGATCCTCTCACAGAATAGGCCGTCACGCTCGGGTTTGAAAGTTCGGTAGTTGATCGTTTCCGGCTTCTTGATCTCGCCGTGCGACCATTCAACGATATCGGTCGGACTGGCAATGCCGATCCGAATACGATCGAAGAGACTTACATCTGCCATAAGTAAAGGTCCCGCCTACCCTCCCTCGTCGAGTTCCCAGAAGACAAATGGACACCCTCGTCCGCAAGCCATCAGCGGCTCAGACAGCGGGAATCGGGGGAAGGCACGTGCAAGGAACTCTGAATTGTACCCGGTTGGGGGTGCAGGAATGTCTATCCCAGGGGACAAAAAGTGGGCGGACCCCGAAATTCGGAGGTCCACCCATTTTAACCCGAAGCAATTTAGTTGTTGCCGGTTACGTCGACTTCGACGAAGTCCACGCGTCCCGCAAACTTTGCGGTCGGCAGAACCCCGACCTTTCGATATCGCACGCGAACTTCGAATTTGCCCGAGGCGGGATCTAGGACGTCGGCCAGTTCGGCGCTATCGGTAAGCGTTGCCGTGCGAGTGACGTCCTGGTTGCCAGTACCGAAGGTGTACAGGTCCTTTTGGTAGACGGTGTTCGAATTGGTTCGGCTAGCGAACTCTATTCGCTGCTCGATGCCGGCGTACTGCGTCTGAGCGTCGATGCGAGCCGTCAATCCCGTGATATTCGTTTTCTTCGGGCTGGTGAACAGCACGGCGTACTTGATCGACGGTAGGTTCGAATTGGCAACGGCAGTGTTCGTGGCTTCTGCCCGGACCGCGTCATCGACTCGGATTTTCGCCACGCTGTTGGCTCCGACCTCGACACCTGGACTGCCAACCGAGTAGGAATCCGGCATGATGCCGAACGTGAACGTGGCCGAAAGCGGGATCCGCCACATGCCGCGACCGTAGGTGGCGATGTTGAGAAAACCGGTGCCGGGAATCGCCTTCATGGCATCAACGCGAACATTCGGCAGCCCGTTGGGACCCGAAGCGTTCGCCCAAGATTGCCCGGCATCGAACGTGACAAACACGCCGATGTCCCCGCCGACGTACCACGTGTTCTGAGGATCGGTGAGGTCTCGGGCAAAGCAGTTCGCCGAGATGTCTGGAAGTGCGGTTGCGCCCGATCCAGACAAGTTCTGCCAGACCCTGGTTGCGGCCGAGATATCCATGCAGCGGTAAACGTGGCCCGAGCCGGTACCGCCAAGCGTGACGATGACGTCGAGCTTGTTCGCCGGGTTGATGTTTACCGAGGAAATGTAGCGATTCGGCAGGCCAGGGCTACCGGTGTTGATCTGCGTCCAGTTGGTGCCCGCGTTTGCCGAGTACCACACTCGGCCATCTCCCGTGCCACAAACGATGAAGTTCGAGTCGCCAACCGGGATCGCCATCGAACGCACGACGTCGCCAGGGGACAACACCGTGTTGCCGAGGCGAGCCGTCCAGTTGTTCGAGTTGTTGTTGTAGCGCCACAGGTAGTTGGTTCCGACAAAGGCGTTGTGCGGCGAGTTGGGGTCGACGTAAAGCATTCCGATGAACGGTGTTCGATCCTCGCCCACGTTCGGCGAAATATCGCTGGTGGAGCTCCAGTTGTTGGCGGTTCGATAGATGCCGAGGAACTGGGACGAAGCGTACTGGATGTTTGGATTACTCGGATTGATGCCGCAACCGCAGCCGTCGCCTCCACCCACATTTTCCCAGTTGTTGATATCGGAGTTATAGACGACCGGCGTCGCATTGTCCTGGGTTCCGCCGATCATCCGATTCGGATCGGTCGGGTGCCAGTCGCCCGAGTAAAAGGTGACCACGTTGACGTCTTTGGAGAGGCGCGAGACGGTGAATGACCCCGTACTCGGGTTGTAGTTGGTCTTGAAGATGCCGCCGTCGCCGCTAAAGAAGACCTCGTTGGGATTGGACGGATTGAAGGCACAACCATGCTGGTCGTTATGGGCCACGGCGCTGCCCGTATAGGTCTGGGCAATGCTCCGCCAGACGGTGTCCGCGTTCTGAGACTGGATAAAGTCGATCTGGCCCACGTAGAGGACATCGCTGGTTACGTTGCTGACAGTCTTGGTCGAGCAAACGATGTGATAGTTGTAAAAGCTCTGCGACCAGTTGTATCCGCCTGGGAAGTTGCCGGTGATATCCGTCCACGTCGCGCCCTTGTCTTGGCTGCGAAAGATCTTCTGTGCGGAGCCCAACAGAATATAGACATGGTTGGGGTTCGTGGGCGACGCCGTTATCTCCACGTACTGAACCGAGGTCGTCAGCGGCGAAGTAAGCCGGGTCCAAGTCGCGCCGCGGTCTGACGAGCGCCAAATATTGCCGCCGCCGGTACCGTTGCCGATCGTGTAGTAATAGCGCGTGGTTCCGCCTTCGAGGGCGCTGCAAACCACGTTCGCCCAGCGAGTGGCCGTGCTCAACGAGACGGCCCAGTTCTGGCCACCATCGGTACTGCGCCAGACCTGGCCGTAGTCTCCCGATCCGGGGCCACCGGTTGAAACCGTTACGGTGTTGGGATTTTCCGGGTCGACGACAATTCCGGATACGCATCGGTTACCGAATTGCGAACGGCCCAGGTTCACCCACGTCGCACCACCGTTGGTCGATTTCATGAGTCCCTGTGTAAAGCCGTCACCCGCATGGAAGTCGCCGGTGCCGACGTACACGATGTTCGGATTGGTTGGATCGATCACAATCCGCGAGATCGCAAGGTGCTCCCAACCGTCGCTTAGCGGCGTCCAACTCACGCCCGCATCGGTGGTCTTCCAGACGCCTCCGTTGCATGCGCCGATGTAAATCGTGTTGCCGTTCGTGGGATCGACCGCAATGGTGTTGACACGTCCGGTCGTCGGGCGAATGCCGTAGTACGTGCGATAAGGCACATCAAGGTTGAAGGGGCCGAGCTCCTGCCAGTTGCCGTTGAGGCCGGCGATTCCGTTTCGAGAAATCCCTATCCGTTCGGCGGGCATGCCCGAACGGTGTTCGATCGCACGGTAAATCGCTTCGTCATCGATTCGATCGTTGGGATATGCGCGCTTTCGGAGGTACTCAAGCCAGGCTTCCCAGAAGTCCGTTCCCGCCTCTTCCATCTCCTTGTGCTTGGAATCGGTTCCCTTGCGGCGCGAGACTTCTCGCTCGTCAGCCTCCCGGCTGTGCTCGCCGGCCGACTTCTTCAACACGTTCAGGTGACGCTTGATCGACATGACCGATTTCTTATCGACCTGCCGACCCTTGTGCTCGATAAACTGCTGGCCGTAAGACGCTACGGCGAGGCCCACCACAACCGCAAGGGCCATCCACTTCTTTCCAGTCATTCAACTCCTCCTATCGATCCCAACAAGAAAATCCCCGACAACCGCCTGGGGACTGACTAATGGACGGCGACGGATCCCCGTATCGTTCGTCGCGATTACTCCGTAAACTACTTGCGAATGGTAAAGACCGAGGGCATCAGCAAAAGCTTCAAGGATCCCAAAAAGGGCGGTTTCCTGGCCGTCGACAACGTCTCGATTGAGGCCCAGCCGGGCAAGATTTTCGGTCTTTTGGGCGTGAACGGCGCCGGCAAGACCACCTTGCTCAGGATCCTTTCCACCGTCCTTCGGCCGGATCACGGCACCGCCACCGTGGCCGGCTTCGACATCGCCCGCCAACCCGACCGTGTCCGCGCCCATATCGGCTTTCTTTCCACATCGACGGCGCTATATGGCCGGTTGACTCCCCAGGAATTGCTGGCGTACTTTGGTGGACTTTATGGTCTTAAAGGGGCAGAGCTTCAGGACCGAATCCAGTTTGCCGTTGAAAAGCTGAACATTGGCGAGTTTGCGGAGCGACTGTGCGACAAACTTTCGACGGGGCAGAAACAGCGCGTTTCGATCGCGAGGACGATACTCCACGATCCACCCGTGCTGTTCTTCGATGAGCCAACCGCAGGGCTGGATGTCGTCACGAGCCAGACGATCATGGAATTCATCGAAGAAAGCAGGTCGCGAGGCAAAACGGTGGTCTTCAGCACCCACATCATGAGCGAGGCCCAGCGGCTTTGCGACCATATCGCCATCATCCATGCCGGAAAGATCCTGGGTGAAGGTTCTGTCGACGAGCTGCTTGCTTCGACGGGACAGCAGGATCTTGAACGGGCCTTTCTGGCCCTGGTCGGCTACCGCCGGGAGGCAGCCTAATGTCGCTCCACATCTTTAAGAAAGAGCTTCGCGAGATGTTTCGCGACAAACGGGTCATCAACGGCGCCTTCGTCGCGCCGATTTTCTTGATCGTGCTAATGCTCCTACTCTTCGGATCGTTGGAAAAATCGCTTTCCAAACCCAAACCGCCGACGCTGCATATCGTCAACGCCGGCTCGGAGAACTCCATCGTGAAAACGATGCGCGATTCGAAAGGAATGAAGGTCGTTATCGTCGATTCGCTTGAGGACGGCATTGCCAAGATTCAGGCGGGCGACGCCAAACTGGTTCTTCAATTTCCGGAGGATTTCGACGCGAAGATCGCAAGCGGGCAGGCAAAGATCGAGGCCAGGTACGACGAGGATGAGGTGATGAGCAAGGTCGCGCTTGGAGCCGTGTCCCAAGCGTTTGAGGCGGCCAACGCGAAGATCGTGGAAGCGAAGCTGGCGGAGAACAGCTTGCCCAAAGAGTTCGCGCAGCCGATCCTACTCGATTCCAAACCGGCGCCACGCAAGGAACGCATGGGGAGCGGGATGATCATCGGCATGCTGCCCTACCTGATCGTCATCTGGGCCTTCTACGGAGGATTCAGCACCGTCAGCGACATGGTTGCGGGCGAGAAGGAACGTGGAACGATGGAAACGCTCCTCATCACGCCGGCCACGCGATCCCAAATCGCGATGGGCAAGTTCTGGGCACTGACGGTGATATGCCTGCTCAGCAGCCTGACCAGTCTAATCGGCGTCATCGTGATAGGAGTTCTGAATCTTCCGCTAACGCAATCCCTGTTCCCGGAGGGGTTGCGGATTCCCGTGCTGGCGATGGTCGCAATCCTGATCTCCTTAATCCCGTTGGTCATGTTGTTCTCTGGAGTTCTTCTCGCGGTCAGTGCCCTGGCCAAGAACATGAGGGAGGCCCAGACCTACCTGACCCTGGTGAGCTTCGTTGTCATCATGCCGGCGATCTTTAGTCAATTCATCGGGTTCACCGACATGGCGAAGGCGAGTTGGGTTCCGTTCGTACCGATCCTCAATACCGCAGTCGTCATTCGCAATGCGCTTCTGAGCAAAATCGTGTGGTCGGACGTTCTGATCTCCGCAGTCGTTGCGGGAGCGATCGCATGGGCGATGATCATGATCGTCGTCGGCCTCTTTAGCCGAGAGTCGATTGTGGCCCGCACCTGAGCGGTAATCTGCCGCACATGCAAGGGTCAGTCGGGCTCATTGCTGGCACCGGAACCGGTTCCCTGGTAGCCGCCTTGGGGGGCCAGGCTCTCGCTGTGCCTACCTCTCACGGCATCGTCCGAGCCCGCCGGGTCGTCCTCCACGGATTGGATATCGTCGCCGTTCAACGGCACGCCTCCGGACACCGCTTGCCTCCCCATCGAGTCAACTACCTTGCCGTGGCGGAAGCCTGCCGGCGCCTCGGGCTGCGAGGCGTATTCTCGACGGCGGCCGTGGGCTCGCTGCGCCCAGATTGGGGGCCCGGGACCCTCGTCGCTTGCCGAGACTTTGTGGACTTCACCTGTCGCCGTGTGACGGCGTTCCACTCCACCGTCGAGCACACCGATTTCACGGAGCCCTTCGACCCTGAGATGGCGCAGCACCTTGCAGCGAATGAAGACGTGCACGACGGCGGGGTCTACGGAGGCGGCGATGGACCAAGGTACGAAACGCCGGCCGAGATTCGGATGCTCCACAAGCTTGGAGTGGACGTGGTCGGCATGACCGCTAGCTCGGAGGCAATCGCGATGCGAGAGAATGGCGTCCGCTATGCGTGCATCGCGATCGTTACCAACCTCGCCGCGGGAATCTCCGAAACCAAGCTGTCTCATGCAGAGGTCGTGATGGAAATGCAGCGGTCAGGGCCACGTGCTCTTGAGGTGATCGTGCAGGCGGCCAAGGAGTTACTGGCCTGATGACGCGGCGCACGATCGCAATCGCACTTGGTATGACACCCGGTATCGGATCGAAAACGGTCGTCCGCGTTCTTGCTCGAAACGACCTCCTGTCTCGTTCTCCAGAGTCCTTTATGCGGTTGTCCCGCGAGGCTCTGCAGGAGGAGTACCGCCTTAAGCCGGCCCAGTCCGACCACTGGTGCAAGGCGCGAAAGAGGCTCGTCGAGGAAGCCGCGGAAATCGAGCGTCAATGGGACGCCCGAGGATTGCATCTGATCCATGCAACCGATGCACATTTTCCCAGCAATCTCGAGAAGTTCGATCCCGATCCACCGGGTGTGCTCTTTGCTTACGGCAACCTGCGGCTTTTGGAGGCAAACACCGTCGCCGTACTCGCCTCCCGATCCGCGCCGCAGGCCGCTCTGAACTGGATCGAGGACCGGGTAGAGAGGCTCGTGCTCGACGGTCGGGTCTTGATTGCCGGCCACGATAAGCCCGCCTATCAGCGTGCCGCTCTTGTGCCCCTTCGCTGGGGAGCACCGAGAGTCTTGGTCCTTGATACGGGCCTCTTTGAGTCGCTGGGTGAGAACCTGGATCAGGAGCCGTTTGCGGCCGCCAGGCTTTGGCGGTACCAGTTCGATCCGAGAACAGACCTCGCGATTTCAGCCGTTCCTCCGGCTCGGAAGTACCACCCCAACGCCAATCGAGTGCGGGATCGATTGGTGGCGGGACTTGCCCAGACTTTGGTGTTTGCTTGGATCGACTCGGGTGGCAATATGGATCGGATTCATAAACAGGCTCGCCGGTGCGGCCGCCCGGCCGAGTATTGGCCGGAGATGCCTGGCTACTCCGAAACCGCCAACGAAGGTGTTATGGCTTGACGTCGGGGTTCACCACAGGGGGAACGCTCCGCAACGACGATCCATCGTACGTTGTCCGCCCCGCTGACAGCGAACTCTTCACCAAGCTGATGGCGGGGGAGTTCTGCTTTGTCCTGACAAGCCGCCAAATGGGCAAGAGCTCCATGATGGTGCGGACAGCCGTCAAGCTTCGGCAAAACGGACGCAGCGTCGCCATTCTCGACCTCACCGCAATCGGGCAGAACCTGACGGTTGAACAGTGGTACGACGGCCTGCTGATCCACCTCGGCGATTCTCTGGGCCTGACCGATCTCCTTGAGGACTATTGGCACGATAATCAGCGGGTCGGTCCGCTACAGCGCTTCTTTGGTGCGATCGAAGCTGTGCTGCTTGCCGACTCGGACCGTGAGCTGGTGATTTTCATCGACGAAATCGATGCCGTCCGGTCACTTCCCTTTCCGACCGATGAATTCTTTGCGGCCATTCGAGAGTGCCACAACCGTCGCGCTTTGGAGCCGACTTTCGAACGCCTGACGTTTTGCCTCCTCGGGGTTGCCTCGCCGGGAGACCTGATGCAGGATGTTCGGCGCACTCCGTTCAACGTTGGGACGCGTATCCTGCTTGAGGACTTTTCGACAGCCGATGTACAGCCCCTGGCTCACATCCTGGACCAAGCCGGCCGATCCGGCAATGACTTGATCCACCGGATCCTCCACTGGACGAAAGGTCACCCCTACTTGACCCAGCGACTCTGTCGCGAGGTTTGCGAACACCTCGAAGCTGATAGACCCGGAGACGTCGACCGGCTTTGCGAGCAGGTCTTTCTCTCAAAATCGGCCCGGGAAACGGACGACAACCTGGCTTTTGTTCGAAACCGGATTCTCAAAGGCGAATCCGACCCAAGCGCGCTTTTGGATCTCTACGCCAGGGTTCTTAAGGCCAAACCTGCCGTTCGCGATGATGAATCGAACCCCCTAGTTTCTGCACTTCATTTAGCCGGCATCGTTCGGACCGTCGATGGATCACTGGCGGTTAGGAACCCGGTGTACGCCAGGGTCTTCGATCGATCATGGGTGGAAGGCAGCCTCCCTGATGCCGAGCGGTTGCGCCAGCAGGCAGCTTATCGTCAGGGGCTTGTTCGAGCCTGGTCGATTGCCGGGCTCATCTTTGCCATCTTCGGTGCGCTGGCAATCTTTGGCGGAAGTCAGTACAGGGAACGAGTCGCGTCTTCCGAGCGGGCAATCGCGGCCGAAACCCAACGCAAGGAGCAAGCCAAGCTGATTTATGCGCTGAACGGCCGTTTGATCGAGCAGGCCTATGCAGCGGGCAACCTGACCCAGGCTCAGGAACTCCTTGATCTGCAACGTCCCAAGCCGGGCGAACCCGATTTACGCGGACTGGAATGGCGGCTGCTCTACAACATGATGCAGAGCCGCGCGGAGAGGGCATTTCCCGCGTTTCAACGTCCCGCCTATGGGGTCACGCTGCTACCTTCTAACGGCATTGCGGTGGTTGGCGCGGAGCCCATCGTCCGGGCGTTCACGGCTGATGGCCAGTCCCGCAAGCTTGCCGACTTAGAAGGAGCAGGCACCGCTATCTGTTCGGTCCCAGCTGGCATTATTGTCGGCATCGAGAGCGGCAGTCTCGTCCGTTTGAGCGAACAGGGCAAACCGCTTGGCGAGGTCGCCGCCCATGACGGGGGCCTGATCGCCTTGGTTGGATCGGGCAATGCGGTGGCAAGCGCCGGAAAGGATCGCTATCTCCGGACTTGGGACTCAAAGTTGGTGCCGAAGGACAGCCTGCTCCTACCGCAGTTGGCAAGCTGCCTGGCCGTCACCTCGACCGGGGACAAGGTCGCGGCCGGCGATGCCAGCGGCTCGGTGGAGATCTGGCGGACCGACGATTTGCAGCGTTTGGCTCGCGCCAAAGTCGATTCCCATGTTTGGTCGATCGCGTTTTCTGGCCAATCCGATAAGCTTGCGGTTGGCCTTGCCGACGGGACGGTCATTGTCTTGCGAGTTTCGGATCTGACCGAGGTCCAACGGCTGAAGAGCGCCAACGGCCTCATCCAGTCCCTAGCCTTTCATCCGAGCGGAAAATGGCTCGTTGCCGGGTGCTTCAACAACGCCATCGAGGTTTGGGATCTCGGAAATCCAGTTTCGCCTCTCATCCTTCGGGGTCATAAGCAATGGATCACCCAAGTCGCGGTCGCCCCGAACGGAACGATCTACTCTTCGGCGAGGGACGGCATGGTTCTGCAATGGAAACTTCCGTCCGCGCCAAGCGACGCTGCCGCCAAGGGGCATCAGTCTTTCGTACTGAGCGTGGCATTGTCCCCGGACCGCGCCATGGCCGCCACCTGTGGTCAAGACGGCATGATTGTGATTTGGGATCCTGCAACCCGAACCGTCCTCCGAAAGTGGAAGGGCCACGACAACTTAGTCTGGGATGTCGCCTTCTCGCCAGATGGCAAGCTTCTCGCTAGCGGCGGCCAGGACGGCGCCGTCGCGGTTCATGATCCCGTTGCCGGCAAGCGCCTCAAGCTGATCCCTTGTAGCAAGGAAGTCGGCTCCGTAAGGTTTCTCCCGAATGGGCGGCTGTTTGCTGCCTGCGACGATGGGATTGTTCGCGAGATCGATGCGACCCGCGGCGCCATCAAGCGAGAATTCCCGATCAGCAAGGAAACCATCAGCTGTATTGCGGCGATCGGGTCGGAGCGATTACTGGGTGGTGACACCAAGGGCGATCTGTATCTGATCGACATCGCAGCCGGTAAGAGTCCGAGGAAGCTGAGCCTAACCCAGGACAGCTTGAACGGTTTGGCGATTTCTCCCGATCAAAAGTCCGCCGTAGTTGGCAGCGTAGATGCCTACATCCGACTGATTGACCTGGAGCGATTCGAGATCAAGCGAACCTTCAAGGGGCACAACCAGGCAGTTGTCTATTTGGCTTGGTCGACCGACGGATCGACGATCGCAAGCGCGTCCATGGACAAGACGGTGAAGCTGTGGAGGCCAGACATCGAGTATCCGACCTTGTCTCTGAACGCCAATGGCTTTGCCTTCGGCGTCGCCATGAGTCTGGACGGTTCACTCCTTGCCGCGGTCGGTGAAGATGGGCGGCTGCACGTATGGGAAGCGGCTGCCGCTAATGAGATGGAGCCGGTCAATCCATCGGTTGCATCCGGGCTAGCGAATCAGCCATAATGAGCGTTCGGACTATGAAGGCGCAAGGGCATCCGCAGAATTTTCCCGTTGTTTACGTGGACGGCGACCACGAATGGACCGGTCTCTCGACCATGAAGTCGAACGAGACGAAGGTTATCGACGGTGTCGAGCACTACGTGATCAACGTTGAAATCAGCGCCTTTAGCCACCCCTTTTACACTGGACAAAAGAAATTGGTCGATACGGCTGGTCGTGTTGAGAAATTCATGCGGCGCTACGCCAATCAGAACCAAAAAAAGTAAGCAGCGAGCGAGCAACTTCTCTGACCGATCCATTTCGATGGATCGGTCTTTCTTTTTCGGGAGCCCAGTCGAACTCACATCAGTAAACTAACGTAGGCCGCTCGGATGCGGTCTTAGGAGTCAAATGACCTTAAAACGCTTCTTATCGGTCGCATGGATCGCCGTTGCGAGCTTGGCATCCGCCCAAGTCGATCTTTCCAAGGACGTCGTTGTCGTCAATGGCCAGGCTGTCAAGGGCTCGGAGTACTACCGGCGAATGGAGTTTCTCTCCGGCGTAGGCAAGATGACGCCTGGCGGCTTCGCGCCCGCACCCCCGGGGTTCCTGACCCTTCAGCGCATCGTCGATGAAAAGCTGATGCTGCAGCTCTGCGACCAACGAAAATGCACGCCGACAGAGGCGGAAATCAAGCAGGAGCTTGACGATCGGGTCGCCGAAAATACCGACCTGCTTAAGAACTGGGCGGCATCGGGTGGAACAGAAGCTGAGCTTAATTACGCCATCAAGTTGGAGCTTGCCGAGCTCAAGATCGTCTCCCAAGGCATCACCGTTACCGACCAAGAACTCGAGGCGTTTTACAAAACGAACCCGACGATGTTCACGTTTCCAAAGCGGTTCAAATTACGCCTCCTGGCCGTGCCGGACGAAGCAAAGCGCGATGCTGCCGAAGCCGACCTCAAGGGCGGTATGTCCTTCCCCGAGGCGGTGAAAAAACATAGCGACCATGCCTCGAAGTTCAACGATGGCCTGCTTGGCGAGCTGCCTGTCGATGTGATGTCTACGAACCTCAAGACGGCCGTAGACGGGGTCAAAATCGGCAGCGCGACTGACTGGATTCGAACCGAGGGCGGCTTTTATAAGTTCCTCATCGAGAACATCACGCCTGAGCGGGTGCAACCGCTGGACGACCGCACCAAGCGTCAGCTGCGCCGGAAGCTAGCGGTTGACCGCGGACGAGTTAAGACTGATATTTCCAAGCTCATGGCGGAGGCACGGTCGAAAGCGAAAGTCGAGGTCAATATCCCCACGTTCCAATCCTCGATCAGCAAATACCTGAAGGATTCCGGCGGCCTGCTGGGTGGCTGATTCACAACTCCAGCGCTTGGTCGAGATTGTGGATCGCCTCTTGGCTCCCGACGGGTGTCCTTGGGACCGTGCCCAGACCCACGAGACCTTGAAATCCCATCTCGTGGAGGAGACGTACGAGGTACTCGAGGCGATCGACTCCGGCGACAGGGACAAGCTTCGCGAAGAGTTGGGTGACCTTCTCCTCCAGCCGATCCTTCATGCGCAGATATCAAAGGCTGCCGGCAGATGGGACATTGAAGCCGTCGCTGAGGAGATCAGCGACAAGCTGGTTCGACGTCATCCTCACGTCTTCGCCGACACCATTGCCCACGACGCCGAAACGGTATTGGCCAACTGGGACCGCATCAAGGCCGAAGAGAAAGGTGGAGCCCAGCCGGCGAGCATTCTCGCCGGCGTCCCGAAAACGCTTCCAGCGCTTCTGCGGGCATTCGAGGTCAGCAAACGGGCTGCCCGTGTCGGCTTCGAGTGGGACTCGCTCGATTCGGTGTTCGGCCAAGTCGGATGAAGAAATCACGGAGCTAAGAGAGGCGATAGCCTCGGCAGACCAAGATCGTATCACCGACGAGCTAGGCGACTGGCTGTTCACGGTCGTCAACATCGCGAGGTGGTGCAAAGTGGAGCCAGAGGATGCGCTGCGGCGCATGGTCGATCGCTTTGCGGCCCGCTTTCAACAAATGGAAGAGGGCGCTGATAAACCCCTGCGCTCGCTGACCCCACAGGAATGGGATGACCTTTGGAACAAGGCGAAGACAACCGCTCCCTGAGTATTGAGAGCCTTTCCGAGGCAACGATCGAAGGGGTTGTCAGATTACAGCGGCTCTGCTTTCCGCCCCCGTTTCCTGAAGAACTCCTTTGGACGAGCTCCCATCTCAAAGAACACCTGCAGCGATTTCCCGAAGGCCAGTTTGTGGCGAAGATCGGAGACAAGGTTGTGGGATCGGCGACCAGCCTCATCATCTCGGAGGAAAACTGGGACAGTCACCGCTCATGGGAGGAAACCGTGGGTGGACACGGTTTGCGTCGTCATGATCCCGATGGAACCACGCTGTACGGCGTCGATATCAGCGTCGACCCTGGGCATCGAGGTCGGGGGGTCGCAAGAGCGCTGTATCAGGAGCGGTTCCGATTGGCAGACCAACTGTCGCTGCTTCGGTACGGGACCGCCTGTCGACTTCCGGGGGTACGCGATTGGAAGCGCACGACAGGACGATCCGTACAGGATTATACGACAGAAGTTATTAATGGCCGCATCATCGATTCCACCCTCACTCCCTTACTCAGGCTCGGTTTGTCTTTGGTAGGAGTCATCGAGAACTACATGGATGACGCCGAGTCCCTCAATGCGGCGGCGCTGCTGCAGCATCCACGGATCACTTAACCGATCGTACGGTCACGAAAACGATCAGGGCCGGCTGTTTGGCTTCGCCACCATACCAAAATGGCGTGGCCGAGAGTTTGCGTCTGCCACCCACCTTCAGTCCGGCTATGCCCCGTCGCCAGAGCGGTAGGGTCTTGGGGTCGGCCAAGTCCATCCAGATGGGCAGTCCGCGGTCGATGGACGACGCTAGCGTCTTTCCGTCTTCGCTACGCACGGTGTAATCAATTTCCACCTTGCTACGGGCTGATGCGGTGGCGCCAGTTCCCGGTTGGATCGTCTCCACAACCAGACCGCCCTCATTCTGTAGAGTGAGGACCGCCAAGATTGCCAGGGTGATCATGCTCACGGCTGACGCGAAGCATATCTTCAGCGAGGGGAGCGTTGGTGGCCGTTTGGTTAGCGGCCCATTTGGGAGGCCATCGATGAGAGCCGGGCGCTTTGTGCCTGGAGCTGCGTAAGAGCCTGTTCCATGGCGGCGAACTTCCGCCGGAGCGACTCTTCGCGCACCTTCAGGCGAGCTTCGAGGTCCGTGATGTTGGTGCCGAGCTCATCGAACTGCGACTGAAGAGAGTCCGTGGAGGTCGTAAAGAGGCCGTTGGTCGAATCGGTGAGGCCATTTACGGCGTCCTGCATCAGGGCAGCCACACCCTTCGTGAACTTGATGTAGCCGACATCACCGGTCAGGCTCCCAGTGTATTGAATCTGAAGGCTATCCGTGGTGGCGTTGCCCGCCTTGCCGGTCAGAAATTGGCCGCTGCCGGTGGTTTCTTCTCCGTTTATGGTTCCAGCGACGTCGAGACCGGCCGTAAAACCGATGGTTCCATCTCCGATACCCGAGTTGTCCGAGGCTGCAGCAAGGTCGCTGACGACCGTGAAATTCCCGTTCGTGCCGTATGCCTTCGACTCGATCTTCAGCCTTCCTCCGTCGTCACTCGCAATGACTTTCCCCTTGAGCGTGGCGTCGTTATTGATTTTGTTGATCGTGTCCGCAAGGGTGCTTCCCACATCGAGAACCAGGTTGTAATCGCTCCCAAACAGTGCCCCACCGAAGGTCAGGGTTTCATTGGCGGGATTGCCAGTTGTCTGGGCCGTGCCGGCCACATGGTAGCCCTTGGTAGCAATTTGGGTGATGTTGACCAAGAACCCAGCTCCCGACGACGCTTGCGTCTTGGTGCCGTTGGAAACGAAGGTCAGGTCATTGCTGCTCGTCGTTCCGATACTGCGCATCAGTTTGCCGACGGCTTCGGGGTCGGTGGCGAGGGCGTTGTCCAGAGCAGCTTCATCGAGCGTCAACTTGCCGACCTCGTCGGTCGAAAAACCAAGCTGAGTCAGGTTCGAAAAGGCACCGCCGGTCGTTACCGAACTGTAAACGAGGCTCGAAATCGTGGATTCGACTTGCGACGCGAGAAAGTCCCCGAACAACGGCCCCGACTCGTACGTTTCGGTATCGAAGGAGCTACCAGCCTTGATATAGTCGAGAATGGCGTTATGGGCGTCCTTGAAGGACCGGAATGCCTTCTTGATGGATTCCGTATCGCGACTCAGGGTTAACGTGGCTGTCTTGGGCGTTCCCGCGTCCGCTTGGAGCAGCGTAAGGGTTGCGCCAGGAATCGCGGTGGTGATTTCGTTAGTCGTGCTTGTTAGGGCTACGCCGTCGAGCGTGAATTCAGCGTCCTGAGCCCCCACCAGTTGGTTGCCGTAGCCTCGCTGAAGCACACCGAGCGCCTGCCAGACATTGTTCTCCGCTCCGAACGTCGTCGTTCCCGTTATCTCGAGCCGATACTTTGTGACACCATTCTCGGTTGAGGAGACGACCGTTGCGGTGGCTCCGGTCCCGTTCCCGGGGTTGTTGATCTTGTCGGCGATAGTTTGGAGCGTGTCGTTTCCGTCGACCGTGATCGAACCGGTTCCGATCGACACGAGTCCACTCGGAAAGGCGGTCGTATCGAGCATCGTGGCGAGCGAAGCCGTATTGGAGCTGAATTTCCAGCTTGCGGCACCACCGGTGATGGCCTCCCGAATCGCAGGCGCACCTGCAACCATGCCAAGCGAACTGAGGACGTTACCCGAACCCAAGTCGGCGATTTGGATCTTGTTCGCGGCCCCTCCGTTGTTGCTGGTGATGGTCAGATACCCCATGTTCGGACCGCCATCGATGATGCTTGCGGTCGCGCCAACTGACTCCGCATTGATCTTGGTCGCAATCGTCGTGAGCGAATCCGTGGCGGTAACGTCGATCACTCGACCGTTGACGACGAACTGGCCGGTCATGCCGAGGGCCTCAGAAACGCTGGCCTGGGGATTCAGATTCGCAATTTTGTGCGACTGGGCCAGCTTACTAACGGTGAGCGAGTAGATTCCCGCATTTGTCGCGCTGCCGGCCGTGATCGTGGCAACAGCCGTATCGGACGATGTTGCCTTGATAGGATTAAAGGCGGCCGCCGTATTCAGGGAGGCTGCGGCCGACGCAAGACTTTGAACCGTCGACTTAAACTGGCCATAGATTCCCATCCGGGCCTGAAGCTCGGCCTGCCGGGTCTGGAGACGCCTTATTGGGATCTGCTCGAGTTGAATGAGCTGCCGAACGATCGATTCCGTATCGATCCCGCTGGCGAGGCCAGCAAAGTTGATTCCGGTTCCGTAGCTCATAGTTCGGTTATTCCCTCTTTCGCATCTCGTTTCATCGGAAAGCGCTGATTCAGCAGGCTACAAAACGGTTTTGAGATCGACTCCGCTCGCTGCTTCCCTGACAATCGACACGAAGCCGGCCATGATGGACTCATTGGGCTCGAGCCAGTTCCAGGCCACGGGGTCCACTTCGGGCTCGCCCTCTTCGGAGTTAAACGTGACCCAGTGGGAAAGGCGTGACGCGGTGTGCACCGCAAAAATTCCTGGGGACCAAACGCCCTGAAATGGACCTTCATGCTTCCCGATGGTGTGGACCAGCGACAACGGGAAGTTCCAACTCTTGGACAGCTGCATACCAATCGTGCTGTGATCGTTTCCAAAAACGCCGACCTCGAACTTCGCTTCCTCAAGCGAGGATTTCGCCCGCTCCTTGATCGCGAAGTAGGGTGCTTCGAAATAGGTCAGCAAAAACAGCTTGCCAAGATCGTGCATCAGCCCTCCCAGGTAAGCGAGTTCGGCGTCCTCGGCCGAAAATGCCCGATGCCGTGCGATGGCCTTTGCCGCTGCCGCCGTACCGAACGAATGACGCCAAAGCAACATTTGCTCTTCGCGAACCCGGGGAGTCTTGGATTTGAAAATGCTCATGGCCGCGAGGCTCATGGCAACGCTCCTGACACGCTGGAAACCAAGGATCACGACGGCACGGGCAACCGAATCGACCCGGCCGGGAAGTCCGAAAGCCGCCGAATTGGTGATCGCGAGCAGCCGGGCTGCCAACGCCTGGTCTTCGAACACGATTTTTTCGATATCGGAGGCCGTCGTTCGCTCATTGTTCGTAACCTCCAACAGCTTCATCACCGCATGGGGCATTGGCGGCAGCTCACTTCGAACTTGAGCAACCACCTTGGCATAGGGGGCAAGACTTGGTGCGGCCATCGTGTTAGTCTTCGATGCGAGGAATGACGAGAAGGGGGTCCAACCACTCCCAGCTTCGAGATGCCGGGATGGACTCAGAGGAATTGCCGGTGAGAACGCTGGAAATGCTGTCGACCACAAGCCCCATTTGTCCACGAGGCGTTCGGACGACCAGGATCCTACTACCCATTCCATGAACTCGATCTGGTTCCCCAAGCGCTTTCCTCAGGTCAATAATGGGGATATCCACTCCTCTCCTGGGAATCACGTCGGAAGGTAAGTCCGATTCGATCCGGATCACCTCGATCACGGAGGCGAGCGACAGGCCAAAGCGACGGCAATTCACGTCTACGACGACAGCGTGAGCCGCAAGAGGCTCCAAGCGATTAAAATCCATAGCACAGGTTGAGGCCCACTGCCTCATCATTAATGTTCGGTCCCCAGGCTCGTATTCCCTACCAGTCATGTCCCGCATCCGGTTGATTGCCGTTGATCTTGATGGAACGCTGCTTGGTCCCGACCGGCAACCTAATGCGGATAGCGCCGCCGCCCTCGTCGCGGCTCAAGAAGCCGGGATCAGTATTGTGCTGGCGAGCGGGCGCATGGCGCCAAGTATTCGGGCGTATGCCTCTGCAATTGGTCTTCGCGGACCGATCATCGCCTGCAACGGTGGACTTGCCACGCTTGGCGACGGCAGCCCGGTCTTCCATCGTCCCCTGGCCGATCACGTTCGTAACCGGCTACTGGATTACGCCCAGGAACACGATGTCCACGTCAATGTGTACGAGGTTGATCGAACCTTGTCGATAGGCGACGGGATTTGGGCAGGAGTTTATGCAAGCCGCCTCACGAATGTTTCGCCTCAAAAGGCATCGATAGGTCAAGGGCGACAGACAACGCCAACAAAGATGATGCTGGTCGATGACCACAACCGGATTCAGCGGCACCGGCAACGGCTGTCGGATATCGAACAGACCGAGTCCGCCAATGTGGTGGTTTCGGAACCTGAGTATTTGGAATTCCTCGGTTTTGGCGTGGACAAGGGCCTCGCCCTGGCGGTCATTTGCGAACGCCTTGGTGTGGCCCAGGATGAGGCAGCCGCGATCGGCGACTATGAAAACGACCTGGGGATGTTGCGTTGGGCCGGCTACGCTGGAGCCGTCGAGAACGCGATCGCTGAAGCCAAAGCCCTCGCCAATGTCGTCGTTTCCACAAACGTTAACGGAGGGGTAGCCGAATTCGTTCGTTCAATCGTCTAGACTTAATGAGCTCGAACCCGAGTTTAAACTGCCGATAGAGGATTAGGATATGCGTTTGATAAAGAGGATCGTAGCCCTGCTCGTTTTGACGTCTCTGGCCTTGGCTGCCAGTGCGGGAACGCTCACCATCACCTCGCCCACCAAGCAAGGCAACGAGGATATCTTCTTCGGCAAATCGAATACGATCCGATTTTCGATCACCGGCGCCCGCGTTGAGGTCACGGTCAAGGCAACGATTACCGACCCCAACGGCGGCACGATCACCATCGAGAAGACGGTCAACCCGAATATCGACGGCGAGGCCCAAGACAGTATCGCCGTCAACTTCAACGACACCGCGGTCGAAGGCCTCTACCAGATCAAGGTGACGGCCACGGAGCAGAACAACACGTACAACGAGGTCACGCTCGAAGTGCGGGTCGACGTCAAATCGCCCACCTTTATCTCTTTCAACCCACCGAACAACTCCTTCGTTAACGGCGCCAAGAAGGTTCCGATCAGAGCGCAGCTGAAGGAGACGGCGGTCAAGGAGTGGCGCGTCCAGATCAACAGCCAGGACATCCCCAACAACACCGGCTCCACCAACGACGTGCTCGTGGACTGGGATGCCAGCGCAATCCAGAAGGATGGCGTGCAGACCATCACGATCAAGGCAACGGACAAATCGGGCAACGAATCCACGAAGACGATCTCTGTCACCCTGGACAGGGTTGCACCAGCAGCCACGATCGATACTCCCCGGTCGACTGACGTTATTCCGCCGAATTCGCGGGTCACCGTCAACATCATCGTGGAAGACCAGTTTCCGAATGCGGTAACAAGCTCTGGAATTTCGGTTCAACTGCGGCGAATGGACAACCGGTATATCGGTCGCGTGGCACGCATTCAGGTCAAGAACGAGGGCAACAATACGCGGTGGACCGGCAGAGTCCGAAAGTTCAGAAAGACGCCCAGTCAGTACAAAATTGTGGTAACCGCAACCGACCGGGCAGGTAACAAGGCTATTAAACAGGAAGTGATTGTTAGCATAGGTCGCGGACGTTAACAGAACGGCCCGGCCTCGATCGGGTTACAATAAGGCACGGTCCAGGAGGGAATCGGAAAACAGATGACGGCAAGGAAGCTCTCGTTCATCGCTTTAGGGGTGGCGTTCTGCGGAGTCGCGCAGGCGCAAGTTCCCGACATGCTCAGCGCCTTCGATGCGGGAGGCCGCGCGATGGGCTATGGGGGAGGCTCCTATGTCTCCGGCTCCGACAGCTTTTCGACTTACTACAACCCGGCAGGGTTAGGGTGGCTCGATGGCTCTGTCTTTGGCTTCGCCATCCGCAATCTGCCGGAGACCGAATCCAAGCTCTCTGGTCGTCGCCAGGATCCCAGCCAAGATACGGAAGAATCAAGCGGCGCTATGTCTGCCACCCATGTGGGAGGCGCCATCAAACTTAGAGGTGGAGCGGTTGGCTTCAGCTACACGACTGGTGGGTATCTCCGCGACCAGCAGACAGCCGACCAGCTTACTGATGCTGGGACCCGGATCACTGATTTCCGCAACCTGAACCATGTCAAGACTGATTTTCTATCTCTGGTCTACGGCACGCGTCTTGGTGCAAGCGGATGGGCAGCGGGCGCCGGAATCGTGCAAGCCAGAAACTATGTGAGGAACCGCGGCACCGGCAATATCCTCGACAACCAAAACAACCAGATCGGATTCATCAACATCGATAACAGTGAGACGGCGACCGGTATCGGTTTTATCGTTGGCCTGCAGTTCGTCCCACCGTCGGCTCCAAACACCGTGTTTGGGATTTCCTTCCGTTCACCGATAACGACAGACGCGAGTCCCGCCATCGATGCCTATTACGATAGGATCCCGGGAAGACTGTCATTTGGCGCCGCCCATCGTCGCGACGGATTGCGCGGCGGAAGGGACTTCATGCTGCTTTCGCTCCAGGCGGATGCGTTCTTCGGTGGAAAGGGCAACACCCTCATCTCGCGAAAGAACCACATGGCCCTGGGTGGTGGAGTCGAGTACAACTACCTTTTCAACGAGTATCGCATTCCGATTCGCGTCGGCTTCCGGGCGGTGCCTTCCGGCGGCGACCAGTTCGCAGCAAGGAACGCGATAACGTTTGGCCTAGGGGTTCGGCCGCCAAACTCCAATATATCAGTGGACCTGAACTTTGCTGCGCCGACGGGCGGAGGAAAGCCAGATGTCGCACTGAGCCTCACGTTTCGCGGCAAATAAAATATGAGTCGAGCATCTGCACTGAAATTGCTTGGTTTGGTTCTTTCGCTGGCCTCCGTGGCTGCCTATGCGCAAGGCTGGAGTGAAGCCTACGAGCAAGGTCTCAGCGCTTTGCGTGCAGCTAGCTCCAGCGAAGCCAAGCAGCATAGAAAGCAGGAGGAGTTCCTGCGACTCGCTCGCTCTCACTTCAAGCAAGCGGTTTCCCTTCGTGCCGAAGATACGTCTTCGCCGACGATGCTATCCAGCGTTACCGAGCCAAAACCGTGGCGAAACGGGCAGCCATATTCGCCGAACTTCGCCGCTGCATATTCCGGGTACCGATTGGCTGCCATCGACAGCAACGAGGCGTCACGGGTCATTCTGCTTAACGAGGTGGCAGCCGAATTCAAGATGCTCCTCGATAAGGGCCAGAATAGCCGCGAGACCTTCTTCTTCCTCACCAAGATTTACTCGATGAACCGAGATGTCCAAGCTCAGGAGCAGCTGGATTCCAGATTTAAGCGTGTTGCTGACGCGTTGACGTGGAAGGTCGATTCGGACCTTCTGCTGCCGGAAGAGTCGGCGCTGATTGCTTCGGTCGCCCCGTCGACCGCCAATACCGAGATTGGCAAGTCGACGAGAATCGACGATGGAGCTAAGCTCGTCCCGGTCGAGAAGACCAAGCAGGACCAAGTCAAGAACCCGACTGACCCGCCTCCTCCGCCTCCAAAGAGGGAGACCGAAAGACCACCAACCGATCCTAGCTCGCCGACGACTTCAATCGCTGGAAAGGTGCCTCCGGTAGCGACAAAATATGCCCTCTTGATCGGCAATTCAGAGTCTCGAGCCGGCGACGGAAACCTGCCCTTCGCCGCGACCAACGTCATGGCGATCCGTGAATCGTTGACGATGAATGCCGGCTATGTCGAGGAGAATATCGACCTCGTCACCAATGCCGGAGCCGAGCAAATCCTGCGGAGCGCCAAGGCGCTCGCAGACCGAATTCCTGACGGTGCGACCGTGCTGCTCTACTTTGCCGGACAAGGTGCCAATCTCCTCGGCAAAGACTTCCTCGCAGGGATCGACACCGAATCGCTGACCGATTCATCGACAATGATTGCAAAGGCGGACCTCTATCAGCTCTTTGTTTCAAAGGGAGCGAAAGTCTTTGCGTTCTTCGAAGTTCCACGAACGATCAATCAAGGTCGCTACTTCGGTATGGAAATTCCGATGGTCGGGATGATCTCCCAGTCCCAAGCCACCTTGCCAGGCGATCCCGTACTGAGCTTCGTCAAGGGAGGTCGAACGATCGGGCTCTATGCGGATGCCATGTGCGGCGTCTTCAACGAGATGCGATCCAATCGAATTCCGATAACCGAGTTCGTGTGGCAGGTGTACAACCGGATGCGGAGAGGCGACACTGGCACAAGCGGTGGCGGCAGCCAGCAGACTCCCACACTTCCTGTCGTCACAAACCTGGCATCCGACGCAAGATTCTAGGCAAAGAAGCATCCGGCCCGCATTCAAGGGCAAGAAGCTGTTAAGATTCGTCTCGTAAGGAGTGAAAGGCGGTGCGCATGATCGATATCGATCCGAGGGCCCGATCGCTGCTTTGGCACGTGTCAAACCAGTTTGCCGATCGCTATGTCGGTGAAATTTTTTTGCCAACCGTTGGACGCGCAATCCGCGAACCAAACCCCTCGATCACCGACGTCCGGGATGCGCTGTCAGATCCAAACGCCTGCCTGAGGATCTTCCTCCACCATTACGCCTTTTCAAGAAGAGGTAAGGACCGTGCAGAACTTGGAGATATCGCCGTTGAAGCACTTGATCGCTGCTTGGAGGATGACGAACTGGCGATCGTAAGCGGTGGGAATGGCGAACGGTTCTGGGAATGCTTCGTTGAAGTCTGCGAGGAGCGGCACCGGCGTCCTTCGGAGCAGCTGAATATCGGACTGATTGCAGGCATGGCCGAACTGGCTCAAGAGATCTATCAAGAGGATTGCATTGGCTCAATTGCGGGTTGGGTGGTGCGAAGCATTCTTCAGACCGATCGCGTGGAGCCCCCCTTTTTGCGGATGGTCGATATTCGTGGCGTAGGGCCAAAAACCACGTCGACCTTCCTGCGCGACGTCGTGTTCGTGGCCGGCCTGGAGGACCAGCTCGACCATCAGGACCGGCTTTATGTGCAACCCATCGATCGCTGGCTACGGCTGATGGCCCCTTATGTCGTTCCTGACCTCGACGATGATCGGTGCGCGGACTGGATCCTCGCCGGTAAGGTCAGCAAGTATGCCCGGCATGCAGGTGTAAGCGGCATTCGCTTCAATATGGGAACCACTTACTTCGGGTTAAGGCTTGTCCACGAGCCTGATCTTTTTCAGACTCGCTTGGCTGAACTTATCGAGCTCTAAACTCGATCAGCGAAGAGCCTGAGGCCCTCCAGCGTCAACATTGGCCGCACATCGAACGTGTGGTCGCACATGTCGATAATCTCTTGGGCCAGTCCACCGGTTGCGACGAGCCTGGCTCCTTGACCGAGATCGGCTTGAATGCGGTCGCAAATCCGGTCAATGCCTCCGGCATATCCATACATGACTCCAGAACGAATGGCTTGTACGGTCGTGGCGCCGATTGCTCGATCCGGCTTCGCCAAATCGACGCGGGGCAGCTTGGCCGTCCTGGTTGCCAATGACTCGATCGCGAGGACTGGCCCGGAAAGTATGGCTCCGCCGACATAGGTGCCTTCCCCATCGATGACATCGAAAGTCGTAGCGGTGCCAAAGTCCACCACCACAATTGGCGGAGAGAATTCCGCCAGAGACGCGACTGCGTTCGCGAGCCGGTCTGCGCCAACCGCGTGAGGTGGGTCATAGGTAACTCGAATTCCAACATCGCCACCGGACCTGAGGAAACGCGCCTCGACCTTAAGCCACTTGGCGGCAAGGCGCTGCCAATTTCGGTCTTGGTCCGGCACCACCGACGCGATGACGAGCTTGTCGCATCTTAAATCGAGCCCGGCGAGGCGTAGCAGCGACGAGAGCTTAGCGGCCAACTCGTCTTCTGTCTCATCTGAAATCGTGGAGAGCCGAATCGTTGTAACCCAGTTCCGGCCGTCGTGGAGGCCGATTGCCGTTTGCGTATTGCCGACGTCAATCGCCCAAAGCATGAGTTAAGTCCACCCGGCTGTGGACGCTGGCCCCGATGGCCGACTCGAGCGCCCGGAAGATCTTCTCTGCTGCCTGGTCGCGCCGGTCGCTGTCCGCCGCCTCGACCATAAGCCGCAGCATCGGCATGGTGCCGCTTGCTCGAACGTTGATTCGACCCGCTCCGGCAAGGATTGACTCGGCCTCGTTCAAGGCAGCGACGACTTGTGGATGGCGATCCCACCCTTCACGCGATTCCAGTTTAAGATTCAACAGAATCTGTGGCCAGTTTTCAAAGGCGTCGTATTGCGCCGATGCCGACTTGCCGGCGAGTTGAATCACACGAAGGAACTCGAGCATGGTGACAAGGCCGTCGCCCGTCGGCCCCCGCTCGGAGAAAATAATGTGGCCACTCTGTTCCCCGCCAACCTTGGCGCCGGACTCGCTCATGGCCTGGGAAACGTATTTGTCCCCGACCGCAGCACGGATGAGCTCGATCCCATGCGCATTCAGGAAACTCGCAAATCCGCCATTGCTCATAACCGTTCCGACGATCGTTGCCGGATGGAACCGCCCCTGATCCCGCCAATAGGTGGCCCATACCGCCATGGTGCGGTCGCCGTTTATCAGTCGGCCTCTCTCGTCGCAAAAAACGGCCCGATCGGCGTCGCCATCGAAGGCCACCCCGATATCGGCGCCGCTCGACACGGTGAATTCACCAATTGTCGAAGGCTTGGTGGCTCCGCCTTCGGCATTGATATTAAATCCATCGGGGTCACAGCCGGTCTCAAACACCTCCGCGCCAAGCGTGCGCAAGACTCTTGATCCGATCGCGTAACCCGCACCGTGAGCCCCATCGAAGGCGACCTTCATGCCTCGAAGACCTTCCGGAATGATCTCCAGGATGGCATTCTCATAGGCTTCCAGCGCCTTCACGTTCGGTTGAAGATCCCCGACGCCCCGTCCGGAAGTCCGAGTCGCCGAAGGCTCATCCAGAAGGCTCTCGATAGCCATTTCATCATCGTCCGCAACCTTCTTGCCGTCGTGGGCAAAGAGCTTGATGCCATTGTCTGGCGCCGGGTTGTGGCTAGCGGAGATAACCGCTGCCAGGGAGTGTGGACCGTTGCGGACGACGTAGGAGATTGCCCCGGTTGGAGCGACGCCTAAGGTGCTGACATCGACTCCCTCCGCGCAGAGTCCTGCCGCGAAAGCGGCTCCCAGCATCGGTCCGCTTCGCCGTGTGTCCCGCCCAATGACGACCGAACGTTCAAGCCCCCGGGCAATAATGAACCTTCCAACGGCGGAACCCAGGGCGAGCGCAAACTCAGGCGACAGCTTCTCGTTGGCGACGCCGCGGACGCCGTCGGTACCGAAATGCTTCTTGCTCACGCCCGGCGGCTCACCTTGACCTTCGTGGGCCGGATGACACGGTCGGACATCCGATATCCCGGCTCAAGTTCCTCCAGGACAGTTCCCTCCTCGTGCTCGTCGGAGATGTGTGTCAACACGGCCTCGTGATATTCCGGGTCGAATTCTTTTCCGAGGGCGTCTATTTTGGCCACGCGCGCCGTATCCAGGACCTGGCGGAGCTGCTTCTCGATCGCAATCAGGCCCTCCAACGTCGATTCTGCCGATGCGCCAGCCGCTCGCGCCTGGATCGCTCTTTCGAAGTTATCGAGAATGGGCAGCAATCGGCGGATGACGTCCTCCGTCGCGTAGCGACGGAACTCCTCCATCTGCTGCTCGGTTCTGCGCCTATAGTTCTGGAGGTCGGCCAGTGCCCTCAGCAGCTGATCCTTGTACTGGTCCCGCTCTGCAGCAATCTGGGCGAACGCTTCCAGGGATTCCTCATCAAGAGCGGTGGTGGTGTCCGCAGGAGGCATGGTTTCGTCGTTGGTTTCAGGATCGGGCATCGGGCCGTGATCCGTTTGCGTTTTCTTGTGGGTCATATTTTGGAATACGACTTCGCCATAGGCGATCCTACAAGAAGATTCTACCTACGGCCGGCGCTCATCGGAAATCCACAATACGATTCATCTCAGGATAGGAATCGACCGAGATGAGCTCCCGCTTCCCGTCCGTTTCCCGGTAGACCACCACGTCATATCCAGGCTTGCCGGAATTGCGCACCCGCTGCCGGCCCGTGGGCTTGCCCCCAAATTCGAACGTCCGAGGCATTTGTCGGCTGACGATTCGACTCTCACATCGCACCGTTGTTTGGGGAACATCCGCGGAAAGGAGGCTGATGCGGAGGCTTCCGGCCCGGTGCTCGGCACGGACCGTCACGGGTTTGGACAGAGTATTCCGGAACCGTAAATCGTACGAAGTGTAGGCGACGGCGGCATCCCGGCCTGGGCTCACGTAGTTGGGTGCAAAGCGGTGTGGCCAGCGCTCGACGATCTCCATGCCGCTCAGCAGCGCGGCGTTATAGAGGGTCGTGGAAGTCTGGCAAACACCTCCCCCCCAACTGGGAATGAGCTGACCGTTGTAGCTGACCGGCGCCTTTCTGTAGCCTTGGTCGCGTGTGCAGCTTCCGACGGCCGAATTGAAGCTAAAGATGGCACCGGGCTCCACGACTTTCCCATCCAGCTTCCTGAGCGCGAGCAAAGCGTTGTGACGCTGGTTGGCCATTCGTCCATCGAGCCGGGTTTCGTAGACCCCTACCGCGCGCTCGGTTGGCTTCTGCATGTCGACCACCAATGCGCCACCCAAAACGGTGGCGACCACGGCCCAGGAGAAGATTCTCATGGCAGGATCCTCAGCCTGGTCTCCTCACAAGAAGCGCGCTGGTCGGGAGCGTACATCTCATAGGCCGTGGCCGGCATAGCCGACGTCTCGCCGGGAGCCTCCGCTCTTATCGTGAACTCGACGTGGTGCTGTCCCGGAGCGATCGACGCCGCGAATACCGCAACACGATCGTCAAGAATGCTCATCCCAGACCACCACCAGTTCCACTCCATGGGTTCCATATCTTCGGTAACACGAAAGCCCGCGGGTATGGGGATCTCGATCACGACATATTCAAGGTCCTTCTTTGCCTGGAGCTTCACGATGCACTTCAGCACATCCCCGCTTCTGAAGGTCGTCTCCGGGCTTGGGCTTGGCATAAGGCGCATTTCGCCTTGCTCCGAGGTGCGTACCCGCAGGGAGTGATAACTTTGCTGGATACTGAGCTGCGATTGATTAAGTAGCACCCCGATCCGTTCCTGGTGGGGAATCTGACGCGTTTCCACTGCGTAATAGCAGACCCCCGCCCCTGACTTTCTGAAAACCAACTCGTTATTGCCGTTTGCGAGATTGCTTATCGGGATGTCGTGAACCCATGGCCCGCGGGAGCTCGGCCCAACTCGCACATTGCCGATGGACTTGCCGTTCATCTCCACGGTTAAATCATATGCCGACGCCAGTTCCCTCTCGGCTCTCGGTGCAAGAGCGAGCAAGACGGTCGCCGTGTCCCGAGTGCTCAGCCAACCGCCCGCCCGTTTCGCTCGCATCAGGTATCGAGCGATCTTCACAAGATCAGGATCGTCAGGGGTCATTTTGGAAAGAGATTTCATGGCGATGGCTGTCGTTTCCACCCCATAGGATTCCTTCCAGTGCATGGTCGAACTGTCGCGTTCGGCGATTTGCTTGAGGCGATCGGCGGCGTTTATCCCCAAGGGTTTCAAGGTTGGGAATTTGCCGGCCATCGCCTTGCAGGCCAGCGCGTACCAGGCCAGCGCCACCGCGTTGGCGGGAGGAGCGGTGTAACTTGACAGCCATTCAGCGTGCGCTTCTGTTGGTTCCCACAGAGCGAGTCCGTAGGCCAGGTGGGTTATCTGTTCAGGCGTACCAGCCGCACGCTTCAGTAGTTCCTGAGCCCCGGCTTTAGCCCGGCTGATCATTTGTCCGGGTGGCGGGTATCCCGCCTTTTGGCTTTCCCAAAGGCCTTCGAGGACAAGAGCCGTCATGCCCGTGTCGGTCTGATCGTTCTCCCACCAGCCCCAGCTCCCATCCGGGTGTTGCAAATTGCGAAGGCGCGTCATCGAGCGACTGGCAACTTCCGGCAGCTTCGCCATTAGCTCCGGCCTCTGAAGGCCCATTTTTCGAATCAACTGTCCTGTTACAACCGCCGGTAGGAACCGGCTCATCGTTTGCTCCGTGCAGCCGTAGGGATAGTCGATCAGTCCGTCAAGCGAGTCGAGTAGAGCGGAAATCAGGGTCGGGGTAACGGTGATCCTAACCCTGCCGTCGGTTGCATTGCCAAATCTGACCACTTGGACACGCTCTTCGCCGGTTACTTCACCTGCGGCGTTGGCAACGTTGGGTCGGCCGTGCGTTTTCACGGGAATGTCCAGCGCCATGGCGTCCCGCACGCCGGCGCCCTCAGCAGTAACCGACAGCTTGGCTGCTCCAGGATTCGCCGCAACCCAATCCCACTTCACGATTGCCGGCTCGCCTCGCATGACCCGTACAACCTGGGACGGGTTGCCGCGGAGTTGCCCGGAGGCGCCCTGTAGCGAGACACGGAATTCAGCTGAATCGGCAACGTCCTGTAACACCGATGCCGACACCCGGATCGTATCCCCTTCCACGACGTGCGAAGGCGCCGAAAGCCTCACCATCAGCGGCAACCGCGCCTTCACTCCCGCCGTGGCTTTGCCAAACGCCGTGTCCTTGGTAACGGCCCGAACCGTCGCCCGCCACTCGGTGACGTTGTCCGGCAGCTTGATCGTAACACTGGCCTTCCCGGTCCCATCGGTCACCACTGTCGGCAGCCAGGCGGCGGTGTCCTGGAAGTTCTGACGCACCTCTCCGTTAACTGGGCCCTTGTCGCCTCCATCGAGATAGTGCTCGGGAAAGCTATACGATGTCGTAACTCCCTGATACCGCCGAGGGTAGAAGAACCCTATCGGGTCATAGGTATCTTCCGCAATCGCATAAATGGCCTCATCGACGACACCAAGCGAGCACTCGGCAGAAATAGGGTTGCCGGCGGCATCGGAGGTCTGAATGTCGTAGGTGACGGCCTCCCCCGGCTTCACCACTGCCCTATCGGCCGCTATCTTCACGTCAATCGCCCGATACCCCATGTCCGTCTTGAGAAGGCGTTGCGCCTCGGCAAAGGTTTTCTCCCGGACATAGGCAATCGACACGTAGGCGTTGGGCGTCATCCGCTTTGCAACCTTGAAGGAGAAAGAAGTGGCCGGGGATTTCAGTGGAACGGCGAATGCGTGAAAAACCTCGTCGCCTTCAATCGTGACGAGGGCGGTGCCTCCGACTTTCTCGGCCCGAATCAATCCCTGGACAACGTCACCTAGGCCATAAAGCTTTTTGTCCAGCGTAAGGTCCAGTTTTGGACTTGGACCACCAAAAGTTGGCTCGCCGGCCGAGAGGATATAGATGTAGGCCTGGGATTGGATGGTGTTTCCAAGCGTGTCCCGAACGGACGCTCTGACTACAAAGCTGCCAGCGCGTTCTGCGTTGACCTGAAACTCAGCTTCACCCTTTTCGTCCGTTGTCACGGCTCCCGTGCCCAGCCGAACGAAGCTTGTGTTGGCACCACTCCAGTTTTCGAATCCATACTCGATCAGAACGGGTGTCTGCGCAACGGGATGACCTCCCTCGAACCGCTTGAGGCTGATCTTCGTCGTGGTCTTTTCGCCAATTGCGGCGAGGTACTCGGTAGGATCGGCACGAAGGTCAAACTCGCCTCTAACTACGCTCACTGAACCCTTGCCCGAAAAATACTTGTCGCCAGTCTCGGTTACGCCGACTTCACAGGTGAACTGGTAGTCCGAGTCCCCGAAATCAAACTTGCGACCGTCCTGCGGATATTCGGTGTCGAAGTTTTCAAGGGTGGGATCGAATTCGATGTGGGCGAGCCCTTGGGCGTCCGTTCGTCCGGACACGACTCCTACATAGTCACCGACATAATCGTAGCCTCCCCCTTCTTCTTCCTCCAGATCCGCATCCTCACCGAGTTCAAAGGGCTGCCAGATCGGGCGGCGGTAAATGGTGGCGCGAAATTCTGCGCCCGGCACCGGACCGCCAAAATAGTAGTCGCAGTTAGCCACGAACCTGACTTTCTGCCCACGAAGGTAGAAGGGTTTTTCCGCCTTGACATCGATCTTGAACTCCGGCTTTCGATAGGCCATCACGGGCACATATCGCTCAGACGTCGCACCCTGATAGTTGCAAGACAGGTAGTACTGGCCGGTGAGGTCATCGGGGAGCGTGAACTCCCCGCTAAAGGTGCAGAAATCGCTTAATGCCAAGGAAACCGAGGCGAGACGATTACCATCCGGATCCTGGAGTCGGACTTCGACGGGCTCCTTGGCTGGCAGCTCGTAATCGTCGCCGGCGAGCCTCCGTATGACGCCCTTGAATTTCACGACATCGCCCGGTCGATAGACCGGTCGTTCGGTATAGATGTAGGTTCGCGTGTTCTTCGCCGATTCCTCGGAGTACGAGTAGAAAGAGCTAATGGCGAGCGAGTCGCCAGCCTGAGCATAGACCGGGCGGCTGCCGTCACCCGCATCCTTTGGCAAGACGACTCGTGCGATGCCGGCCTCATCGGTTTTCCCGAGCTCCAATGATCCCTTTTCCGAGATCCAACCCACCACCGCGCCCTGAACGGGCTGCCCGCTGTCCATTTTTGTGACATAGGCGAGCACGGAGTTCCCTGCCGACTTCGTCACAAGTGCGATATCGGTGACGGTAAGCCACGCGAACTGGCGAGCGCTGCCGCAGTCCAGCTGACCCATGTAGATGCCCGGCGTCAGCTGTGGCAGGCTGATGTGCTCGTCGAACACACCCTCGCCATCGCGAGACGCAATTTTCCAGTTCAGCTGATGGACGGGTTCGAAATCCGGCGAGCCATCGAGGGTTGGCGTCTTCTCATAGTAGTAGCGGTAAGGTTCCAGCAGGCTGCTTATGCTGCCCTTTTTGCCGATCGATTCGGCCCGGATTCGGTAGATTCCGATCTTGATTTCGCTTTCCGAGGCAAAGCCGCGGCAGTGGAATTGTGCCTGCTCGGCGGGAAGGTACACCCGTTGCGACGAGTATAGGTCCAGGTACGGTACGTTCGGCTTCAGGTCCAGATCGACGTGGGTCGTCTGTCCTTGCTGGATGCTGATGCTGGACGCATCGAGCGAATGCACCTTCGTGTAAGCGCTGATCGTGCAAGCCCCCACGGGGATGTGTCGAACGCTGAACATGCCATCCTTGTCCGTTTTGGCAATCCGAGTTACGCCTCGATCGTCATCCGGCCCGCCAGTTGCAGAATCTATCACGACCGTGGCGTTTGGAAGTGGCCGGCCATTTTCAGCCATTACCACACGGCCTGTCAAGTGCCCAGTCCGCACCTCTTCGGTGACCCCGCGCGCCATGAGGATGAGGACGAGAATGGCCAGAGCGGCAAGGCTCAGGCGACCACCTGGACGGAGCAGCGAATTCACGCCGGCACCTCCTCAACTTCCGGTCGCGCCGATTGCATGGCTGCTCCTGCCAATACGAGTATAGCGATGCCAACCGCGATCGCCATATTCATCTTTCTGTCCGTCGGCCAATCCTGAAGCGCAGAGACGGCCGGATACCCCAGAATCGTGGCCGCCATTCCCGAGGCCGCGATTCCAAGCGAGCCTGCGGTACCAACCCGGCTGATAGCGGCGAAGACGGGGCTGATGCCAAAGCCAATCAGCATTCCTGCCCCACCCTTGGGACCGAGGATCGCAAGGGCCCCAACGATCACCATGACCACCATTCCGCCGATAGCGAGCCGTCCCCACCAGTTGCGGTCGAGCCCTCCGCCTTGGCGGTGCCACTCCAAAAGGGCCGACGTCGTGACGATGCCGATCAACAGCCCCACCAGGGCATAGTGCTGTCCAATGTCGAACGAGTGGCTGAGGTCGGGCGACTGATCTCGAAACGCCCTAAAGGCGCTTAGCGCGAGTATGGGAGTGCCGGCAGCCATGACGGCAGGTCGGCCGGCCAGAATCGCGGCCCCCATCGCCCCCATCGCCACCATCCCCATGGCGAGCCCGCGACCGATCGTAAACGCATAGGTTGCCGCGGCGAGCCAGAGCAAGCCCTGGAGGCCCAGATTGGCAACGGATGGCTTCTCGCCATTGGCCCAGCAGCAGAGCGCGCCAACCGCGACTCCGCCTACCAGCAGAATGCTCAGGTCCTTTCGGTCGATGGTGGCTGAAATCTGGGGAGCCGAGGCAAAGAGAAAGTAAGAGCCTACGGCCAGGACGGCCCACATCACTCCCGTAAGGCCGTAACCCTGCAGCCCCCGATAGGAACCGGCAAACCACCCAATCGCACCGGATGCGACGAGGGCGATACCCACCAGCGACCCCAAAGCTGGATTCAATCCGTTCAGCTGGTTGATGATGTGAACGGCAAACGCGATCAGACTGCCTGCCATTAGCCACCGTTTGGACAGGGCGCCACCTGCGACCGCGATGCCGATCACGCCACCAAGACCGGTTGCCCAAATCTCTCGGTGCACGATCGACGCGACGGCTCCGATGACGCCGACGGCCAGGCAACATGCCGCCAACGCTTCGGACCTCGCATCGGGTCGAGCGAAACGGTCGGTAAGCCAGGCGGCGAGCAGCCCACCGCCAATTCCAACCATCGCCATGGCGATGCTCGGCTGGGTTGATCGGAAGAAGCCCCATCCCAAGGCGCTGAGAACCAGTCCGAGCACCAGGGACCCATCGCTCGGGCGCCACTTCCAGGGAGCCGCAGCCTCCCCGCTTGGTCTCTGGAACGCGAGAACGAGGAGCAAGAGAAAGCTCCCAAGCGTTGAAATCAGCAGCATGTATGATCCTTCCTGTATCCCGTTGTTACCCAATGGACGAGGGTGGTCTAACATTCGATTTAAATTCGACCCAACACTTTTCGATGGATCCGATTCATTTGGTAAACTTCTGTCTATGCGTTTTTGGCTGGTAGCCGTTCTCGCACTTTCTGCCCTCTCCGCGCTGGCCCAACCGGCCACGCCCGCTCAGCGGGAGGGTGTCGATCAGAAGCCGGAGTACGGCACGGTTCACCTCCGCAGCGGAGTCGGGAGCTTCAAAGCCATTGGTGCCGATATCATCGATGCCAATCAGAAGCGGGTTTACAAAGCAGCCGAGGGCCGATTTGAAATCTCCTTTACCGGAACCGTGATGGTCAATATGATCGACGGACGTGTAGCAGTCTCTGGCAACGTCAGGAAGGAGTTCGACAAGTACGGCCGCCAAGCGTACTTTGGGACCGGCAAGATCGTCATCTACGGCAAGTGGCGCGCGGTTCAATGGTTCGGACGCGATATGTCGGCCGTCCTCTATGGCAACGCGATCATCCGACTGACCGGTGAATTCGATCGAAACCTCGATACGGGCCAATACTGGTACGACGACCCCAGTAACAAGCGGCCATGGTACGCGACCGGCACGGTCAACATTGTCGTACCGGCCCAGGATTGGTCTGGTGAGCGACCGGTGGAGCGCCGAGTCGGTGGTGGCTCCGGCAAAAGGTAGTCTGCCGTGCTGAATCGGACCTTCTGCCATCTGCCCGGCATTGGGTTTGAGACCGAACGCAAGCTGTGGGAGCAGGGATGTCTCACCTGGGCAGACTTTTTGTCGGATCCATCCCGCTACTCGGTCGGCTCAGCGTCAAAAGAGCTTGTCCTGAAGCACATCGGAGATTCCCAGGCCGCTCTGGAACGTCGAGAACACCAATACTTCGCCAACAACCTCAAGTCGCTCGATGTGTGGCGAGCATGGCCCGAGTTTCGCGACCGATGCGTTTACCTCGACATCGAGACGGACGGTGGCGTTCAGGGTGAAGCGATAACAATCATTGGCCTTTTCGACGGCAATACCTTCACGTGCCGCGTCAAAGAGCGCGACCTTGAGAACTTTCGGGACGATATCTCGCGGTTTTCGATGATCGTAACGTTCTTCGGGAATGGGTTTGATGTCCCGATGCTGCAAAAGCGGTTCCTCGGCGTTCACTTCGACCAACTTCACCTCGACCTATGTCCGCTGTTGCGTCGGCTTGGCTTTAGGGGAGGTTTGAAGCGCATCGAGCGGGAGCTCGGGTTCTTTCGGTCACCCCAAACCGAGGGCTTGAACGGTAGGGACGCCGTGCGGCTATGGCGCCAATACCTGTGGACTCGAAATGAAGCCGCCCTTGACCTCTTGATCGCCTACAACCGCGAAGACGTCGTGAGCTTGGAAAAGCTGGCCGACTACGCCTACAAGCGCTTAAGCCGCGAGTACTACAACTAGACGGTTGCGCGCGTCTTTTGAACGACGTTGTCGAGGAACACCGCATTCGTCGGCGTCTTTTTCAGGAGCTTGATCAGCTGGTCCGTCGCCTCGACACTATTTTGCTGGTTAGCCAGTAGTCGGTGAAGCTGGACAACGCCTTCGAGCTGGTCCCGATCGAAAAGCCGCTCCTCGTGGCGCGTGGAGCTCCGCTTAACGTCGATCGCGGGCCAAATCCGGCGTTCCGCGAGGTCGCGGTCGAGCACGATCTCCATGTTGCCGGTGCCCTTGAACTCTTCGAAGATCGCATCGTCCATTTTGCTGCCCGTTTCAATTAAGGCAGTGGCAATGATCGTCAACGACCCGCCCTCTTCGATGTTGCGGGCGGCACCAAAGAATCGGCGCGGACGATAGAGCGCGGCGGGGTCGAGACCGCCACTAAGGGTCCGGCCCGAAGGATTGATCGTCAAATTGCTGGCGCGCGACATGCGAGTGATAGAGTCAAGGAGGATCACCACATCCTTGCCGGTCTCAACCATTCGCTTAGCCTGATCGAGGCAGAGTTCGGAAACCCGCATGTGGTTTTCGGCGGGCTCGTCGAACGTGCTGCTAATCACCTGTCCCTTCACGAACCGCTTCATGTCGGTAACTTCTTCGGGTCGTTCGTCAACGAGCAGTACCATCAGGTAGATCTCGGGATGGTTGAGGGCACACGCCTCGGCAATGGTCTTGACGATCGTGGTCTTGCCCGCCTTGGGAGGAGCAACAATCAAACCGCGCTGGCCCATGCCGATCGGGGCGATAAGGTCGACGATCCTCGCGGCGATGTTCTCGGGGCTGGATTCCATACGAATCCGGCTATCTGGGAACAGCGGCGTCAGCTCATCGAAGTTTCGGCGGCTCAGAAACTCGGGTGAGGCGGTGCCAAAGTTGTTGACGCTCTCAACGCGCAGCATGCCGGCGTACTTCTCGCCTTCCTTTGGAGGCCGTACAAGGCCAAAGACCATGTCCCCTTGGCGGAGCGAGAAGCGCTTCACTTGCGACTGGGAAACGTAGACGTCTGACGGTGCGGGAACGTAATTGGGCTTGCGGAGGAATCCCCAGCCGTCATTCATGACCTCCAGAATCCCGGAGCCATAAAGCGCCTCGGGATTGGCTTTCTGAAGCAAGGCTTCGATAATGAGATGCCGATCCTGATCCATCGAGAGCTTGGCGGACTTGCAGGCCTTTGCCAGCTCGGTCGGCGACATCTTGTCGAAATGGTTGAAATCGATTTCGGGAAGCTGCTCGAGATCGGCTTGATCGGTACGTGGCAATCCTTCGCGGGACTGCTTGCGGAAGCGACGACCGGAGCCGTCAGATTTTCGGGGTCGAAAGGTATGCGTCATAGCGACGAGATATTTAGGGTCTTCGTTTGCAAGAGATAGGGCCAGAGGCCGATGAGCTATGCAAAGGGGGGATTACTCAGAGCGCAACACTGCTACGAACGGGAGATTTCTGTACCGTTCCGCGTAATCCAATCCATATCCTACCACAAACTCGTTCGGAATCTGGAATCCGACATATTCGATTTCCGCAGGCTTAGCCTGGGCGTCCGGCTTGTTTAACAGCGCCACAACCCTCAGAGACGC
Source organism: Fimbriimonadaceae bacterium (assembly GCA_019187105.1). NCBI lineage: Bacteria > Bacillati > Armatimonadota > Fimbriimonadia > Fimbriimonadales > Fimbriimonadaceae > Fimbriimonadaceae bacterium. The sequence continues at coordinate 3,057,491 of JABAQM010000001.1, read as the reverse complement.
TGGCTTGCGGGTTGCAAACAGTTCACGAAGGTGGCCCAGGGTCAGGCCGGTATCGACAATGTCTTCAACGATGAGAACATGCTTACCTTCGACGGTAATGTCGAGGTCTTTCCGAATCTGGACGACCCCGCTTGATGATTTTTGGTCCGCATAGCTGCTGACCTGCACGAAGTCGATCTGGGTGGATTCGGGCAATCGTCTTGCCAAGTCGGCGGCAAAGATGAAGCTTCCCTTAAGTACGACGACCATGAGGAAGGGATTGTCACCGTAATCTGTCCGAATTTCGGCTGCAAGCTGGTCGATCCGTTGCTGGATGGCGTCGGCAGACAGGAGGATATCGACCCGGTCGGCAATCATGGATGTTTGCGAGTATGGCCGAAGATGCGGCGGCGCATGGCTTCACCGACGCTTTCGATTTCACTCGATGCGTCCTTGGAGCGGTGGCTTACGAGTTCTGACATGCCCGCATCCGCCTCGGCGTTCCACTCGGCGGCAAAGGAGCCATTCTGGACGGCGGCCAGAACCTCCTGCATTCGATGGCGAACGCCATCATCCACAATCTTCTTGCCGGCCACGTAGCCGCCCCACTCTGCGGTACTGCTGATCGATTCGCGCATTCCCGTCAGTCCTCTCGCTACCATCAGATCCACAATCGCCTTTGTTTCGTGCAAGCACTCGATGTAGGCCGATTCGGGTTGGTATCCGGCGGCCACCAAGGTTTCGAACCCCGCTTTAACCAGCTCCGGAATGCCGCCGCACAGGACGGCCTGTTCGCTGAACAGGTCGGTTTCCGTTTCCTCGCGGAACGTTGCCAAATATGCGCCAACTCGCAGGCTCCCGATCCCATGAGCATAGGCCACAGCACGATCCATGGCCCGTCCGCTCGCGTCCTGATGGACGGCTATAACAGCGACCAAACCACGTCCGCTTACAAACTCCGACCGCAGGGCCGGGCCTGGTCCTTTGGGTGCCACCAGGACGACATCGACGTTCTCCGGCGGGTGGATTCGACCGTAATGGATGTTGTATCCATGCGCAAATACGAGAACCTGGTGGTCCCAGAGCCGCCCGTGGATGTGCTCCTCAAAAACAGCCGGCATGGCCGCATCTGGCACGGTCAAAACAATGTAATCGGCTCCCTCGATCGCCTCATGAATGGGCATAACATCGAGTCCGGCCGCCCCCGCGGTCTGGATTCGCGGGCTGTCTGGACGAAGCCCGACGACGACTTTGGCGCCAGAGTCCCGAAGATTGAGAGCTTGAGCGGAACCTTGGCTTCCGTAGCCGATCACGGCAACCCGGCGGTCAACAATGAGGACGGGTTCGACCTCGGACTCTTCGAAAAAGCGCGCCATCGTTGCAGATTGGTGGGCCCGGTGGGATTCGAACCCACGACCAAGCGATTATGAGCCGCCTGCTCTTACCACTGAGCTACAGGCCCCCGCGCGATCCATCTTACCTTCGGGGCCAGCTGGAGCCTATCGCAGCCTCGATAGCCGATCCAGGGCCTCGACCAGCACATCCTGTTCCTGGGCGAGGCAAAAGCGGACCCAGGGGGCAACCGAGGGGTCGCGCACGAAGTCGTCGGATGGCACGGCCCCAACCCCTGCCCGCTCGATCATATGACGAGCAAACTCGAAACTAGACATGCTCGGAAAGGCCTCATCAAAGGCGGCAAGCATGTAATAGGAGCCACCGGGCAACAGGGGCTTGAGCCCGATCTTCTGGAGGCGATGGAAGAACAGGTCCCTTTTGTCTTCGTATTGCCCGCGCAAGGTTTCATAGAACAAGGAGTCGAATGACTCGACCCCAACGGCCACGGCTTCTTGCAGAGGACTTGGGGCACAGGCGTAAACCGCATCCAAGAATGCCGTCATTGCGGTCGCAACCGCCGTGGGGGCGACGGCGTAGCCTATCCGCCAGCCGGTGATCGAGAACGTCTTGGAATAGCCGCCGATCGTAATCACCCGGTCCTTCAGTTCAGGAATCGAGGCTGCGGATACATGGCGCGCGCCATCGAAGATCATGTACTCGTAAATCTCATCGGTTACCAGCAGGGCCCCGTGGCGGGCAGCAATGTCGCCGAGACGAGCGAGTTCTTTGGCTGACCAAACTTTGCCGGTCGGGTTGCCCGGCGTGTTGACCAGCACAAATTTCGTTGCCGAATCGACTGCGGCGGCGACCGCTTCCCAATCGACCTCCCAGTGAGGCTCAGCCAGTCGGACGGTTCGAATCGAAGCGCCATAGCGCTTTAACGCTTGGAGGTGGTACGGGTACGTCGGCTCGAAGACGACGACCGCATCGCCAGGATCTAGCAACGTCGCACAAACGGCTTCGAACCCACCGGTTGCGCCGCAGGACACCATGATGTTCGCTTCTGGGTCGGCTTCAATACCGTTGTGGGCCCGGAGTTTCTCGGCCAGTGCCCGCCGAAGCCTCGCGGCGCCCCGTGGGTGGGTGTACCGGTTCTCTCCATCGCGGGCGGCGCGGTGCGCAGCCTCAACCACTTCGGGAGGTGTGGGCAGATTACATACCCCCTGGCCAAGGTTGATGCCTCCGACCCGCTGAACTTCCACTGTGATCTGGCGTAGGGCCGGCGACTGAAAGAGCTCCGAACGCTGGGACAGCCGAAAGGCGGAGGGGACGCTTGCCAAGCACCCAGGTTACAACATACGATCCCTGCAAGACGACTTCAGCCTCTTGCTGTTGCCAGGATCGAGTAGAGGGATCCACCCGGACCGAGCTCACTCTCGTAGAGGTGAAAGTCCGTAAGTCCAAACGCAAGGTTGGGGTACTTGATGTCGGATAAGCCGGAGGGCTTGTCTCGGCATCGGGCCACCGTAACGTGGAAGTGCCCATGGCCTCGGCGACCACGCGTCGGGCAGCAGAGCATTGCCGCTCGCCACAACAGCACCACCCGTTCTTCCCTGGGAATCGAAGCGGGATCGATCGTCAGTAGACCCTCAAGAGGCTGGCGCATCACCTCGACGTACGAACTGGGCTCGAAGGAGGCAGGTGGCTCCGACGTGTCGATAGACGGCGCTGTCCGATCGAGCAGGACTGCGATCGCTCCGCGGCCGACCATCCTCAACCCGGTGGAGCGGACCTCGATCAGCTCCGGCGCATACGCGTTGACGACCCTTTTCAGCCAATTGGCAATTCGATCCTCGACTTCGCCAAAGAACAAGGTGGTGATGTGCAGGTTCTCGGCCGGTATCACCCTGACACCGAGTGGCGCTAGGTGAACGTTTGACCATTCATGGAGGCGACCAGCGACTTCCTTCGGCAACGCATACCCGGCAAACAAGGGCACGATATGACCAAAGCTACCCTTGGACATCGGTCACAATGTCGTCAGGTGGCCGACGAGCGCGTATTCAGCGAGCAAGAAGTGACCCAGATTCTGCGCCGGGCAGTAGCCCTGACCGAAGCCGGCGCCGATAAGGCCTATGCTCCTGGGGTAACGATCGAGGAGCTTGAGCGGATCGCGGCCGAAGTCGGAGTATCACCGAGGGCGTTGGCCCAAGCGATCCTGGAGCAGGGCGCTGAACCTACAAAGAAGGGCGTCCTCAATTTGACCGAGGAGTTCGAGCGCGTTGTCGCCGGGGAGATGGACCCGGCCCAATACGACGTGATTCTCGATGGTTTGAAGCCGTTGGCTAACGCGGGCCAACCGCACGCGTCTCAGATCGGGAGAAAACTCACGGCATCGGTCTGGACCGGCGTCGGGCAAGCCAAGATCGACGTTACGTCGCGGAATGGTAGGACCAAGCTGAGCGTAAAGTCCAATGCTTTGTTCCAGGGGCTGATGACGCTCTATCCATCGCTCATCGGCTCGATCATTGCGATCGCCTCGACCGCTGACAAAGGAATGGCAGCCGTGGGGCTCGCTATTGCCGCATGCCTCATGACGGTTGGCTCGTTTGCCTTTACAGCACTAACGCGCATCGGCCATCGGCGGGCAGAGAAAATTGCCGACGACCTCCGAACCCGAATCGCCAGCACGATCGACTCGGGTTCAATGGCGACAACCACGCAAACGCCGGAGAACGAACATACGATTCAGCAAAGGCTCGGTGGTGAATAACCGATGACTTCGGCCGATTGGGCAGTCTTTTGGTCGATCAGCTGGCGGCTGACGTTGGCAATGGTGCTCGCCGCGGCGATCGGACTTGAACGTGAAATTAGCGGTCGCCCCGCCGGGTTACGCACCCACATGCTGATCATGTTGGGCGTGCTGTGCTTTTGCGAAACCGGTAAGGCTCTTGGCGGTGATCCCGGCCGAGTCGCATCACAAGTCGTTACCGGAATTGGCTTCCTGGGCGCGGGCACGATTTTGCGGCTGGGTCCGGAGGTCAAAGGCCTGACCACGGCGGCGAGCATTTGGGCGACGGCCGCGATTGGCATGGCAATTAGCGCCGGCGGACCCTATCTTCTCGTCGGCACGTTTGCAACCGTCGTTACGGTATTCGTCCTTTTCTTTCTGAACCGGATCGAAGTGCGGTTTTTCCCCAACGTGCACGGCCGTACCCTGATTGTCGAGGTTGAGGGCGAAGCACAAGTCGGCCAAGTGATCAACGCCCTTGCCTCACGCCAAATCGTCATCAGGGAGCTTGAGCGCACGGCGTCCGATAACGGCGTCGCGATGCAGTTTCGGCTGTCCGGTGATATCGCCGACCTTCCAAAACAGCTAGCCGAGATAGAGGGCGTGCGGTCGGCAAGCTGGCTCTAGGTAGCCGCTACTCCCACTCGATGGTTGCGGGTGGCTTACTCGTTAGATCGTAGAGAACACGATTGACGCCCTCAACTTCGTTAACGATGCGGTTTGCAACCCGCTGGAGCAGGTCGAAAGGCAAGTCGACGGCCGTTGCGGTCATCGCGTCTTCGCTTTGCACGGCTCTGAGGACGATTGGCTGCAGATACGTTCGCTCATCGCCCATGACGCCGACACTCCTGACATCGAGCAAGGCGGCATAGGACTGCCAGATCTCACGATGGTGCCCCCCCGCTCGCAGCTCTTCCCGGAAGATCGCGTCTGCATCCTGCACGATCTTAACGCGCCGCTCAGTGACCTCTCCGAGGATGCGCACGGCCAGACCCGGGCCCGGAAATGGCTCTCGCTCCACCATTGTCTCCGGTAATCCGAGCTTGCGGCCGACTTCCCTCACCTCATCCTTGAAGAGCCACCGAAGCGGCTCGATTACCTGAAGCCTCATCCAACTTGGTAGGCCGCCGACGTTGTGATGGGTCTTGATTTTCGCCGCTGTTGGGGAGCCGCTCTCGATGACGTCAGGATAAAGCGTGCCCTGCGCCAGAAAGTCGCAGTCTTTGTAGGCGTCCGCATTGGCTTCAAAAACGCGCACGAACTGCTCGCCTATTGTTTTCCGCTTTTGCTCCGGATCGGTAACTCCAGATAGCGACTGGAGGAATTCGCGACTGGCATCGATGGCGACAAGCCGCGGATGGAAGTGACCTGTGAACTGCTCGATGACGCTCTTCGCTTCGTTCTTTCTGAGTAGGCCGTGGTCGACGAACACGCACGTGACTTGATCACCGATGGCCTCCGTCATGAGGGCCGCCACAACTGAACTATCGACGCCACCACTAACCGCGCAGAGCACACGGCGGGTACCAACCGTCCTTTGAATGGAAGCAATTGCCTCGTCGATGAACGACTCGCTGCTCCAGTCTGGCTGCAGCTTCGCATGATCGATCAGAAAGCGGCGCAGCACCTCTTTACCGCTCAGCGTATGGCTGACTTCGGGATGGAATTGCACGCCAAGGATGCTTCTATCGTGGCTTTCGAACGCCGCGACCGGGCAAGAATCGGTCACCGCGGCTACGGTAAATCCCGGCGGAGCCTCGACGACCTGATCGCCGTGCGACATCCAAACCTGGCCACTATCAATGCCTTCCAGCCATGAGCCCTTTCGCAAGTCGACGGTGCGGTGGCCGTATTCTCGGTCAGACTCCTTGGTGACCTTCCCTCCGAGCCTCAACGCCAGCCACTGTTGTCCGTAACAGATGCCAAGGGTGGGAATACCGGTTATGGCGGCGACGTCGAAATCCGGGGCGCCTGGCTCCAGCACGGAGCGGGGTCCACCTGAGAGGATGAGCGCGTCCGGCTTCTTGGAACGAATGGCCGCCTCAGCCTGGGTAAAGGGCACCATCTCGCTGAAGAACCCCAACTCGCGCACCCGCCGTACGATCAGCTGGGAGTATTGCCCGCCGAAATCCACTACGAGAACCCGCCGGTGGCCCGTCGGTTCAGCGACGGAGACTTTGGCGGGCGCGGCGCTGGTCATTCTTCGGATCCCAAGTCTTCGAGCTCCGGCTGCGCCAGATCGATGTCTCCATCATCGGCATCGGCGATGATCTTGGCGATGGACCGGACCCGATCGTTGGCAGCGAGGTTGATGATTTTCACGCCCTGTGCGACGCGACCGGTCGTGCGAATTTCCTTGACACGAACACGAATAGCCTTGCCTTGGGTGGTCATGACCAGCAATCGATGGTCGTCCTCAACTACTTCGGCGCCGACGATTCTGCCTGTCTTCTCGGTGACCTGCATCGTCAGGATTCCCGAGCCGCCACGTCCCTGAATGCGGTATTCGTCGAGATCCGTGCGCTTGCCAAACCCGTTCTCGCCAACGACGAGGAGGGTCGCCCCCGGCTTGATGATGTCCGCCGAGACAAGACCGTCTTCTCCCTTGAGCGTGATCGCTCGGACGCCACCGGCAGCCCGGCCGCGGCCGCGTGCCTGAGTTTCGTTAAAGCGTATTGACTGACCCTCGCGCGTGACGAGAATGATATCGTCGTTGCCGCGCGTCTTGAGGACCCATCCGAGCTCGTCGCCCTCTTCGATGTCGAACGCGATGAGGCCATTGGACCGGATATTGGCAAATGCGGAAAGTTCGGTCCTCTTGATTTCACCCTTCCGCGTGATCATCGTCAGGAACCCTTCACCCCGAATGTCCTTGATCGATACCGTTGCCGTGACCTGATCGTCGCTTTCGATGGCGATGTAATTGATGACAGGCATGCCCTTGGCATAGCGACCGGTTTCGGGAATGTCGTAAGCACGGAGCTTGTAAACGCGTCCCCGATTGGTGAAGAAGAGGATGAAATTGTGGGTATTGACCTCAAAGAGGTGGGCCGGCTCATCATCGGTTTTGAACGTGTTGTTGACTCCCTTTCCACCGCGTCTTTGCTGGCGATAGGAGTCGATGCTGATCCGCTTGATGTACCCGTCCCGGCTGATGCTGATGATCGCCTGCTCCTCGGGAATCAGGTCTTCTTCGCTGAACTCTCCCGCTTCACGGCCGATAATCTTGGTTCGGCGCTCATCGCCGAATCGGTCTCGAAGGACAGTCAGTTCCTCCACCATGACCGCTGTCAGGCGGGCGGGATCGGAAAGGATATCCATCAGGTTTTGGACCTTGAGCAAACCAGCCTTGTAGTCGTTCTCGAGTTCCTGCTGGCTAAGCCTGGTGAGCTGCCTTAGCGGCATGTTGAGTACCGCGTTGGCCTGCAGCGGCGACATCCCGAATTCCCGCACCAAGCGCGCCCGTGCTTCGCCCGCATCCTCCGAGGCCCGAATCACCGCAATGATCTCATCGAGGAAGCGCCTGGCAATCTGGAAGCCTTCGTTCGTATGGACTTCCATGAGCGCTCGATAGAGCTCGAAGCGCGTTCGCCGGTCGATGATCGTACGACGGTGGCGGATGAACTCATCGAGGATCGTCAGCAGGGGACAAGTGCGAGGCGCCCCGTCGACGAGGCTGAGCATGATGGCTCCAAATGTCGTGCGAAGCGCGGTGTGTTTGAGCAGGTAGTTCAGAGCCTTGTTGGGGTTGACATCCCGACGCAGCTCGATCTCAATGCGCATGCCTCGCTTGTCGGTGTAATCGAACACACCCAGGAGTCCGTCGAACTTCCGGTCCTTGATCAAGGTCGCGATGGCCTTGATGAGGTTCTCCTTATTGACTTGATAAGGAATCTCGGTGACGACGATGAGCGACTTGCCCATATCGCCTGGCTCAATCATCGTCTTGGCCTGCATGACGATGGAGCCGCGCCCCGTTTCATAGGTATTGCGGATGCCCTGCTTGCCCATGATAATGCCGTAGGTCGGGAAGTCCGGACCGGGCAGGATCTCCATGATCTCGTCCAGCGTGCAGTGCTGGTTGCCGATGCGGTAGAGCACCGCGTTGCAAACCTCGGTCAGGTTGTGGGGTGGCATTGACGTGGCCATGCCGACTGCGATGCCTTGGGCGCCGTTGCAAAGGAGGTTGGGGAATTTCCCAGGCAAGACGGTCGGCTCCTTCGTCGTCTGGCTGTAGTTGTCCATCCAGTCGACCGTCTCCCGGTCGAGGTCTTCCAACATCTCCATCGCCAGCGGCGTAAGGCGGCACTCTGTGTACCGTTGGGCGGCCGGCGAGTCTCCATCGATGGAGCCAAAGTTGCCTTGGCCATCAATGAGCGGATAGCGCATCGAAAAGTCCTGCGCCATACGCACCAGCGTCGGGTAAATGACCTGGTCGCCATGCGGGTGAAAGTCGCCACTGGTTTGACCTGTGACCTTTGCACACTTGGCATAGCTGCCGTCGGGCGTCAGATTGAGCAGCCGCATCGCATATAGGATTCGGCGCTGCACGGGCTTGAGACCGTCACGAATATCGGGCAACGCTCGCGCGATGATCACCGACATCGCGTAGTTCACATACGAGCGGCTTAACTCGTCGGCAATATCGACGTTAAGAATCGAAGGATCGTCGGGCACTGGACTTCAATAACATGGACGATGGCCCGAGCTCAAATGAAGCTAGGGACACCCCTGATTCTACCCTGAATCAGGCTAAAACAGCCCTTGCAGCTTGCCGGTGCTGTCGCCCAGCTTTTCGACCTTGACTCCTACTCGATCCAGCATGGACAGAAACAGATTGTTCATGGGCGTGTTATGGGTGAACTGCAGGTGGCGACCTGTCTTCAGCGACCCGCCCGCGCTTCCGGCAAGGAGGATGGGAAGGTCGTCGTGATTATGGCGGTCGCCATCGCTGATACCGGCCCCGTAAACGAGGAGGGTATTGTCGAGCAGGGTGCCGTTGCCCTCTTTGATCGATTGCATCCGCTCAAGGATGTAAGCGAGCTGCTCGGCGTGATACCGGTCGATCTGCCGCTTCTTCTCCAGCTTAGCCACATCTCGGCCATGGTGGGAAACATCGTGATGGCCATCGGCGATGCCGATCTGGCTGTAGCTCCGATTGCTGCCGTCGTTTGCGAACATAAACGTGCAGATTCGGGTCACATCGGTCTGGAACGCTAGGATCATCATGTCGCCCATCAGTCGGATGTGTTCCGCATAGTCGCGGGGCGTCCCCGACGGTCTCGGCACACCCACCATCGGATTCCCGGATTCCTTCTCGGCTTTTACGAGTCGTGCCTCGATCTCCCGAATTCCCGTCAGGTACTCATCCAGCTTCTGTTTGTCGCGAGTGCCAAGCCTGGCTTCCAGGCTTTTCGCATCGTCGAGTACGAAGTCGAGAATGCTCTTCCGATACCGAGCTCGTCTAGATCGGCTCTCTTCTTGTTCGCCCGAGTCACCGCTGCCAAACAGCCTCTCGAACACGAGCCGTGGATTCACTTCCTTAGCCAGCGGCTGTGCCTCGCCCTTCCATGCGATCGAGCTGCTGTAGGCGCAGCTGTATCCTGAATCGCAGTCGCCCGACTGGGCGCCCCGCTCGCATCCGATTTCCAGCGATGCGAACTTCGTAAGGTCACCGATCTCTGCAGCCGCAACTTGGTCGGCCGAAATGCCGTTGCGAATGTCCGATCCGGAAGTTTTCTTGATGTGGACGCCGGTTAACCAGGTGGCGGTTGAGCGGGCGTGGTCTCCAGGGCCATCGCCCAGGGCAAACGCGTTGTGCTGGGCCAGACCCGTCAGGATGTTGAATGAATCCTTAACGCCGGCAAGTGGCTCCAGAATGTGGGGCAGCTTTTCCAGGGCGCCCACGGCCGGTGGGGTCCAGTCGTCCATCTTGATGCCGTTGGGCACGAAGAGAAAAGCCATTCTCACGGGAGCGGGTGCGGCCAAACTGCCGGCAAGGGATCGCAGCGGCGCCATACCCTCCAGCAGCGGCAGCGCCATTGCGGTTCCCATACCCCTGAGCACCGTTCGACGAGAGAGTTTGTTCGAATTCAAGGTCGGCTATCTCCAGATTGCTTGAGGAATGGCTCGCTTTCTACGATCCCGATGATCAGCGATGCGAATTTATATCCGTTCTGCTCGGCCCGGCGTGCAATCCGCTCCACCGTCGGCTTGTCCTCGGGCCGTGTTCCTCTGCCAATCGCATACGTTAATAGCTTATCGGCAAGATTCCTTACAAACAAGCTCTTTTGCGAAAGAAGTATTGACCGGAGCTCGCGCGGGCCCTTGAATTTCCGTCCTCCTGGGAGTATCCCGGTCGAATCCACGGCTCCGTCTGCGTCCCGGACACGCCATCGTCCGAGGGGATCGAAGTTCTCCAGGCCGAAGCCCAGCGGATCCATTCGCGCATGGCAAGACGCACAGTCCGGCTTGCTTCTGTGTAATTCCATCTTCTGGCGCAGCGACAATCCCGCCATCTTCTTGTCGGTCTCGATCAGGGTATCGACGCCAGGTGGAGGAGGCGGGGGCGGGGTGCCAAGAACTTGCTCCAGGACCCATCTTCCACGCTTCGTCGGCGAGGTACGGGTGGGATTCGAGGTTACGGTGAGCACCGATGCCTGGGTCAGGATTCCGGCGCGATTGGGGTCAGAAATCTTAACCTTCCTCAGTTTTGAGCCAGTAACGCCTTTCGTACCGTAATGTCGGGCAAGAGCCTCATTCAGAAAGGTCGTATCGCCATCCAGCAGCTCGACCACGGAACGGTTCTCGGACCTGATCGAGTCGAAGGTCGCGAGCGTCTCTTCCTTCATGCTGGCCCGTAGCGACTCGTCGTAATCGGGGAACTGCTTGGGGTCGGGTTGAAACGTGTCGAGTTTGCGCAGCTGCAACCACTGGGTGGCGAAGCCGTCCGCCAGCGCCCGGGCCTTTTGGTCGGCAAGCATCCGCAAGGCTTGCGTACGTCGTCCCTGGGGCGTACTCAGCAGGCCGACCTTCGCCGCTCGAATCAATTCGTCATCGGGAATCGAGCCCCACAGGAAGTAGCTCATGCGACTGGCGATCTCGTAACCGTCGAGATTGCGGACCTGCTTCGTGCCACCCTCGAGTTCTGGTCGAAACAGAAACTTTGGCGAGGAAAGAACGGCTTGGATGACCAAGCGGAAACCGTGGGCGAGGGTCTGACCCTCTTTTTCCGCAGCGCCAATGAGGCTCACCAGCTTTCCAATTTCCTGGTCCGTTGCTGGGCGCCGAAAGGCCTTGCTTGCGAAGGCGGTGACGACCCGCCTGCGGTAACCGGCCTCCGATTCGGCGGCCTGGCGGTTGGGGAGGAGTCGCAGTTGGGTTTCCGATACCGCCTCCATCTGTCCGATCGGACCTTCCAGTTCAAACCCGATGACAATCAGGTTGCGGTCCCGTCGCTGGGGGTCTGGATTCTGGGGATCGTAGAAGTCGTTTGGAAACCCGACCCCCAGAGTGATCGCCCCCTTCTCAAGGGTGACCGGAAGCTCGAACGTTCCCGGATTGGACCGTGTCGATTTAACGTCGAAGTGCTGAGGCTTCCGGCTACCGACTACCATCGTCAACTTCGCCGCTTCGTTGCCCGCCTGAGTCGCAAAGGCCGTCGCACGGATCAGGTAGTCGCCGGGGATCTCGATCGAGACAACCTTCCTGGCGGTGCCGTTCGAGTAGAACGCCAGGGCACCATCCGCTTCCCGGACCCCGCCTTCGATTGCCAGGTCGGTCAGGTCGTAGTTCCGCCTCAGCGACTGCGGGGCTTTGATCGCCTTCTCCGACAGCGCCTCGGCGGCGTCGAGGTACTTCTCGACAAGCAGGGGGGAAACGGAAAGCACGTCGCCGATGTTGTCGAATCCATATCCTACATCGTCGGAGGGAAAGTCCTCGGTCGGGTCCCAGTCCACACCAAGCAGGTCGCGCACGCTGTTCGCATATTCGAACCGGTTGAGTCTCCGCAAGGTGACACGTCCCGGAGCGGCCGGCGCTTTGGCAATCAGGTCGCGAAGGGCCGCACTAATCGCCTTTGCTTCGGCTTGCGTTGGACGTTCGGAACCTTCAGGAGGCATGATGCCGGCGTCAATATTCGCGACGACCCTCGCCATGAGTCCCGCTGCCTTCTCGGCGTGGGCTTGGCTCCGAATGGCGCCCAGATCGACTCCCGCCGGCGCTTCAGAACCGCTATGGCAGGGCGTGCAGTATTTGGTGAGCAGTGGCCTGACTGTACGGGTGAACTCGGCCGGCTTCGCAGAAGGCTTCTGCTGGATACCGGCAAAGCCAAAACACAACCCCGCCGCCAGCCATATCGGAAGTCGACCCATCGCATTCATTGTAAGACAGCTCGCCTATTTCAGGGGAATGACCTTGCCCGAAACGGTCACGCCAAGATTGCCCCCCGGCCGAGCCGGCTTCGGCGAGAGTTTCGTCGGATCTCCGTGAGCGTTCCAAGCGGTCGCGGCACTGTCGAATACCAGCAGCGTTTTCTCAGGGTCCTTGATATCGTCCTTGTACTTCCCTGCTACCGCTTCGTTGATGGCATATCCCCACTCGGACTCATTCTTGAGAACCGGGTTCTTGAGTTTCTTGAGCGACTCCTCGTCACTAAGGTCGCGGGTCTTAAGGCGCAGCTTGGTAACGTCCATCCACGTAGCGGCGGGTGGAAATGCACCCTCGCTATCGTGATACAGCATTAGGGCAACGTGAATGGCTTCCAGATTCTGCTTAGACGTCCCCTGGTACTCGCGCTGCTCAATGTCCGACAAGGTCCAGCCCGCGTTCGCCAGATCCAGAAGAGCGGGTCCGAAACGGTAAGCCAAGTAGGCGAGGACGCCGACGAAGATGCCGACGACGAACAGGACGACTTTTTTCGCCCTTGAGCGCGCCATGCCTATAAAACGGGAACGCGAAGCGAAAAGCCGCCGAGGCCAGTCGTCAAGATGTTAAGGTCACAAGTCAAGGTCGCCAATGGAACTTAAGCTCGTCCAATCTGACTATCCAGGGGAAGGCCGTCGTTATACCAGGTGCTCGCCAATTCAATCGCATACGAACCTTCATCGTAACCGTATCGAAATAATCTTCGACGCTGTCGCCTCGCCCGACCTGAATCCTATAATCACTGGTTAGGGCATTCGCTTGGTGCTTGACGTCCCATGTCTGCGTGTGGACATTGAAGAGCTCAACCTTGAGTTGGACCGGTGTGGCATTGACTGCCGATTCCAGGACATACCGAAATTCGCTCGGCACCGCGCTCAGGGTGTTTTCAATTTCCAGTCTAACAGGAGGAATCTGATTGTTTGCGACTGTTGCAGCTCGGATTCTATAGTACTCGTCATCGGCAGCGCCCATGGAAGTGGGGCTACCCCCAACAACCGCGCCAATCTTGACCGACGTTGACGTTGCGGTAGTCGTATTGGCGGTAGGCCCGAACATACCAAAATCGGCAACCGACATTCCATCGCCAGAGGCAAAAAAGCTGATGAATTGACCGTTCGTGGGATGGAACTCAAGGACCTGGTGGATCTGACGATCGACCACAAATAGGTTCCCGTTCGCACCGATATCCTGGGCGCTTGGTCGGTCTGCTGGGGTAGAGCCGCTATCCACCGCGACCCCCTCGAAGACGCCAGAAGCAACGTCGAACATGAAGGTCTTGGCGGCGGTGTAATCTGGTACATACAGTTTGCCGTTTGGTTCGACGGAAATGAAGCCAGGTTCGCCCATGCCGCTAGCTTTGTACTTGTTTCCAAGAAAAGTTCCGACTGAGTTATAGATCTTCACGGAGTCGGACCACGTGCAGCCGACCAACAGGTTTCCTTGCGGGTCAAAAGCAAGACCCCGAGAGTCATTAAGGCCCCCATACCCTCCAGTCACGAAATCCCCCAAGAAGCTCCCGGTACCGGCGTCGAACTTCATAACCCGGTTGCCAAAATGATTCGTGACGTACAGGAAACCGTCCGGCCCCATTGCGAACCCAAAGGGTTGCGAGAATTCGTTACTGCTGATGACCTTCAGAGAATGCCCGCTAACGCCGTCAAAAATGTAGAGCTTCCGACTTGAGCCACAACAGAAATACATGTCCTTCCTGGCCCCGCCAAAGAAGCCTTGCTGCGGACCCGTCATTCCTGAATGCGAGCCGACGACAAACTTCCGCTTAAGATCCCCGGTTTGCCCGTCCCATTGCAGAATGTCTCCGCCGGACCCGTTCGTGTAAAAGTCTTCGGCCAAGCCGACAGCCGCGCAAACCAGCAGGCATGTACTAACAATCGCTCTCATCTGATCCCTCTTGGTCATTGTACGACACATTGCCGAACCTCAGGCTCGGAAACGTATCTAGAACGAGTCGGCTGCGCGATAGGCGTCGATCAGCTTGCGCTCGCCTTCCTTTCCGCCCTGGGTCTTGCCGTGCTCCATCCCCAGAATGCCTTGGAAGCCTCGAGAATGAATATGGCGAAACACATTGCGGTAATTCACCTCCCCTGAACCCGGTTCGGCACGGCCGGGATTGTCACCGAGCTGGAAGTAGGCGATCTCATCCCACGCCCGATTCATGTGGTCGATGAGATTTCCTTCCGCGATCTGGAGGTGGTAGAGGTCCTGGAGAATCTTGCAGCAAGGGTGGTTCACAGCCTTCACCACCGCGTAGCACATGTCGGTGGTGGACAGGAACATGCCAGGATGGTCCCGCCAGTTGAGCGGTTCGAGAACCATGGTCATCTTCGTCGGTTCACAGACTTCGCAAGCTCGCCGAAGGGTGTCGACGACGTTGGCAAACTGATAGCCGACCGGCAGCCCAGGGTGGGACCGACCCACTACCGTCGTCACCCACTTCGCGTTGATGCGCCGGGCCAGTTCCGTGCTGTTCTTGATGTCGCTGACGAAGGCGTCGGCCTGCGCCTTATCGCCACCCGTCAAGGTGGGATTCGACCAGTCGATCCGATGCGCGACGAAGATGCCCATCTGCATCCCCTTTTCCTGCATCAGCTTGGCAAACTTATCCTGGAATTCCTTTCCTCGCCCGGGCATCCCATTGTCCTCCCAAGCCGTGAATCCCTCGTCGGCGGCGAACCGAACTTGGTCGAGGTCATCGGGCGCATGGGCGGCAAACATCCCGAAGTGGGGCGCATACTTCAGTTTGAACGGCGCGACTGGCTCAGTGGCACGGCTCTCGGCCTTCAGTGCGGAAGGAATTGCAGCGGCGCCGGCAGTTGCTGCGGCGGCCTTCAAGACAGCTCGTCGACTCATTTTCCCTGCCATCGGACGCCTACTTGATCACCGTCTTGCCCGGAACGGCAATGGCTTGTACGGCCATCTCTCCGAAGGCAAGCGTCGGAGGCATGAGCACCTCTTCCGATTTCAGGGCCTGGTCCCAGGTAATTTCCTGTCCCGAATAGGCGGCCATTCGGCCGAGGATAGCGGTCATCGTACTCTCCGCCACTTGCCTCGCTTCGTTGATCCGCTTGCCCGAGCGAATGGCGTCGTACAGGTGCGTATGCTCCAAGACATAGGGGTTGGGGCGGTCGCCGTCGAATCGCCAGTTCTTCTGGCCCTTGATCGAGGTGTTTCCGTTCGTCACGCCCTTGGTGCCGACGATGTGCTCCGAGACTCTGGCGGCGGTGCCGTCGATTTGCCGGCACATACTGAGCATCTTCACGCCGTTCGCGTATTCGTACTCGGTCGCGAAATGGTCGAAGATGTGTCCGTAGGCGGGGTCAGTCCGGACCTGCCGTCCGGCAAGACTAATCGCCTTTACCGGATGAGCGTTCATCGCCCAGTTGCAAACGTCGATGTTGTGGACGTGCTGCTCGACGATGTGGTCACCGGAGAGATAGGCGAAGTACAGCCAGTTACGAAGCTGCCATTCAACATCGCTCCAATTCGATTCGCGCGGATTCATCCAGAGTCCGCCTTGATTCCAGTAGGCATAGCACGCGACGACGTCGCCGATTTCGCCAGCACGAATCTGATCCATCACCTGGCGGTAGGCAACATCATGGCGTCGTTGGGTGCCGGCAACGATGTTCAATCCAGCCTTTTCAGCAAGATCGTGGCTTTCAAAGACGGAGAGGATGCCGGGAGCATCCACCGCAACCGGCTTCTCCATAAAAACGTGCTTCTTCGCTTCGACAGCGGCACGCAGGTGGATCGGCCTAAAGCCTGGAGGCGACGTTAGAATAACAACGTCAACTCCGCTGTCGATGACCTTTTTGTAAGCGTCGAAGCCAACGAATGCGCGGTCATTCGTTACCTTGTAGGCACCCTTCAAGTTCTCCGACAGGTGTTTGCGCGATCCATCGAGGCGGTCCTTGAACACGTCTCCCATCGCCCATAGCTCGATCCCTTTCGCACTGGCGACGGCATCGGTAACCGCACCGGTTCCTCGTCCACCGCATCCGATCAGTCCGATCTTTAGGGTGGCCTGACCCTGGTGTACGCCGAACGCCCGCGGCGCGGCTGCCACCGCACCTGCTGCTACCGAAGAAACCATGAACTCCCGCCGCGTAAGCATGATCAGGTTTTACCCCTAACGCCTAAAGGTCACACGCCAGCCGCAACCCGACGAACTGGCCGTTTGCCAGCCACCATCGACTCTTCGGTATCTGCGGGTCGGACTCGTTCCATTTGGGGCTTGGAAGCTCGCGCGCTCCGAAACCAAGGTCCTTTTCCTTTGTCCGCCACGAGCCGCCCCGAATGACGTATTTGCCGTCGGAGGTCGCTGCCCATTCAGCCGCGTTGCCCAAAGTGTCATAAAGTCCCCAAGCATTTGGCTTCTTCCCGGCAACCGGGTGGGTGACATCGTCGGCATTGGACCAATACCATGCGACCTCATCCGCCTTCGGAGGCTCCGTTGCGCCTGCACGGGCACAATACTCCCATTCGGCCTCCGTCAGGAGCCTGTATCTTCGCTTCGTCCTTTCGCTGAGCCATTGGCAAAAGAGCTTTGCCGCCTCGTGGCTCATGCAGATCGCGGGGTATCCGTGGTGGCCAAAGTTGATGAAGATCGCAGAGTAGGGCTTGCTGGGGCGGCTCTTAGCATCGACGCCCCTTGCCTGCTGATCTTGGGATAGGTCCAGTCTCAGGGCCCAGACTTCGAATAAGTTCCAAGTAACCTCGGTCTCACTTACTGCCAGCTTCTTAATCTGAACTTCCTTTCCATCGACCTTTATCGCCCCGTCGGGCACTTCGATCATCTTCCAGGACACAAGATGGCTCGCCAGCTTGTCCTCAAACGTCTTCAACTGAGGAGACGGTAGCGTAACGGCGATGCACGTAGCGGCAAGGATCATCGGCTGTATCATTCTGACGCCTGTACCCGCGGTACGACTCTCGGCCCCAGAAGCGACCTTGAAAAGGTGGACGTTCACCCAGCGGCGCATGGGCGACCAGGTCCGGTTTACCGTCTTTTCCAATAGCCGCGACCAGGCCCTGGCGGCGGTAAACGCAGCCGGGAAGCGGATGGATGAGGTTGTCTCTCTGGATTCGGAGTTCGCCCGGATCGCGGAAGCCGAGCCAGGCGCGAGGGTCCGCGTTTCAGAGGAGATGATCGCGGTGCTTCGGGCCGGAAAGCGAGTTTCGGTTCTATCCGACGGAGCCTTCGACCTGACGATCGGTCCTGCGTCCAAGCTCTGGAAGGAGACGGCCGAGGTGGGCACGATTCCAGAAGGAGCGCGGCTGCAGGACGCGATGAAGCGTGTCGGGTACCAGCACCTCGATATCGATCCCATCTTTGGCTATGTCCGATTTCACAAAGGCGGCATGCGGCTCGACGGAAGTGGCATCGTTCCAGGGTTCGCAAGCGACGAGGCGATGAGGGTCCTAAAGAAAACGGGGCACCCGAGGTCGCTTATCGAAACAGACCATCGGGTGATTGCGGGCGAGCCACCGCCAAATCAGAAGCACTGGAAAGTCAGGCTGCAGGACGAGGCGTTTACCTTAGCCAATCAAGCCCTCAGCTTGAGAGACTTTCGGATTCTCGCGCGAATGGGCAACCGCGAGTTCTCCGATGTCATCGATGGACGGACGGGCGTCGCGTCGACGAACCGTCACCGCGTGTTTGTGATCGGCAGGCAAGCCGTCGACACGGATCCTATCGCTATCGCCCTTTACGTACTCGGCCCGGAGGCTTCCCCGAAGTTCGAGAAGCACTTTGGGGTGAAGGCTGTGTTTCGTGACTCCACTTCAGAACAGGCTTCCAGGTCAAGGGATCGTAGACGGTAGCCCGGTTTGGCTTGACGCTCGGACTGTAAACGAGCAATCCCAATTCCGTCGGAAGAAAGCCGGCATCCGGATTGAGACGGCTCTCTGCGCCGCTTTCCATCGAGCGCACGTAAGTCGTGGATTTGAACCGAATCACCGCGGCATCATGCTGGAGGGGGAGGAAGCTCAGCAAGCCTCTCGTCTCGATCGCATCGCGCCGGGTTTCGGATGCTAGATCGAAAACACCGGCTACCGTCATGCCGAAAGCAGTTGTTTCCGCATACAGAATCCGGTCGGAGCGCCACTCGTGGTGAACGAGGCTCGAACCCGCCCCGGTGTAGGCAAAACCTGGCTCAGCTGTATGAAAGCGGGCGATGCCCCAGTCGGCGCCGGTCTCAGTGACCACGAGCAGGTGCTCCTGCATCGCGTGCAACTCCTCATCGATTAAGCCCTGCGCCGCTGACAAGCCCTGGAACCGACCTACCAGCTTCGGCTTGGGAAGATCTTGGGCAAAGTCCAGCTCCACAAGGGCTTCGAGCCAGGGTTCCCCTTTCCGATTCTCCCAGCGCGGGAGCATAAACAGCTTGTCGCCGATCCGCAGATGCCCGCTGATTCCCGCTGCCGTTCGCTTGTATTCCCCGCCGGCAAACTTTGGAGCATTCCCGCGAATCACGTCGGGATCAAGCAGCTTGGGTGAAATCGGGTAGTCCTCGAAACGGGTGTGATAGGATCGCTTTCCTGCGCGAACCGTAAGGCCACGTTCGTCCCATACCGCGATCTTTGCGCCCGCCTTTTCGATCACGGCTTCCGGACGCTTTCTGGGCGGCGGCTTCAAAGGAAGCTCAACCGATTTTCCTGCGGCGGAAACACGAAAATATCCGTCTCGAAAGTCGAGCGACGGCGCCGGGTCCGGTATCGTATCCTGCACCGCAATCGGGGCGACCAGCGCTCCCAGGAGAACTCCATGCATTGCCGAGATTGTTCAAGATTTAACCCGGAGACGAGGCATTGCCGGGACGACAAAGTCAATCCGCAGTCGTGGGAGGACGCCGTAAATGTCGCGAACGCCTACGGTATTCGGGCCATCTGCATGATGAACGACCATCGCGAGAAGCTCGTCTTGTCGCGATGCCCACGAAAGCCGAGTCCGGTAAACAGGGGCTAGCCAATCAATTCGATATCGTCGGACGCGCGCAGCACGTTGCCTCCGCCGTCCCTCAGTTCGACCCACACGGTCTTGCGACCTTTGCCCCCCGGCAGCGTCCAAACGACCTCGCTCTGGAAGGGCAGCCACTCACCCCAGCTATGGCCATCGGCACTGAGGCGATAGTGCGTGAAGAGCTCTTTGCCGTGAAGGGAGAGCCGTACCTCCCGCTGCTTCGTCTTGGTTGCCTCGAGGTTGATGACGACCGGGAAGACGTCCGCACGACAGGCGAGGTCCATCACCCAATAATGATCGTAGCGCCGCTCGCGATCGGTGATGTATCCAACCCCGACTTCCATCACCCGGGCGTTGAGGATGTTCGCCCGATGTTTCGGCGAATTCATCCAGGTGTTCATCACCTCGGCCGGCGAATCCTGACCGGCGGCAATGTTCTCCGCGATGAGCGTCCAACGGTATCCGGCATCCTTGGCGCGGTCACCGGCGCTCTTGCCCTGCTGGTCGCTGTGGTCAAAGAATTGGTCGGTCGAGAGGCTCTTGGCGTGCACCTGGGCCGCGCGCATTAATTCGGTCGAGGCTTTCACCGGTGGAAGGCCATGTTTGACGCGCTCATGATTCATGAGCTCCACGACTTGAAGCGCCGACGCCGGGGGTGTGAAATCGCTCTGTGCGACCCCCAACACACCCACCGCAAGCGCCGGCAATATCCCCCCTAACATCCCTAGCTCCGCATCCTAGTGTACGATGCCTTAACTTTCTATGGCAAAAGCAAAATTACCAGGTCGAGTCGATATGGCAGTGGGACTGGGACAACTTGGCTCGTTGCCAACCTGACTGTTTGCCTTGGTCTGTTATCGGCTTCGATAGTGCTATGGGTCAGACCCAGAGATTTCCTGTTGCGCTGCGGGCTTAATCCTCTTCGTGGTCCTTCTTCAGCTTCTCGTAGGCGGTCACGAGGTTCTGAGTTTCGCCATGCGGCAACTCATCGAACCGAGCCAGCTTTTGGCGGAACCGACCTCGCCCCTTCGTGATCGACCGTAGGTCGAGGGCGTAGCGCATCATCGTCGCCATCGGAACCTCGGCCCTCACGCGAGTCTTGCCGGGCGCGACCGGGTCCATGCCCTGCATACGCCCGCGGCGCGTGTTCAGGTCTCCGACGACATCGCCGACGCACTCGTCGGGCACGTCGACTTCGAGGTCCATGATCGGCTCGAGGATGATCGGATTAGCCTGTGCGGCAGCGGTCTTGAAGGCGAGGGATCCGGCGATCTTGAATGCCTGTTCACTTGAGTCCACGTCGTGGTAGCTGCCGTCATAGACCACCGCCTTGACGTCCACGACCGGATAGCCTGCGAGGAACCCTTTTTCCATGGTCTCTCGCACGCCTTTTTCGACGGCAGGAATGAAGTTCTTGGGGATCGATCCGCCAACGACCTCGTTTCCGAATTGGAACCCTTCCCCTCTGGTCAGGGGTTCCAGCCGCAGCCAGCAATCGCCGAACTGGCCCTTGCCACCGGTTTGCCGCTTGTGCCGGCCCTGGGCCTTGGCGGTGCCGCGAATGGTCTCCTGATAGGGAACGCGCGCCTCGTCGGTGGTGACGCTCACGCCAAATCGTGTCTTGAGCTTCTCGATTACGGTTTCGAGGTGAATATCGCCCATGCCGGCGATGATTTCCTGGTGCATGGCCGCATCGCGGGTGTACGTCAGGGTCGGATCCTCTTCGAGCAGCTTCGTCATCGCGGGACCGAGCTTGTCTTCGTCGGACTTGGCGACCGGCTTGATGGCGATGCGGTAAATCGGTTCAGGGAACTCGATCGGCGGGAGCTGGATCTTGTCCTTGACGGTCGTGAGGGTATCGCCGGTGTGGGTATCGGCGAGCTTGGCGAGGGCGCAGATATCGCCGGCCAAGACCTCTTGGGCTGGTTCCTGGCCCTTGCCGTGGGCAAAGTAGAGGTTGTGCAGCCGCTCGTCCTTCTCGCGGTTGATGTTGAGGACGTGCTGGTCGTGGGCTATCTTTCCGCTGAACACCCTGACGTAGTTGATTTTGCCGACGTAGGGGTCGGCGGTGGACTTGAAGCAAAACGCGGCAAGCGGTCCATTGGGATCGGCTTTCAGTTCGATATCGCCAAACTTGCGCGGCAGCTCTGCCGGCGAAGGCAACTCGCCAATGATGCGGTCGAGCAGGGTGGCGACGCCGATTCCGCTATGGGCGGAGCCGAGCAGGACGGGGATGACTCGGCCGGTCTCCACACCGACGAGAAGGCCATGCTCGACCTCATCCGCCGTAAGCTCCTCTCCGGAGAGATACTTCTCCATCAGGCTGTCTTCGCCCTCAGCGGCGGCATCCATCATCTTGTCGTGAAGCTTTTCCGCCTCTTCCTTGTAGCCGGCGGGAATCTCCTCGATTTCTTCCCCGCGGTCTTTGCCCTTGTAGACCTTCATGTTGATGAGGTCCAGGATTCCGCTGAATGCGGCTTGGTGGCCGATCGGAATTTGCACGTCGACGATACGATTGCCGTATCGGGCATGCAGGGTTTCCATGAGGCCAGGGAAATCCGCGTTGTCCCGCTCAAGCTTGTTGACGAAGATGCACTTGGCGAGACCGTGCTCTTCGGCTACCTCCCAGGCGAGGTCGAAGCCGACATCCAAATCACGTTTGGCCTCGCAGACAATGATCATCGACTCCACCACGCGCGCGATGCTATGAAGGTCACCAATGAAGTCCGGGTACCCAGGGACGTCGATGAGGTTGATCTTGTGGCCGTGATACTCGAGAGGAAGGACGCTAGCGCTGACGCTGATCTTTCGTCTGATCTCCAAGGGGTCGAAGTCGCTTTGGGTATTTCCCGCTTCGACGGTACCAACGCGATCCGCAGCTCCGGCGGTGTAGAGCATGTGTTCGACGAGCATAGTCTTGCCCGAACCGCCATGACCGACAATGGCAACGTTACGAATCTTGTCTGCGCTATAGGATTTCAACGAGAACAGCCTCCAAAAACGTGGTGAGATTCACTTTACACCACCTTAACGAACCGGCGCGGGAGAGGATTGGCGAGTCGTATGTCCTACTTTGTGCCCAATTCCTGAAGGACATCGGGACGATCGTGGTTCAAAAGCCTCACGCACCGCAAGAACTTAACCTACCATGCGGTCAGAACTCCGCTGGAGTCAGACATGAGAAACCTCTCGCTCGGAATATGTGGATTGGCCCTTGGGTTGCTTGCGATGGCAGGCTTTACCACGGGAAGTCCTAAGGATCCTGGCAACGCACAGGTTCGATCAGCTCACGGCTTTACCATGGACTTTGAGAAGGCAGGATGTGGCACCAAGGACTGGCAAGTCCGCAGCGACGGCTACGCCGCTGAAGTCATTTCCTGGGACGCCGCATGGGGCACCCATTCTCTGAGGCTGCACTAAGTCGCCGATGACGCGGATTCCCTTGGCGAGATCGTCAAGGACATGAAGGGTGAGGAGCTCGCTGGCAAGACCCTTTCGGTAAGCGCCAACCTAAAATGCATCACGGCGCCAGGCGCACAGGTCTGGCTACAGGTAGACCAGTTTAACGGCCACTCCCAAACCGAGGAGAGCGAGGAGATTCGCATCGGGGGTTGGAAGTCGGTTTCAGTCACGACCAAGATTCCCGAAGACGCCAAAGCCGTACGAATCGGTATCCGGTCAACCAATGGCGACGTGCTCGTCGACAACATCGACGTTCGTTGCGAAAGCTAACGTCTGGGGCTTTGGTCCCTTACAGGCACCAGCTCGCAACGGGGGGTCGCTTGGTTTCACCCGAAGGGGTGAGATGAAAGAAATCACCCTTACCGTACTCGTCATGACTTCACTTGTGGCAGTGCTGGGCTCTCAGAAGGTCCACAGTACGGCCAAAAAAGCCGATTTGTACACCAGCAAGGACCGCGTGCCGATGGACTTTGAGGCGGTCGCCACAGGCAAGCTGCCCAAAACCTGGGTGGTGCCAACGCAAGGCTATGTTGCAGAGGTGATCGACTGGGACAAAGCTTCTGGCAAGAAGTGCGCGCACCTCAAGCAAGTCGGAAAACCTGAGCACGGATTCGGCAACCTGATGTCAGCAGTAAAGGGCAAAGATCTGGCCGGCAAAGTCGTCGAGTATTCCGTCAAGGTCAAGAACCTCAGCTCCCCTCTGGCAAGGATCTGGATGCGAGTGGACCGGACAAACGGAGAAGTCGGAGCCTTCGATAACATGGGCTACAACGGTGTCAAGATGGGCGGATGGCAGGAGGCCAAGATTCGCCTGCGAATCGACAAGGACGCCAAGTACGTGATGTTCGGCGCAATGGCCGGCAAGAGCGGCGACATTCTGATCGACGACGTGCAGATTCGAGTAATCCGTTAACTTACTGAATCAATGTGGCCCCGGCGACTTGCCGGGGCCACGCTTCATCTATTTGCCAGGAACACACAGGCACGACGACGTAATTGGCACATCCGCCCGGCTCCATGTCTTGGCGAACGCGTTCTCATACTTCGCGGCGCCCTGCTGGTCGCCCACTCCCTTTAGGCTCATCGCCATGCCATAAAGGCTCCATCCGTTATTGGGCCACTTACCCAGATCTTCGCGGTAGACCTGGATAGCCTCCTGATAACGCCCTTCTCGGACGAGGAGCGCGCCAAGGGTATGGCGCACGGGCTGAATCCAGTCGGGCGGCTCCGAATACCGCAACTTGTCCTCGGCAGCCATGCCGGCCCTCAGGTGCGCGATCGCACCTTCGATATTCCCTTCTGCGATCAGGATCTCCCCGTTCATGAGGTGAGTTGCGACGCGGATGAGATCCACAGCCCGATTGTTGCCAAATCCCTGCGACTGCGGCACAGAGAGCCGCGCTTCATAGAATGCGCCCTGCTCTGCCCTTGCTTCCGCTGGCTGGCCCTTGGCCGCAAAGGCGGTGGCCCTGGCGGCAAATCGCATCGCCCGCGCCAACGGGAATCGGGCTGCAGGCTCTGGCGCGGCAAGGACCTCATCCCACTGACCAAACCGCTTGCGAACCTCGATCGGCATCGCGTAGAACCCGTCCACGAACGGCGCCATCGCAACCGAAGCATCCTCGGGAATGGCCGCCACCATCCCGTCGACCGCTTCGATCGCTTTCTTGCTTTGTCCGCTCATGATCGCCGCATACGCGAGCATGTGAGCGTTGTGGGCCATATAGATGTGATAGATCCCCTGCCTTGGCCGAATCTCGCGGTATTTGCGGTCCGCTTCGATCGCCTTCGCATTGGAGACAATCGCCTTTTCCCATGCACCGATTCGCACGTCGATGTGGCTGGGCATATGGACGTTGTGACCCAAGCCAGGCTGCAGATCGCGCAGGCGATCTGCCTCGTCGACGGCCCGGTGAGGATCGGCCGAGGCTTCCACAGCATGGATATAGAGGTGAAGCGCGAGGGGATGCTTAGGATTTAGCTTAATCGTTTGCTCCAGGGCCCGGACCACCTCTTGGGTTCCGGGCTGGGCTGTATAGTCCGGCCGCCAAAGGTCCCATGGTCTTAAGTCCATCATCGACTCGGCAAACAGGGCGCCTACATCGGCGTCCTTTCGGTGGCGCCGGAAGAGCTTTCGCATCGCATTGGCGTACGCAATGTTCAGCCGGGTGCGATCGGCCGGCTGCGGCCAAGCAAAGCGCTTGGTCGCGGCCAGAATCAGGTCCTTGTCGGCGGACCGAATCCCGGACATGTGCTTCCTCGCCTTGGCAAGGAACTCGACGCCCTCCTTTTCGTCTTCAGGCACGACGGACATGTTGTTGATGTGGGGTCCATTAGCCATCGCCACTCCCCAATAAGCCATGGCGCACTTCGGATCGGCCGCAACCGCCCCTCTGAAGGAACGCTCAGCCTCTCCGTGGTTGAAAGCATAGAGGAAGTTCAGGCCCTGGTCGAAGTAGCGCTGACAAACCTTTGATGAGGTCTGGACGGTTCGCCTGTGGGGGCCCGTTCCTTCGAAAAATCTTGGCGCCTCGTCACCGAATGTGGCGATGACACCGATCGCGATTGCAAGAATCATAGCAAGCTCCTTAGCACCAGTATATCAACGGGTTCCGGCAAGGCCTAAAATCGTTGCTCGGAGGGTCGCGGCATCCGCGCTTCAACAGGCGGCAGGGCTGGAAACTTCAGGTGCGGTTCCAACTGGTACCAGTACGCCGTGCTGGAGTAGTCATTGCTGAGCTTGTTGGCGTGCCCGTGCTCGATCGTTACCCTAACGCTCTCGTTGAACCGGATCGGGTCGAGGATGTGGTACCGATACAGGCTGTTCTTTCCCTTCCAGGGCCACTCGCTGTTGCCAGAGTACATGGTGACCCCGTGGTACGGAGCATGATAGATTTCCCGAGGACAGAATGCCGTGTTGAAATAATCCTCGGTTCCCGTGCCATGGAGTCCGGGCGGCCATGGCTCGCCATCGACGAAGATCATGTCATCGCCTTCCCCGTACCAATCGTTGCCTTGCCGCTGAAAGCAATCGACGTCCAGGTGGCAACCGCAGTAGATTCCGCTTCCTTTGGCCTCCAGGATCACGTAGTTGTCGTCGCCGTCCAGGTTCGGCTTGCGGCTCCAAACGTCCCAGAGATTCTGGTCGTCGAGCTTCTCCGTCAGCCAACCTTCTGTGGGGTTCTCTCTGCGCCATTGCGCATGAAAGCGTGCCGTGCCTTCGGGGTGCTGAAAGTCTTTCGGATAGGACTCGAAATCAATGTAGAAGTAGACATTGATCGGATCCGGGCCTTGGTTCTCGAGCGCGATCCTGGCGCGATCGAACGGCATCGGCCACCACGAGTTCATTCCCCGACCGTCTTGCGGGCTCATTTGCAGGGGTGCTGAGACGAAGTTGCGCATCACGCCGTGACCCATCCCAAAGAAGTCACCGAACGGAGTTTCAACGCTGGGATCGTCCTCGCCGTCCCACCACATTCGCAGCACGGCACGCCGTGTAAAGAGGTCGTCACCCCCCACGGTCATCCAAATGTGCCGTACGCAACCCGGGAGTTTAGCGACCATCAGATCACGGCTGGATCCGGGCTCGATCACCCACCAATCGCTGTTGTTGCCGTCACGGTCGTAGCTGCTGGCACGGCAAGATCGATAGCTGCGCAAAACGGGAAGCTCGGAGAGCGGCATAGGGTCCATTCTAGCCGTCGGCGACCTGTCATAATTCGTAAATGGGAACTCCAAACTTCCGCGAAGGCTTAAGCTTCGACGATGTTCTCCTACTCCCCAAGAAGACGGAAGTCCTACCCAGTGAAGTCGATACTTCATCCCCATTCCTGGCCGGCATCACGCTTCGCATCCCCGTCGTGTCGGCCCCGATGGACACGGTTACCGAAGCCCGGTTGGCGATTGCGATCGCGCGGGAAGGCGGAGTCGGTGTCATCCACCGCAATATGCCCATCGATCGTCAGGCTGAAGAGGTCGACCGGGTCAAACGTTCAGAGCATGGCGTTATCAGCAATCCAATCAAGCTGACGGCGGACAAGACGATCCGCGATGCCCTAAACCTGATGGAGCGGTTCCATATCAGTGGCGTTCCGATCGTTGACGAGGCGGGTCATTTGGTCGGAATATTGACGAACCGCGATATCCGCTTCGAGACCGATTTCACCAAGCCCATCCAGGAGCGGATGACGAGCAAGAATCTCATCACCACGAGCGTCGGCACGACGCTGGATCAGGCTGAACATATCCTCGCCGAACACCGAATCGAGAAGCTTCCCATCGTTGATGGCGAGGGCAGGCTTCAGGGACTTATTACCATCAAAGACATCCTCAAAGTCAAGCAGCATCCGCATGCAACCAAGGACCAAAAAGGACGGCTCGTGGTGGGAGCGGCAATCGGCGCTTTGCGGGAGCCCGTCGAGCGGGCAAGGGCGCTCTACGATGCCGGCGTCGACTTTGTCGTGATCGACGCGGCACACGGGCACAGTGCAGGCGTGATGAACTGCGTCAAGTTACTCAAGGACAAGCTGCCGAACCTCAAGATCGTGGCCGGAAACGTCGCCACACGCGAAAGCGTGAGAGATCTTGCCGCACTGGGCGCGGACGCTCTTCGAGTCGGCATCGGCGCAGGCTCCATCTGCACCACGCGCGTGGTCGCCGGAGTCGGCGTGCCCCAGTTCACCGCCGTCCTTGAGTGTTGCGACGAGGCGCATAAACTCGGCATTCCAACGATTGCCGATGGAGGAATCCGCACCAGCGGCGACGTCGTGAAATGCCTTGCGGCAGGGGCGAGCTGTGT
This sequence comes from Fimbriimonadaceae bacterium, assembly GCA_019187105.1. Classification (NCBI taxonomy): domain Bacteria; kingdom Bacillati; phylum Armatimonadota; class Fimbriimonadia; order Fimbriimonadales; family Fimbriimonadaceae; species Fimbriimonadaceae bacterium. The sequence goes on along the minus strand of JABAQM010000001.1, from coordinate 3,029,723 downwards.
GATGATGGGCAATATGTTCGCCGGCTGCGAGGAGAGCCCCGGTGAGATCGAAATCTACCGAAATCGCGCCTACAAGGTCTATCGTGGAATGGGTTCGATGGGAGCAATGAAGCAGGGCTCGAGCGATCGATACCTGCAGGTGAAGGAAGCGGGCGGTGTGATTGTCCCTGAAGGAGTTGAGGGACGAGTACCGTTCAAAGGGGCGCTCTCCGACTCCATGGACCAGATCATCGGTGGGCTCCGCTCCGGTATGGGTTACGCCGGTGCCAAGAACCTTCAGGAGTTAAGGGATAGCGCGGAGTTCTGCCGCATCACCAACGCTGGCCTGCGCGAAAGTCATCCGCATGACGTTTGGATTACGAAGGAGCCGCCCAATTACAGCAGCCCCTTCGCTTCGTCGGATACCGACTAATTCTTGTCGGGGGCAAGACTGATCTTGACCGTCATACCTTCGACTTCTACGGTCCCATCTCCCTCGATCAGCCGACCGTCAGCAACGGCGTGCCATGACTCGACCTTGACCTTCGCAGGTTCACCCTGTCCGTTCTCGACGTCCATGGTTCGACGCACCTTGAACGCCTTCGCGCCGCCCTTCTCGCCGAGTTCGACGAGCTTTCCATCGCCAACGAAGCTTACTTTTCCGTCCTTTGACGTCCAGTTGATTTTGAAGTCGCCGGCCGTCGCAACTTCCTTGTCCGGCAAGACGCTCAAGATGGCTTGGACGACGAAGCCGATCGCGGCTTCCTCAAATTCTAGGTTCTGCGGCATCGACTTGGAGTCGAAGGTGTCTTTCTTGACGACGTCTCCCGAAGTATCTGGTGCAGATGGCAGCCCCTCGATCTTGAGCTCCTTGATGGTGGCTTCGATTTCCGCGGTCGCTTCCTTGACGGAGATCACCTTGGTCAGCAGGCGCCCGTTAACCTTGAAGTCCATCGATCCTTCCGACTTGATGGACAGCTTGTAGCTCGCCTTGTCGTCCTGCTTGTAGGTGCGTTTCAGGTTGACCTTTTCCTGCCCTACAAGCGCGGATGCGCCAAACGCTAGCAATATGCTTCCTAGAACGGCGAAGTGCTTCATGAAATGCTCCTCACAGCCTCTGCTGTGAGATCGCCTACGAAGGCGTCTACTACCGGGTTGCGGTCTTTTTCTTGCGGCGGTCGTCAACGGCCGCGCCCTGGCCAACGTTGGTATCGAACAGCTTTCCATTGACTCGGCCGTTCACACCCCGATAGTCGATCCGCTGAATGACGATGGGGTGGTCCGGGGCATCGAACCACTTGGCCTTAAGCGGTGCAACGCCTTCCCGATTCCGTCGATTGTCAAAACGAATCTCAACCACTCGCGTTGCACCTTGTACGTCGGCGAGGATGAGTTGGGTGGCTCCCTGCTGCTTTGCGACGAACTCGATGGATCTCCGCCCGTCCGCCAGGTCACGAACAAAAATCGGCGTCTTCTCGTCGACGGTACGCCCAAAGCCCCGTTCGCCATCGAGCATAACGTAAAGGAGACTTCCAGCCTGACCGCCCGGCGCCAATTGGAACAACATCGAGTCGATCGCCTGCTGGGCATCCATCAGAGTCAACCGTTGCGGCATCTCGAATGAATCGCGTACAAAGACAACCCCGTCGGACCAGACGCGGAATCCATCCCCCCACATGCTCATGTAGTCGACGCGAAATCGTGTGCCGCCTCCGTACCATAAGTCAAGAGAATGGTCCAAGTAATCCGGCCCCTCGGCGACTTCACGTGTCCACTGTATCAAGGAAACTTCAAGAGACTTCAGCTTTCCGAAGTCCTGAAAGATCTGGCGAAGCTCTTTTTCCCCCGTGCGATCCAGTGGCGGATCGGCCAGCTTGTCGCTGGATTGGGCAAAGGATGTGGAAATCAGGTGGATGATCGCAACCGCGGTTAGGATACGATTGCGAAGGAGGGGTGGCATGGACTTAAGAGGTTTTACCCGGCGATGACGTTCGAGCTCGCTGACAAAGCCGTGATTTTGCATCCATCGGGGGCAGCGTATATTCCCGATCTTCGCACGATGGCGGTTGCCGTACAAGCGGAGGCGGTCGGACAAGGAGGCCTGTTCTCCGGCGCCGACAGCCTCGACCTCTATGTCAAGGTGGAGAGTCTGGTGGGCGAGCTGGATCCCGAACAGGCGATCTTTCTGGTTGAGGGGGATCCCCGATTGTTGCCGGTTCAGGCCCTACAGGTGGCTCGTGCCGCGCTAATCTGCTGCAGCCATCCGGGAGGCAGGCCTTTTGGCGCATGGGACTCTGTGATTATCGATAACATTCGATTTACCGCCAAGGAGCCGGATCGATCTTGTCCATCGATCGCCATCGGGCGCTGCTGCGACGAAGGGGGCAAGCTCTTTGCGGTTGACGATCTTTCGATCCGCCTTCCGTTCTTGGTTGGGGAAAACGATGCGGGCTGCGACACCAACCTGCGACCCATTCGGGTCGCAGCCGTTGCTAGTCCGATCCATCTGGCTTAAGGCTGCGGCTCATCACAACCGAACGGTAGTTGACAGCCTCCCATCGGACGAATTGTATAAACCGAAAACCTCGCTGGGCGTAGTAGTTGATGAGCCATTCGGCAGGCTCAGCGGTATCGAGGGCAAGCTCGCCGGCCCCGTCTGCGTTCGCCTGGTTAATGGCGAGCTGGATCAGGCGGTCACCAAGTCCTGTCCCCCGGTGCTCATGGGCGACCGCGAACTGGCCAAACGCCGATACATCGGCGCGGTCGTACCAGTCGCAGCCCGATGTCGAGGCGGCAGGATAGTAGGTCAAGGTTCCCACCGGGTGGTCCTCCGACCACGCAACCCAGCAGATGCCGCGGTCGATTCGTTCGATCGTGTCCTGAGACGACTGGTGGGTCGCCCAAAACCTCAAACCCCGGTCGGCCAAGTCACCATAGGCTTGGCGAATCATCTCCGTCAAGGTGTCGATTGAGGAATCTGGCCGGTAGGGCCGAATCGTCACTATCATTTCGGGGACACTTCCCCGCTGAGGTGAACCCCATCGTCGCGGATGTCAACGTTCGTCAGCGTGACTGAAATCGGAAGGTCCCGCACGTCAAATAGGGGATTGACTTTAGCGATCTGGCTTTCAACCAAGCCCTTGGCACCAACTCCGCCAACGTCGACGCTCTCAAGCACGACGTGAAGCTCCTTTGAGTCACGGATCTCAAGTGAGCACCGTGCCGTGGCGCTAATCTCCAACAGCAGCCGAATCTTGCCGTCAATGACCATCAGGCCGTTGTCGATTGCGACCTGAACTTGCCTTAGTCCCCCCGGGGAGGTGCGATTGAGGTAGTCCGCGACCGCCAGCGGTGAAATCCTCAGGCGTACGCTTGCCGGCGAAGAGACCGACCACTGCCCGTCGGCCGAAACGTTGGCGCCGACCGCTTCGATCCACCCTTCGTCAACCGTGAGCCCCATCGGAAGCGTGAAGCCGTCAAGCTTTGCAGTTAGCTTGTCGAGAACGAAGGGTCCGACCATTGGCTTCGAGGGTACCGTTTGTCCATGATGTCGGCTCTCCTCGGCGCCGTCTTGACGACCCCGATGATCCGCGGAGCGTGGATCGCCACCGTCGATCACGTCGACTGGCCACCAAAGGGCGTATATGCCGTCGCGAAGCAGCGTGCTGCGCTGGTGAAGCTGCTGGACCGCTGCGGCGAGGCTCGATTAACCGACCTGTTTTTCCAGGTGCGGCCGGCGGGTGATGCGCTTTACGAAAGCCCCACCGAGCCTTGGAGCGAGTACCTCACCGGTCGCCAGGGTGTGCCACCTACGACGGCATGGGACCCCCTAACCGAGGTCGTGGCCTACGCCAGCCAAAATGGCATGCGGGTTCACGCTTGGATCAACCCTTTCCGGGCAAAGCACCCGAGCGCACCGGGGCCGCTGTCGCCGAATCACCTGGCCATGCAGGAGCCTCAGGCGGCACTTCCCTACGGCAAACTCCTGTGGTTCGATCCTTCAAGCCCTGTTGTTCGGGACCGGGCCGTTGCGGTAGCGGTCGACCTGGTTCGGCGGTATGGCATCGCCGGAATCCACATTGACGACTACTTCTATCCGTACCCCGCGAAGGGCGCACCATTCCCAGACAAGGATCGGTTCGTGCAATACCGAAAGCGGGGCGGCAAGCTCGATCATCTGGGCTGGCGCCGACGCAACATCGACGAGTTTGTCCGGCGGCTATACGCTTCAGTCAAGGCGGCCCGATCAACCGCTATCGTGAGCATTAGCCCATTTGGCATATACCGGCCGGGCTTGCCAAAGGGGATTCATGCCGACCTCGACGCCTATAACGACTTGGCGGCCGATCCCATTCGGTGGGCAAAGAATGGCTGGTGTGACGTTTTGATTCCGCAGCTCTACTGGCCTGACGGCGGCAAGCAAAGCTTCTCGACGCTGCTGGATTGGTGGCGCGAAACGGTGCCGAAGCGAGTCCAGGTCGCAGCTGGCCTCTACACTTCCAAGCGATCGGACGCCGAGATCGCCAAACAAGTGCGGATTGTGGCTTCTCGACCAGGGGTTGCCGGCTATGTGCACTTTAGTGCGAGGGCGGTTCCAACTCCTTAGCAAGGGGCAGCTTGATCGTGAACTTGCTTCCGCGATTGAAGTCGCTCTCAAGCTCGACGGTCCCACCGTGGGATTCGACAATATGCTTCACGATGCTCAACCCTAAGCCGGTCCCTGGGGCCCTAGCCCTCGCCGAATCGACCCGGTAGAAGCGTTCAAAAATCCTCGACACCTGGTCGCTGGCAATTCCTATTCCCGTGTCCTCCACCGTCGCGGTGGCAAACCCCTTCTCCTCGCCTACAGTCACAAGCACGTGACCGTCGGTGGTGTAATTCAGTGCATTCTCGACGAGGTTCATCAGGACTTGGGTTATCTGTGGAGGGTTCGCGAGAACGAAAACACGTTCAGGAAGCTTTGTGCGCAGTTCCAATCCCTTTTCGTCGAATCGTTCTTGAAACTGCCCGAGGACGGCTCGGACGATTTCCACGAGGTCGCAGCTTCGACGCTCGGCAGTCCCCGATTCCGCTGTGCTAAGCGTCAGCAGGTCGGATATCACGTGGGTCAGCCGGTCGACTTCACTGACGATTCGGCCAAGATAGCGGTCTGCGAGTTCAGGATCCGCACCCCTGTCATCTTGCAGTGTCTCGGCCATCGCCCGAATCATCGTGATGGGCGTCCGCAACTCATGGGATACGTTGGCGACAAAGTCCCTGCGCACCCGCTCGAGGCGACGAAGCTCCGTAACATCCAGGATGCTCAGAAAGACCCTGCCGAGGTTCGTGCGATCCGGCCATGCCCTTACAATTCCCGTTCGCTCGTCTGGATAGTGGAAAGTGACCTCCTGCTGAACGGTCTGGTCCTCGGCCAGTGCGGACAGGGCCAGTCGTTCGACGTCTGACGACAGCGTTACGGCGAGAATGGAGCGACCGCTCGGATCTGGGTATCGAAATACGGTTGTCGCCCTCTCATTGGCAAACAGAACCGAACCCTTGGAGTCGCAAAGGAATAGCGCGAGGTCAAGGCCGTCGGCAAACGTGTCGACAATCTCCTGTTGGTGGCGCGACTCGTCCTCAGCCATGTCGGCGCGAGCGGAAGCCATTCGAGCAACTTGTTCCGACCTCTGCGCTACAAACATCATCCGCGCGGCCAGAGCAGTAGCCAATACCGATACGACGACCAGGGCGGGCAAACCAAAGGATGGCGAGACGAGGGCACCAATAATGGCTATCGCCAGCGCGACAAGCGACCCCAAGCGTAGCCATCCCATGCGGTCCACGTCGCATAGGGAACCTCACAACATACCGATCGTGCTGAACGATCCGGAATCAGTAAACTGCTGGTCGTGACCAGATCCACAACCGTCATTGGCGTGCGACGCAACGGAGTTACCGCCATTGCAGCCGATGGCCAGGTCACCCTGGGCGATGCCGCCATCGTCAAGCATGGCGCCAAGAAGGTCCGGAAGCTCGCAGGTGGCGTGATTTGCGGCTTTGCCGGTGCGGTCGCGGATTGCCAGGCCCTTCTGGAGCGGCTCGACCACAAGCTTGAGCAGTTCAATGGCAATCTCCGGCGATCGGCCGTTGAGTTCGCAAAGGACTGGCGAACCGACAAAGTCCTTCGCAACCTCAATGCAATGATCGTTGCCGCAGACCAAGAATGCCTGCTTCTGCTTAGCGGTGACGGCAACGTGATCGAGCCGGATGATGACGTGGCCGGTATCGGCAGCGGCGGCTCGTATGCCCTTGCGGCGGCTAGGGCGCTGCTTCGCCACACCGAGTTTTCTGCCGAGGAAATTGCCCGCCACGCCCTGGCGATCGCCTCGGAGATCTGCGTGTACACAAATGACAAGGTCACGGTCGAGACCACCGCAGGTGCGGCGTGAAGCGTCTGGAGGCCTACATTCGCGTTAACAAGCTGGAGGCCGTCAAGGCTGCTCTCGAAGACATCGGCATCAAGGGTTTGAGCTGCGAGCAAGTCCGCGGATACGGACGCCAACAGGGGCGAACGGACAAGTACCGCGGTAGCACCTACGCGCTCAATCTCGTCCCCAAGCTGAAAGTGGAGATCGTCCTAAGGGACGAGGACCTCGAGGGGGCCATCGCTGCGATTCAGGAAGCCGCATACACGGGTGAGGTAGGCGATGGAAAGATGTTCATCAGCGAGGTCATCGACGCCATGCGAATCCGAACCGGCGAGCGCGGAGAGTCTGCCATTTCGTAGCGCGATGGGGCGGTTCCGCAATTTTCGAATATGGCGCGGACGACTTCCCCACTGGCGCGCTGACGGAGAAACGTATTTCGCGACTTTCCGTCATCGGCGACCGCTCGAGCCGGCCGAACGCGGATTGCTGATGAAGCGCTTACTCGCTTCGAACACCAAACGATGGGAGATCCAGGCGGCAGCCGTGGCCGATTCCTCCACGCAACTGATCTTTCGGATGCTGCTGGGTTCGGCCGGTGCCGAACTGGAGCTCTCCGACGTTTTGGAAAAGGCAAAGCGAAGGGCCGGCAACGACATCATCAAGAAGAGCGGGGAGCGATTTTCGCCCTTCTATACCGAGAGCTTCGATCGTATCATTCGTGACGAGAACGAATATGAGGAACGACTCGCAGAGCTACTGGATCTGACCGAGGACGACGATGACGTCTATGTGGCGCCCGATGCCGGCCTACAGCAGAGCCAGCCGTAGCAGAATGTGCGCGTAGATTCGCGACATCTTATAGAGGTGATCGATCTTTAGCCGCTCATCGTTCTCGTGTGCAGCTCCGTCTCCTTCCCAACCCGTGCCAATGCTGACCGTGTTCGGCAAAGCGCGGGCGTACGTACCGCCACCCATCACTCCCGGCTGGCTGTCGTCCCCGGTCTCCTCCCGATAAACGTCGCGGATCGTCTTGACCAAAGGGTGTTCGATCGGGAAATAGAGCGGTGCACTATCGCTGAATTCGGCGAGTCGATAACCTCCGTCCAGGGATTCAAGGTGAGCTTCGCACTTGGCCCTGAGTTCTGGCCCCTTCCAGGTGACCGGGTAGCGAACGTTGAAGGTTAGTTTCAGGCTTCCATCTATCGTCTCGACGATCCCGAGGTTGCAGGTCAGGTCGCCGCTTGGATCGTCCGCGCCGTGGATTCCGAGCCCACCGCCACTTATGTGGGTCCGCTCGAACAGCTCGGTGTAAGCCTTGGTTGCCGATACTGGCGCGATCTCCATTAAGAACCGGAAGCAGCGGATTGCAGCGCTATCGCCTCCAAACGGCCAAGCTCCATGAGCCGCCTTGCCCTTGGAGTTGATTTCCAGAACGTCGCCTGCCCAGGCGAATTCCAGGTTGCGATCCCAGGCATCTGCCAACTTGCTGTCTACTTCCGCCCGTACCGCCGGTGAGACCCTGACGCGAGCTCGCAAGCTGTCGATCACGATGTTAGGACGTTGCCCCCCACAAGCCTCAAGCAGCGCAAAGTCGCCCCCGATCAGGGGCTTTTCAACAATAAAGTTCGCGATTCCCTTTTCGCCGTGATAGAGGGGCCAGCCAGAATCCGGCGCGATTCCAAGGGTAGGCGCCTCATCGTTTTTCGCGTAGTGATGCACGCACTCAAAGCCGGATTCTTCGTTGCATCCGAAAAACACGCGCAACCGACAGGGCAAGTCAGGGAAAGTCTGCTGGATCGCCCGGGCAGCATAGAAGGCTGCCATGGTTGGTCCTTTATCGTCAACGGCTCCCCGAGCGTAAACGTAGCCGCCATCGATCTCCGCCCCAAATGGGGCATGTTTCCAATCCGGACTTACCGGGACGACATCCAAGTGTCCGAGAACGAGCAACAGCTTGTCCCCGCTGCCAAACTCCGCGTAGCCGCAGAAGCCGTCCAGGTCTTTGGTTCGCATGCCCCAAGCTTCGCCTTGCTGGAGTGCGAAATCGAGAGCGTCGCGATTGCCCTGACCAAACGGAGCGTTGGGGAGTGGCTCGGCTTCGATCGACGGAATCTGGAGTATCGCCCTGTAGTCTCGGAGAAGCTCGGTTTCGTGCTGTCGAAGCCAGCCTTGAGCGGCCTCGACCTGTGGGAGCGGCATGCGATGAGGTTACCGCTAAAGTAATCGGGACCCGAGGAGGTGTGGGCGGCAGATTGCCTCCTACGGGTACCCAACCGGTTGTTCCGCATTTTTCGGGTTGGAGCGGTGCGAGGATTACCGGGTATGAACCATCAGTGCCGACAACGATCCTTGGCGAGGCGTTTGTTCAGCGGTTTGGCCGCGCTCCTGAAGTCATTGTCCGGGCTCCCGGCCGAATAAACCTGATCGGCGAGCACACGGACTACAACGAAGGTTTCGTGTTCCCCGCTGCGATCGACCGTGCGGTTTGGGTGGCTGCGGCTCCAACTTCCGGTACCAGTGAATTGCTGTCCTTGGAACTTGGCGAGGGTGAACCGTACGATGTCTCGGCGGTGGCGCCGCCCCCATCATCCTCGTGGACAAGGTATCCGGCAGGAGTCGCGTGGACCCTCCGCAAGCACCACAATCTCAACTTACCGAACATCCACGCGGCCGTTTGGAGCAATTTGCCAGTAGGGACCGGGGTCAGCAGCAGCGCCGCCATCGAGGTTGCCTTTGCCCTCGCGTACCTCCAGCTTTGTGGCGCCGAGCTACCCAAGGTGGACGTCGCCAAGGCTGCGCAAGCCGCTGAAAACGAGTTCGTCGGTATGAATTGTGGTTTGATGGACCAGTTGGCTTCGGCGTGTGGCGTGGCCGGATCAGCCCTTCTGATCGATATTCGTGATATTGAGATAACGCCAGTTCCCTTGCCCGTAACGCACGCGATCGTGCTCTGCGACACGGGCAAACGCCGCGAGCTCACCAGTTCTGCCTACAACGATCGGCGAGCTCAGTGCGAAGAAGCGGCAAGGCAATTGGGAATCAGCTCTCTTAGGAACGCAAGTCTGGACGATCTTGAGCGATTATCGGATCCCTTGCTTCGGCGTCGGGCCGAGCATGTGGTCACGGAGAACAGCCGGACACTGGTGTTCGCTGAGGCCCTCCTTGGCGCCAACCTGCCTCGACTTGGCCGACTCATGGCGGAAAGCCACACAAGCCTTCGGGACGATTTCGAAGTCAGCTGTCCCGAGCTTGATGCGATGGTGGACGCCGCACTCGAATGCCGAGGCGTGGCGGGGTGCCGGATGACCGGCGGAGGGTTTGGCGGCGCCTGCGTGGCGCTGGTCGAGCGGGCCGCAACGGAAGCATTCGTCGAAGAATGCGCAACGAATTATGCTCGTTCATCCACCTTTCAGTCGTCGTTTTCAGTATGTTCAGCGGCGGATGGAGCCGCAGCGGTGCGAAGAGCGTCGCAATAACTGGCCAAACGACTGAGGCCTTTGTCCCAAAAGCCGGCTCGATTCGAATATCATTGAACCATCGCCTTCGAAGTCAAGTCGAGACTTTTATCGGACAAATGCTCTCGAGCATCTCAAATCCGGTAAGGAGTGTGGAACGAGCTAGTCAGGCGGCAAGTCAAATCATCACGAGTGAGGAATGGGTAATGGCAATGCCTAGCACAACTAGAACGGACCTTTCACCCCGAGGTGTCCGATTAACGGCAACCGAAGTTAAGGTTCTCAGCCTGATCGCTCAGGGCCACAGCAGCAAGGAAGCGGCGGATAAACTCGTCGTGTCCAAGCGAACGGTGGACTTTCACCTGGCAAACATCTACGATAAGTTACAAGTAAATAATCGCGTTCAAGCACTTCGTATGGCTACGCGATTGGGCTTGATCCCCTTCGAGCCGATCTTTGGACATTCGCAGAACGGCGACTCTTAGGAGCTCGGCGAACTTAGAATGTGGGTCAGACGCAAATTGCGTCTGGCCCTTTTCTTTGCGGTAACGTAGCAGCAAATTGCCTGTTACCGGCTGCCTCTATCCCCCCAAATGTGCCCTATGCCTCCGCATCGGTCGCCAGCCGATCTGCGCCGACTGTTGGGCCGAAATCGCTGGACAACCTCATTCCCATCTATTGCAAATAGCCAACAATCTCTTAACGGGTGTGATTACAGCTACTTCGTATTTTGGGCGATCGGCACAGGCCGTCAAACAGCTTAAGTACGAACGGTCAACCGCGCTCGCAGCTCCAATCGCAGAGTGGATCGCAAGGTGCCTTGAAAAGCAATCTCTTAACCGGTTTGACGCCGTCATTCCCGTCCCGATCCATTGGTCCCGGATGTTCCATCGTGGGTTCAATCAGGCCCACTTGATCGCAGAGTGCCTCGACGTTGGCCCCTTGCGGCCCGACTGGCTGGCTCGAATTCGGCGAACCCGACCACAGGTCGGTCTTCGGGCTCCTCAACGGCTCACGAACCTCCGAAACGCCTTTCGGGGAAGCTCGGCGGCGGCCGGCAAGTCCGTGCTGCTGATCGACGACGTGATCACCACTGGCGGGACAATCACTGCCTGTGCTGAGGCGCTACGGTCGATAGGGGTGGGCGAGGTTTTCGCAGCCGCCTTCGCCGGCGAATCGCTGCATCACACGTAGCGGACGATGTGGAACAGCGTGAACGCCGCAAAGAGAAAGGCGACGCCAACCCGGTCGATCCAGAGCCGCCTGGAAAAGTTCGGCAAGGTCAAAAACAGGAAGATCAGGGCCAAAGGGTCGTAATACTTCTGAAAGTAACCGGTCGTCCGTAGCGAAACGAGCGAGCACCCGACGATGCATAGAAATGGAATTGCATGGTCGCGCCTGTCCGGCCATCGCCGCCACAAGTAGCCGAGGCCAATTGCGCCGAGCAGGTACAAGAGAATGCTCGACGCTCCCACTTTGACCTTGACGAGCGTGCTCAGCTTCACCAACCAGCCGTCGCGGCGAACATTGCCAGGCGGGACAGGCTTGATAAAGAGAGCGATCCATGTGGACAGCACCGTGACAATAAATGCCCACAGCCGCCGGTTCGAGACATTCCTCCGATTGAAGACCTCTGAAGGCGCGATCAGGAGCGAATAGGCGCCGATTAGGCTCAAAAGCAGCATCGTTCCCGTCATGTCCCCAAGGCCGGTCGCAGCATGGGCTTCCTGAAACTCTGGGGGCACTGGCCCGCGCCACTGCAGCATCAACATGCCTATCGGGATTGTCGTTGCCACAGCAAGCAGTGCCGCCACGACCTTCCAGATCTTGGTAGCAGGCGCCTTGTAGATGACCCATAGAAGGGGCGGCAGGAGCCAGGCATAGAACTGCCGCGTCATTAGTGCCGCAGCGATCAGTAGGCAGGTCCAGACCAGCGTCGTCGTTTTCGGATTCGACTTCAGCAGGTAGATCCCATAGAGCGAGCCCAGGGCGAGGGCAACGGCAAGATTGTCCGTCATCAGGACGAAGGAGCTACCGAAGAAGTAGGGTGAGATCGCAAACAGCGTGCTGAGGATCAGCGCATAAGTTCTGCTCGTTCCGATCTGGACCATGATCCGGTAAAGCACCAGAATTCCCAGATACGAGACGACCATGTTGATGCTGCGCAGCATCCACATGTCCATCCCACAGCGATAGAACCACGCGAAGATCAGGTGGAACAGTGGGCCCGTGGCTGAACGGTAATTGACGAGATCCGGGCTGGGCCACTCTTGGGCGAACTGGAGAATCGAGGGCCAGTGGTAATAGTCCTCGTCCGCGACGCTCGTTGAAAGGAACTGGTCGGTGAGGCCGCGCATCGCCACCCAAACCACCAGGAACGGAACGGCCATGATCAGCAGGTGAAGAGCTGCCGGAGCCTTTTCGATGGCGACGAGCCATCTGTCAACTCGCCCCCTCCATTTCCCCCCGAACTCCATCACGCGTCCCTTAGTCGATTCGAGCAGTATTGTAACTGCTTTTGACTGCTTTGAACCTGGTTGGAACCCAGGCTATGGCATTCCTGTTACATCCCACGTCGGGGATGCAGGCCAGCCCCATGACATAATCGGACCAACCACATGTGCGGAATAGCAGGATATGTCGGGCCACGAAACGCCGTCGAGGTCGTCTACGACCAACTGAAGCGACTCGAATACCGGGGTTATGATTCCGCAGGAATCGCCTATCCCTTCGAATCGGACATTCAGATCATCAAGCGAGCGGGCAAGCTAACCGAACTTGGGAAGCTCATGGATTCGGTTCCCCAAGACGTGCATACGGCGACCGCGCACAGCCGATGGGCCACTCATGGCGCTCCGAACGACATCAATGCGCATCCGCATTACGACCAGTTCGAGCAGATTGCCATCATCCACAACGGCATCATTGAGAATTACCTTGAGCTCAAGGACGAGCTTATGAAAGATGGCCATGAGTTTCGGTCCGAAACGGACACCGAGATTGCGGCGCACGTCATCGGGCAGGAGTACTCGCAGGGCGTTCCGATCGAAGAAGCTGTCCGACGCGCCGTCAAGCGGCTGAAGGGCGCGTATGCCCTGGTCATCATCTCGAAGACGGAGCGCGACAAGGTGGTGGCCGCGCGGAATGCTTCGCCACTCGTCATCGGGCTCGGGGAAGGCGAAAATATGCTCGCCAGCGATATTCCAGCACTCATTCCTTACACGCGAGAAGTTGTCGTGCTCGAGGATGACCGCATTGCCGTCCTGACCCGTGAAAACGTCCGGATCCTCGATCTTGAGGGCGGCGAGCTTCCGATTCACCCGCTCCATGTGAGCTGGGACATCGATGCGGCGGAAAAGGGTGGGTACGAGCATTTCATGCTCAAGGAAATCCACGAACAGCCCGACGTCGTTCGGCAATCGCTGCTGGGCAGAATGAACGAGGCCGGTCATTTGCGGTTCGATCAGGTGTTCTCTGAACATGTCTGGCACGAGATCGAACGGGTCTGCATTGTGGCGTGTGGCACCGCCTACCATGCCGGCCTCATGGGCAAGCACATGTTCGAAAAGCTGCTGAGACTACCGACCGATGTCTACTTCAGCAGCGAGTTTCGATACGGCGACCCCGTTTTGTCGCCAAAGACTCTTGCCGTCTTCATCAGCCAGTCCGGCGAGACCGCCGATTCTCTTGCTGCCCTGCGACTCTGCAAGGAGCGGAGAATCCGCACCTTGGGCGTCGTGAATGTGATCGGCTCCAGCATCGCCCGCGAATGTGATCGAACGATCTTTACCCAGGCCGGACCAGAAATTTCGGTGGCCAGCACCAAGGCCTACGTGGCTCAGGTGACCGCCTTGACCCTGTTGTCGCTCTATATCGCTCAGGTTCGCGAGACACCGGGAGTTCGCGTTGCCGAGATCCTCGACGAACTGCGTGATTTGCCCGAAAAGGCCAAGGAGATTCTGGCTGCGGAAGGCGAGATCGTGAAGCTGGCCGAAATTCTAAAGGATTCCAAGCTGTTTTTCTTCCTTGGCCGGGGCGCCGACGCGCACGTTGCTCTTGAGGGTGCCCTAAAAATGAAGGAAATCGCCTACAAGGCGACACAGGAATCTCCTGCCGGAGAAATGAAGCATGGTCCGTTGGCCCTCGTTGAGCCGGGCGTTACCGCGATATTCGGCGCGACTGATCCGGCGATTTTCGACAAGCTGGTATCGAACATGAAGGAAATCCAGGCTCGGGGAGGGACCGTTGTCGCGATTACCACTGAAGACTCGCCGCAACTGGTTTCGGCATCGGAATACCGCCTCGTCATTCCCGGAACGAAGTTCGATTTTCTGAGCGCGCTGTTGGGCGCGATACCCCTGCAGTTGCTGTCGTATCACATCGCAAGGCTCAATGGCTGCGAGATCGATCAACCGAGGAACTTGGCAAAATCTGTCACGGTCGAATAACTTAGGGATTAGTCCGAATTAGTCGGGCGCAAGGTTCTGGGCTTCCCGAACCGAGAATAATGATGCTGTGTAACGGTCGATTACGAATCGATCCTTGAGAACCTATGAAGGACGGAGAGGTTGGATTGAATCCTGAGGCGCCGGCATCGGCGGATCCTTCGCGTTCCCCTATTTTCCCCGGCTCCCAGCTCTTTCGGGGTACCAGGTTCCTCGGGGACCAGCTTCCCAATTGCACCCACCTTCGTCCGGTGGACGTGAGCTACTTCCGTCGAAAGCGCATTTTCGACATATTTGGCTCGCTTGTCCTACTCATCCTGCTTTCCGCTCCCATCCTTCTCATTGCAATCTTGGTCAAGGTCACCAGCCGCGGTCCGGTTCTGTATGTATCGAAGCGGGTAGGGCTGTGCGGACGGGTTTTCAGTTTCCTGAAGTTCCGGTCCATGTATGCCGATGCCGACCGCAGAAAGGCGGATCTACTCAACCAAAATGAGCGGGAAGGGCCGATCTTCAAAATGAAGAACGACCCCCGGATAACTCCTCTTGGTCGTATTCTCCGGAAGTTCAGCTTGGACGAGCTGCCGCAGCTCATTAACGTCTTCATGGGCCAAATGAGCCTTGTAGGCCCCCGCCCACCGATCGTGAAAGAGGTCCTGGAGTACACGGATCGCGATTTAGAGCGTCTTCGGATCAAGCCAGGCATCACCTGTTACTGGCAAGTGATGGGTCGCAGCAATCTCACGTTTGACGAGTGGATGGAACTCGACCGGAAGTACATCGACGACATGAGCCTCTGGACCGATATCCGGATACTCGTCATGACCCCCATCGCCGTCCTGAAAGGCGACGGCGCCTATTAACGTTCAAGTTGGACGATCGAACCGCTGCCGACAATGTTCTCCTTGAGCGATTTGGGCTTGGCGGATAGGCTGACCTTTCCGCTCCCTGTGATGCTAGCTTCCAGATCGCCGGTTGGCGCGGCCGAAATCTCGCCGCTGCCCGTAATGGCAGTCTGAGCATTCCCGAGCTTCAGCCTGGAAGCCTCAATTTCCCCCGATCCTGAAATGGAAAAGTCGGCGTTTTTGGCGGTACCGGCGACGGCGATCGATCCCGAACCGTTGATCGAGAGCGTTAGCTTCTCGTTGTCAATTCCACGGATGACGGTTGTCCCGGCACCGGCAAGCACGAATCCGTTCAACTTAGGCACCGAAATGTCCACCTTGACGGGCGCCGAGAGCTCGGTTCGGTCTGGCATGTCGAGCTTTAAGGTCTCTCCCTCGATTTCAGTTGTCACGAGAGGCAGCACATTATCGTCGGTTGTAATAACCACTTTCTCCGGCTTGCCAACCTCGATCGTGATGTCGAAGTTGCCCCCTGCGACAACTTCGGTAAACGGCTTCACGGACCGGGTCTCAGACTTCATCACTCCCGAGCCTTTGATCCCGCCCATCAATCCTCGGCAGCCTGCGAGTGATGCCAGGACCATAACCGCCACGATCCATCTCATACCAGGAGAACGAACCCGCGGCGGTTGGAGTTTCACAGTGCCGTCACGCCGTAAAGCTGCAGCCCTACGGAGTCGTTGTCTGACTGGACGGCAATTGTCTCGATCCTGCGGCGTTTGCCGAACGGAATTCTCAGTCCGCTAATGCCACCCGCACGATCGGCGAACAATGTGGATCGAGGATCCTCTGTGCTGCGAAGGTGGCGCCCGTAAATGAGCGGCTGGCGAATCTCCTCTCCCGTGTCCAGCTTGATGATAATCTCCCCGACCGACTCGCCCTCGGGCACCCATGCACGGGAAGCCATGGCGAAAGCAAGGTCAGTGGCTTCGACCTTCGCATTCAGGACGACGGTACGAGGTTGGCGCTGTCCACTGCCGTTGAGCAGCCAGTGGAGCCCGATCGGCTCGAACAGACCGAATTCCACTTCCCCGATCCTGAGCGACCGCTGTTTTGGGCGAGGCAGCAGGTGCCAGCCACTTTCCATCGTTACCGCGCTCGGCGCCCGAAAATACATTCGTCTAAAGACCTCATCGGGTTTGTAGGCAAGCTGGTTGGGCAGCTCCTTTCGGCCACTCCACGCATATTCCGCAGCTAAAACATAACCCGCATACTGCTCAAGCTCGTTATAGATCGATTGGTCGGAATTGATGTACCCGGCCCACGTCGACTGCAACGTTCCCGCCCCAGCCTGGATTGCGGCTTGGGTATGCCCATAGATATTCTCCGGGCGATACCAGCTCGTCGCGATGGGGCGCATGCCGATGGCCTTCCACATCTGCAAGGATTTGAACTTCGTGGGATCGGTCGTGGGCCGATAATGCCAATCGCCAACATAGCTGCCGGCCGGTATCGCCTGCTTGCGCATGTCGGCCTGGTCCTTGGTGTCGCCGTGGGTGGCGTCGGGAGCCTCACTGGCAGAAAGGGCCATGTCTCCCCAGAACATCGGTTCGACCCCAAGATCCCTCGCAAGAGTCGCCAAGAACGGAATGTGCTGTTGCCACAATCTGGTGGTCAAAAACATGTCGGACCAACTTCTCGAGCTGACCTCATCGCATCCAAAGTGAACAACGTTCGGCTTTAGGAGTTGGCAGGCTTCGGTCCAGATCTTGGTCAGCAGCGCTCGAGACGCCTGCTTTCTTGGATCGATCGCGTAGGGAAACTGCCGATTGATCGCAAGGTCGAGGTTTTGGCCGTTTGCGAAGAGCCATTGCATGTGACCGAAGCTCTGAATCAGGGGAATCGGCTCAATGTTGTAGGACCGTACGATGTCGAACAGCTTGGCTAGCTCTGCCTTTGGCGTGGTCGTGGGAGTCGCAATGCCGGGGGTGGAGTCCCAGTCGGTGCGCTCGCATTGAAGGACAACCTTATTGAATTTCAGCGGAACCAGTACCCGTTCCAACAGCCTTTCGTGGAACGGACGCGATTGGGGACCGACGAAGACATGAACGCCTCGCCATCCAACCGAGGGCCAATCCCGGACCGACACTTCGGGGAATACCAAGTTGCCATTACGGGGCCGCGCAAGCTGTGCCAGCGTTCTCAGCGCCTGCACCAGGCCGTCGCCATCCCGGGCCGCAATGGTGATCTTGTTTTGCGCGATTTTCAGCTCGTACCCTTCGTTTGGAAGATCCAATCGGCCGGTGGCGGTTTCGATCGGTATCTCGGGCAGCGAAGAATCCACGCGCCGGCGCCACCTGAGATCCAGCTGGCGATCGAGTTCCTCGCTGTATGAGCGATAGCCCAATGGCATCGATATCTTGAACCTCCGATCTGCCGGGCAATAGCCTGTACCAATGGATACAACGGACTTCGGCTTAGGCAGGATCTGTGTCGACATGGGGACGGGTCCGATGGCAGAAACGGTCCGTTCCGGGACCGCATCGAACACCGCGGGTTCATGAGGCTCCGGCGAGGGTTCCTTTGGCTGGATCACCCACTCCACCGAGTACTTCAGAGGCACATCAGGTTGCAGATCCAGTGACTGATGGCCAACCCAAAAGACTTCCGTACTGTCGGCCCACTCTTGGGGATACCGCCGAGCGTCGAAGAGGACCTTGCCCGACTTCGTTCCCCGCACCAGGAGATCGACTAGCGGCGCACTCAGCTTGAAGGCGGACGATCGACCAAGGATCATGCGCTTGGCAATCGTGTCTGTCGGTTTTGGCCGACGCTCAAGCTCCGTATTGTTCTCCATGCCCGCCATCGCCGATCCCTGCTCGAAAACGGGTGCCCAGAGGAGTCCGATCGTGTTTTCCAGCTTGACCGGCGATCGGCCCTTCCACTTGAACTCGTAGTGAACGCGAATCCCCGTCGGTATAGGTTCATACCGCTGCTCGCCGGCGACCCTGCGGTCGAGACTCTCGAACCGGACTTGGATGCTCCCGTCTTGCAGCCTCTGAATCTGCTGAGGGCGCCATCGGGAGCTGTAGTAGCCCTTGGTCCATCCCTTTTCATAAACCTGAAAGAACGAGCCCCTGACAACGGGCACGCCCTTGACGTTCAGGAAAAATCCCTTCATCGACTTATAGTCGAAGTCGATGTCAGGCGCAATCAACGCCGACATGATCAGGGGAAGCATCGCTACCTATTATGGAAGGCCCAAGTGTAAGATTCGACTCGGGATGGCTCTCCTGTTTTATCATCCGCGGATGCTTTCTTATGACTTTGGACCGCAGCATCCCCTAAAGCCGGAGCGTCTCCGCCGAACCATTGCCCTGTTTCAAGCGGTCCAGCCAGGAACCGTATGGTCCGACCCCAGCCCGGGAGCCGACGATGACGTGCTGCTTGTCCACGACCAAAGCTATCTCGAGGAGGTGCGGAGGCTGAGCAGCGGTAATTCTCCCTCGGAAGGTCTTGGCGGAGGATCGGGCTTCGGCTCGGTCGACAATCCTATCTTTCCGGGAATGCACGAAGCTTCGCTGGCCTACCTCGCTGGCTCTATAGCGGCTGCCCAGGCGGTGGTGGACGGCGAATCGGTCGCAATCAACATTTCTGGCGGCCTGCACCATGCCCGGCGAAATCGCGCCAGCGGTTTCTGCATTTACAACGATGCGGCTGCCGCCATCGCCGTCCTGAAGAGGAGGTTCGACCGGGTGGCTTACATCGACATCGACCTTCACCACGGCGATGGCGTCGAAGCGATCTGGTGGGAGGACCCCGCCGTGTTCACCTATAGCATCCACCAAGACGGCAGGACCCTCTATCCCGGCACAGGCTTCGTCTCCGACACCGGCCAGGACTATTCCGCCATGAATGTGCCGCTATGGCCCGGCACGACGGGCGATGTTTGGCTTGAGGCGATGGAACGCACGCTTGTGCCTGCGATGGCGCGGTTCCGGCCAAACGCGGTCGTTCTCCAGATGGGCGTCGATCCCCACGAGCTGGACCCTCTCGGGCACCTAAGACTCACGGCCCAGGAATGGTTGGCGGCAATACCGCTCGTTCAGGACCTTGAGGTTCCGATCGTTGCTCTGGGAGGTGGAGGATATAACCTCACCACCGTTCCACGGATGTGGACCGCAGCGATGCTAACACTACTGCGCGAGCCGGTGCCGCAACAGATCCCGGATGGAGTCGATCCGAGCTGGGGAATGACGACATTTTTTGACAGCACCCTTCCCCAACCGCGCCAGAACCAGTCTGAGGTTGCCGACAACGTGTGTCGGGCAATCGAGGGACAGGTTCTGCCAAACGTATCGGCTCCAAAGTAACCTTGGCCATG
Organism: Fimbriimonadaceae bacterium; assembly: GCA_019187105.1. Taxonomy (NCBI): domain Bacteria; kingdom Bacillati; phylum Armatimonadota; class Fimbriimonadia; order Fimbriimonadales; family Fimbriimonadaceae; species Fimbriimonadaceae bacterium. The sequence continues at coordinate 3,010,211 of JABAQM010000001.1, read as the reverse complement.
CCTCATCCAACCGAGCTAACTGCGGTCACCGTCTTCTGCGGTTCCAGCATCGGAAAGAAGCCTGCATACGAGGAGCAGGCGAAACGCCTCGGGGCTGCGCTTGCCATTCAGGGCATCAAGCTCGTCTATGGTGGCGGGGTCCGAGGACTCATGGGCACCCTCGCGAACAGCGTGCTGGAGCACGGTGGCACCGTCACCGGCGTCATCCCCCAACATCTTGTCGAGAATGAGGTGGCGCACTGGGGACTCACCGACCTAAGGATCGTCCGCTCGATGCACGAGCGTAAGTACGAAATGGCTGGAATGGCGGATGCGTTTATCGCTATGCCGGGAGGAATGGGCACCCTCGACGAGTTTTTCGAAGTGCTTACCTGGTCGCAGCTCGGCATTCACAACAAACCCTGCGGCTTTCTGGACGTCGAGGGCTATTACAATCTCCTGGAGTCCTTTCTCGACCACAGTGTGGAACAGGGGTTCGTCAAGGAGGGGGATCGGAAGCTGGTTTACACTTCGGAGGACCCGGAGGAGCTTCTCGATCTCCTGCGGTCGTACGTTCCGCACGCCCGCAAATCTTGGATCATGATGAAGCCCTAAGGCTTGTGGATGCTGCAGCTGACGGCTTCGCCAACCTCACCAATGCCGTAGTCGCCGTTTTCCGGACACTCCGGAAAGGCCGAACCCTTGATGTAGGTCGGATGCAAGTCGTCCTCGCCCACCGCGTCACCTTCCTTTAGCTTGGCCTCAACGATAAAGATCTCTTTGGCTTCCTCGATCTTCTTGAGATTACGCAGGCACGAGGTTCGTCGCGAGTTCTCGCGAGCCTTGATCCACGAAGGAACCGCAATCGCCAGAAGAATGCCCAGAATGAGCACCACAATCATCATCTCGATCAGCGTGAAGGCACGTCGACGCATGGTAACCCAAATATCGGGGTCTTTCGGGCCTATCTTGAGGCGATGCCAGCATTAATGCGGGTCGTCTTAGCTTCGCGAACCGGTACCGTTAGAAAAACGCGCCAATTTTGCCTCCAGCGGCTTGAAGTTCCGATTCGATTGTTGTATAGTACATGAACCGGTTCGCCGGCTCGGAGGGAAGGCAGTCTCAGAAACTTCTGAGATTTTGCCGGGAAGGATGGAACTCTCTGGGTCTATCCACCCGTCATTACAATGCCCGACCTGCGTCTCCAGCGCGAACGGGGCACGACATACATATTCCAGAGGAGGCACTTATACCCATATGCTAAAACGCAAAGCATTCACGCTCATTGAATTGCTGGTGGTTATCGCCATCATCGCAATCCTTGCTGCAATCCTTTTCCCTGTCTTCGCTCAAGCGAAGGAGGCTGCCAAGAAGACGGCCGCTCTCAACAACATGAAGCAGATCTCGGCTGCTGTCCAGATGTATCTGGGCGACTCCGACGACACGGTTAACTCGGTTAACGCGTTCGTCGAAGTGTCGGGCTCGGCTTACGGCGCAACCGATAAGTGGGTTCCGGGTAACACCCGAATCTGCGTTCCGCCGGACTGGGTCGATCCGGGCAACACCTACGGCAAGGCCGAGTCTGTCCAGGTCGCACGAACTCAGTGGGCCAATAACCTTCAGCCTTACATGAAGAGCCACGCAACGTTGGATGCCTCGGGCATGCCCGAGACCAACCCGATGGGCGCCGGTATCAAGAAGCGCAAAGAGCCCTCGCTCGCTGGCTTCACGATGAATGGCCTCGTGCACAACTATCCTTACTCGGGTATCGCCGCTCCGGCCAACTTCCCGATGCTTTGGATGGGTATTGGCAAACTGAACGTTATCGGCTTGACCTATGTCAATCCGTACCTGAACTGCCCAGGAACGATCACCGCCGCCGGCCCTTGCCGATACACTCCTGGTGGACCTGCTCAGAAGGGCGCCAGCGGCAACGCCAGCAGCATGTTCCTGTTCAGCAACACGTCGATGTGGGCATACTCAAAGGGTATCCACATGACCTTCGCCGACTCCTCGGCTAAGTGGCGTGGCGTGGGACGAACCATCGCACCGGGCAACACGGACTACAAGACCGACCCGTTCACTCAGTACAATGCAGTCGGTATTCCGGCTTCCTTCTGGGTTGACAGCGTTGGATACGCTTGGATCTTCCGACCGGACTACGAGTTCAACTAAGATCTTGACAGGCCAAAGAGGACGTACCCGTTATGAGGTGCGTCCTCTTTTTTGCATTCCAGGGCAATGCATCGGTACCCTACCTTGCAGGATCAAGGTTTACCGATGTATATTGGGTTCGAACAGGAGGTTTTCATGAAGAAATCACTTTGGATCGTTATTGCAATCATGGGCGTCGTGCTTGCAGGATGCGGCAGCGGAACGGCAGACACCGACCCCACCAAGGCGCCGGAAGGCAAGGCGGTCACACCCCCGGGCGTTGAAACCAGCGGTGGTGGCGCCAAGCTGGAAGGACCGAAGTAACATTCGTTATCAAGGGCCGAGCGATGTGTGTCGCTCGGCCCTTTTTCTTTGATAGACTCAACCTATAAAACCGATGAACCGACGCGAATTCCTTCATGGCACGGCCGCACTTGCTGCGCTGGCCGCCTGCCCGCCCAGCCTTGGCGCCCTTGGAGGCAGGCCGAACAAGGAAGGTTACGGCGCCCTCTCGCCGGTCCCGGACCGGGTTAGGAATGAAACCATCCTGGACTTGCCCAAGGACTTCCGGTATGTCGCGCTGGCCGCCGCAGGTGACAAGATGCGGGATGGCTTTGCAAACCCCGCCGGACCTCGCCAACTAGGATGCCTTCGCCTGAATGGGCAGACCTATGTCGCACGGAACCATGTCGGACATGGCGATGCCACCATTGGACCGGAGGCGAACTCTTATCGACCCGCCACTCCCGGCGGTGTCGTCTGCATGATCCTGGAGAACGGAACTAACGAACTGGTCCGGGACTGGTGCCTGATTTCCGGGATTGCTTTACCTGTAGCCGGAACGGCCACTCCTTGGGGAACTTGGCTCGCCGCCGATGAGGAAGGCAGTATCTTCGAGAGTAGGATCCAGCAGCGCGAGTTGAAGGCACCGACTGCACTGAGACCATTTGCGGGTGTTGCCCTCAGCCAGATGGCCTACGACGGTCAATCCCATTGCTTGTTCGCCGTCGACGTCAAAGGTGCTCGGTTGCTCCGATGGGTTCCGAAGAGCATCCCAGATCTTGCCGCAGGTGGCATCGCTCAGGAACTTTCTTTGGCAGCGTGGCAGTCCGCTGGTTGCACCGGGAAGTGGGTTCCGACGGGCGAAGGCTCGGTCGCGAGCCAGCACACTATCAGGGCAATCATGCCGCACGATGGGGCTTTGCTGCTTCTGACGAGCGGAAGCAAAACCGGAACCACAGACCTGTGGCAACTTGCTGCGCCCCAGCGAATGGCGTCGAACCTCCGCAGGCTCCAGACCATCGCCCTTGAGCCAGCCTCTATCACGCAAGCCTGCGCTACCCCTGGTGGTGGAATTGTGGTTGCAGCCGGAAACCGAGTTATTGGCTTCCAAATCGGCCAAAAGCCGTTCGACCTTGCCCGCACGTCATCTCCCAAAACGGTCGTCACGGGACTGGATTTCTCCCTGGATGGTTCGACTCTGGTCGCCAACCTCGATGGTCCCGGAATCCTCGTTGCCATTTCAGGGCCCTGGGAGAACGGGCCGCTTTAAAGAGAATTCGCTCCAGGAACTCCTGGAGCGAATCGAAGAAACTGGGTGCGGGGGCGAGATTTGAACTCGCGACCTCCGGGTTATGAGCCCGACGAGCTACCAGACTGCTCCACCCCGCGAAGCGAGATACAGTTTAGCATTTCGGTGAGCTCCTGTCAATCTCCGGAGGGACCAGGCAGACCCTTCTGACGCCGTTTTAACCCTAGAAACTTCCTCACCATCCCAATGACGAGGAGGAGAACGGAGAAAGTTTCGAGGCGCGAACTCGCACCGGACACTATCGAGTTCACGTTCGAAAGCAGACCCGAGGCTTGGCCGCCAACGTTGCTTGTTACGGCTCGAGCCTCCGATACCAGGTCGCCAACCCGATTTGAAAGCAGATCGACCCTCGTTTGTAGCTCTTTTACCGTCTTGTTCAGTTCCCGTAGAGAGGCAATCATCTGCAGGGCCACGAAGGTAAGGCCGATCAGAACCAAGCTTCCTAAGGCGAAAAACAGCCCGGAGAAGAACAACCACCAACCGGGAAGGTTCATTGCACCACCGTCCCCGTAACCACGATGGATTTCTTACCCGGCAAGGCAATCGCGGCTCTCATCTCTCCATTGACGGCGTCAATGAGCTTTCCATCGATGCTGAGGCGTGAGCCCCAGAGTCCTCGGAGCACCAAATTCGCCGTCACATCCTTGTCGCAGGGATTTGAAATCCGCGCCTCCACTTTACGCTTTCTACTGTCCATTTTCACTTCATCAAACTTCCCAAAGCTCAACTCGAACTCTGCACCGATCTGCCGTAGATAGATACGTCTTCCAACACCTTCCCATGGTCGCACCACATACGAGTTGCCATCCGATTCGAAGTGGCAGCCAAAGCTGAACGTGCCCAGCGAACGGTTGGGGAGCACGTAAGAGGCGGCTGTTCGCAAGTAGTGGAAGTATCCCAGTCCTGAAGCCCCCGTGTACGGGTTGTAACCGGCGTGCTTGCTGCTTAGGTCGGGGCAGAAGCACATTGAGGCTGCACCGTCCTTACGGATCAATGCCCACGGACCGATCATGCCACCGCAGGCCAATCGCATGTACGCCTCGGGAACGGCGAGATAATCTCGATCGATCGACTCGAAGAAGATGAGCGAGTTGCTGATCGTCGTGTGGGCCAAACAAACCTCCCCCCTATCGATCAGGGCTCGAAGCGGCGTCGAGTCGGCGCCGTCCCAACTGCGCTTATCGCTGCCGTACCACCACCAACTTGGCGATAGCGACCTTGCCGCGAAGGCGCACCGGAGAGTTCGCTCCAGATGCTCATCGTTTTGCAGGAACCTTGCCGCTGAATAGACTTCCTCGAAGCCGCTGGTGTCAAGCACCGACTCTCCGGCATAGGGATAGCTCTGCCTCACCATGTCGTTGGCCTTGGCCAACACCTGAGGGTAAAGCGCCGCGTACTCCTCGTGCAGCCCCTGGGCTTGCAGGTCGCTCAGCAAATCGTAGATTCTGGCGTAGCCGAGTAGGCCCACCGTGCGAACGTAGTGCCTCCAACCGAACTTGAACATCGAGAGTGCGGTCTGAGCAGCGCGACTGAGGTAGGTCTTCGGCTGCTCCGAAGTCCCCCCGTAGCTTTCCGCGACCGCAAACATCGAATGGTACAGGTTGAAAACATGCGGGTAGGTGATCGGCCGTCCCGAATACATCCCGACTCCGTTTCCTTCCGCCAGCACCGAGCCAACCGACATGTCGCCAGGATTCTGAATGTCATCGAGCAGAAAGTGGGATAGATAACGATCAAGGATCTCAATTTCTTGGCGATCGGGATAGATCGCGTTCTTTTCGGCAAGGAACAATGCATCGGCGAGGCTGCACTCGATACCAGAGGCTCCCGAGTACTCCTCGGGATCGACGACCTGCTCGGCCGACTGAACGTTGGTTAGCAGAATGCCGTCGGAGAGCGCAGATCCATCGTCTGGGTGGACCTGGGTCCCCGCGATGTACGCTGCCCGCTTTTTGATGAGAGTCTCGATCGGCTCGATGAACATCAGATGGGCATGACTGAGTCGTCCCAGAGTGTCCTCGACGGTCAATCGGAAGGGCCCCGTATCCGTTGGCTTGACAAAGCAAAACCCTCCTTCCTCGTCGGATTCCGTCTCGACGAGGGCATCGCGGCTGGAGAAGAATCTGGCCGGCACGCACCCCCCGACTTCGACAGCCACTCCGACGTCGGTCGGACCGACGGCTCCCGGGAGAAGGCGGAAACTCGGCCTGCCGCAGGCAACCAAGGCTTGGTGAACGCCATCCTGCTTGTCCCGGTCGACAGTGGCGAAACGCATGTGGAAGCGCCTGAAGTCCCCGGCCTCCAGGATGAGCGAGGAATGGTCATTGACCCAGCGATTCCAACCTTCTCGCTCAGCAGCGGCGCGGCTGTAGATGTAGACGACTGGAATACCTTCCCACTGGTGGGGCGTGTTCAGAGAGGCTGGAACCGTGCTATAGAACTCCCATGACGTATCTTCACCGGGAAACACGAGGATGCCGGGTGGCTCTGCCGTCATCCTCTGCGCAAAGACCCAGCTGGCCGCACCTCCAATAAACTTGTGGATGTAGAGTCGGCTCGTCCAAAGCCGCCGAAGCTGCTCGTCGCTCCATCCAAATCCATCATAAAAGTTGTTGAAGGCCAGGGGAAAGGCAAGCTCGCCGATCTCAATGCTCACCTTGCCGCGGTTTCGCACGTCGATGTCCCATGCAATCTGGGGCACAAGGCCCGGAATCTCGTAGAACTTGCCGGTCACCCTAAGTTCCGGCAACAACGCAAAGTCGTATTCGAACTCGATGCCTTGGGCTTCGAGCGACTCTTCAGCCATGGGAAACAGGAGCTGAGCGTGATTATTCCGACTCAGCACCCATGGGCTTTCTGGATCCAGACGGGCGCCAAGGAGTATCGTCCCGGGGTAGTAATCCTCCGCTGCCTCCTCGCCGAAGCCAAGCGGGGGAACGATAAACTGAAACTCCTCGCCCTCCTCAGGAAGCATCGGATCGACCGCCCAAAGCTGGGTCATCCTTCCCCCTGGGCCGAACTCGATGGATATCAAACTGCCGGTGAACTCCGGCCGTTCTTCGCCAAAGGGATCCATTGCGGTCGGTGGAGGTTACCCCTTGCGACGTAGACTAACATTGTGGGTCACGTTGAACTGGCGCTGATCGGCGTTGGCAGCTTGCGTTTCGGGCCCTCGATCCTTGCCTCGCTTCCCCACCTGAATCCCGGTCCCAACTGGACGTTAAGGCTGTTTGATACCGATCTGGAGCGGCTA